>DATJUS010000017.1:0-35788 GCA_035502175.1 Rhizomicrobium sp.
CAGCGCGATCGTCTCCAGAAGATCGGGCCGGCCGATCAGCCCGACAAAGCCGGCCGCCAGCACAGCGCCGATTCCCGCCTTGGCAATCTGTATACTGACGAAAAGCCTGCGCTGCGCCGTCTCGCCGACGTCGGAGGCAACGCGAAGCTTTTGGTGAATTCCCATTAACCGAATACGCCTTGCCCGAATCTGAGTTCCATCGTGGCCGTGCAAACTTAACGAAACTTGAATCGCATTCGAATTCGTTCGTTAATTCGCAAGGTTTGAAGACCACCCCGTTTACGACTGCTTAAGGATGGTGGCGCGATTCGGGCGGCCTCTCCCAGAGTGTGGAGAATTGCCGAAACTTTTCACTAATTTGCTTCTGCCACTGTCTGCGCGCTGTACGGGGAACTCCAGCCTTTGAATCTCGCCCTTTCACCGGCGTTGGCCGCGCTCGACTTCGATGACGCGGCAGCACCAGAGCTTGTCGATGCGCTGCATTGCCTGCGCGTCGCGGTGACGGTGTTCGATTCGCGCGAGCGGCTGGTGTTCGCGAATCAGCACCTCAACTATTTGTTCCGCTCGCTGCCGCCGCGCGATGTCCTTTTGGGACAGAGTTATGAACAGCTTATTCGCCTGGAAATCGCGGGCGGAGAGATCGCCAAGACCGATGCCCAGCACGCCGAGGCCTTCATCGCGCGCCGCCGCGCCCAGCTTCTCAAGGGGGATTATCGCCCGCTCGACATCCATTTGGCCGACGGCCGCACGATCGAGATCAAGGCGCGCCGCACGCGCGCCGGCGGCTGGATCGCGCTGTGGAGCGACGTCACCGAAGCGCGCATCTCCCAGACCCGGCTGGAAGAAGCCGTGGCGCTGACCGCAGACGCGTTCGCGTTCTTCGACAAGCAGGATCGCGTCGTGGTCTGCAACGATGCCTATGCCGGCTTCTTCGGCTTCGCATCGAAGGCGGAGCTCCTGGGCCGCAGCTTCGACGAATTGATGGAGCGCGCCCGGGTCAGCAAGCGCATCGAACACCGCGAACCTCCGGATCAGTGGGTCGCGCGCCGCATCGAAGCGCATCGCAGCCCGGCCGGCGTGATGACCGTGGAACTCAAGAACGGTGAAGCCTTCGTGATGCGCGACCGCGTCGCCGCCGACGGCCGCGTCGTGATCTACACCGACATCAGCGAGCGGCGCCGTGCAGAGCGTGCGCTGGAAGAGCAGACAAAGACCCTCGCCGAGACGCGCGATGCCGCTGCCGCGCAGGCGAGCTATCTCGCGGACCTCACGCGCCGCTTCGACGAAGCCTCAGCCAGCGCGGATACGACCAAGACGACGCTCATGCGCACGATGAGCCACGAACTCAAGACGCCGCTGAACGCGATCATCGGGTTCTCCGACCTGATGCTGTCGATGGCCGACCGCTTCACCCCGGACCAGGTGCGCGAATACACCACGCTGATCCATGAGGGCGGCCACAATCTTCTACGCCTCATCAACCAGATCCTCGATCTGACCAAGCTGTCCGCGGGGCGCTACGAACTTCGCCGCGCACGCATCGATGCCGGCGCGGCGCTGTGGTCGGCGTATGGCAGCTTCGAGGCAAAGGCGGCGGCAAGGAATTTGACGGTCGAGGTCAGCGCGGCGCTGGACTTCGTCGTCGATGCGGACGAGGCGGTTTTCTCCGGCATGCTCGCCCACCTGCTCGACAACGCCGTGAACTTCACCCCAGCGGGCGGGCGGATCGATCTTTCGGTCATGCGCGACGGCGATCGCATCTGCATCCGCGTCGCCGACAATGGCCCGGGCGTGGCGCAGGACGATATCGCGCGCATCCTTTTGCCGTTCGAGCAGGGCGGCCGCGGCATGACGGATCACACCTCGGGCGCAGGCCTTGGCCTCACACTGGTGCATGCGTTCGCGGAAGCGCATGGCGGCGCGCTCGCGATCGAAAGCGCCGCAGGCAACGGCTTCACGGCGACGATCTCTTTGCCCGCCGCTGCATAGTTTTTTGCCCCAATTGCCTAAACTTTGAATCAAAGCTGAATCAACATTGCAGCGCTGTTGAGACGAATTTGATTCAAGCGGAAACGAATTGCGCAACGCCGCGTTCTGCCTAAGTGCGGGAAACGGGCGCGTTAACCCAACTGCATCGAACTTTACCGATTGGTTTCAAGCCCCGGCAAAGGGCAGCGCGCCATCTTCCTCGCGACGAAACGAGCAGGACCGGCGATGATCTTCCGCGCGATCTTCTGGATTGGACTGGTGGCCCTTCTGATGCCGCACGAGCCGGATCTCGGCTTCGGTCGTCCCAGCGGTTTGAGCGCCGGAGTGCCGGATGAAGTCACGGCCCTCGCCAAGACCGTGCAGCCCGATCTCAAGGATCCCGCGAGCCTCTGCAAATACAACACGCATGCCTGCGCCACCTCGCTCAGCCTGCTGGACAATTTCCGCGCGATGACGGTGCACAGCCTCGCCCAGGTGAAGGCGGACATCGAGCAGAGCCGGCCCGCGCGCAGCAGCGGCGACTAGGTCGCGCGCGCCGGACTCGCTACAGTCCGGCCATGACGGATTCCTTCTCGGCCGAAGACTGGCGCGTATTGCCCCTGCGCGGGTTCGATGAATTGCGCGTCGGTGAAGTGTTCAAAAGCGCCTCACGCACGCTGACGGAGGCGAATTTCGCCGCGTTCCAGACCGTCAGCCTCGACAACCATCCGATCCATTACGACGATGAATACTGCAAGCGGCTGGGCCATCCCGGCCCCCTCGCCCACGGGCTTCAGGTGCTGAGTTTCACGGCCGCCGGCGCAGGCCTGTTTCCGCATGTGATCGGCGAAAAGCTGATCGGCTTCATCGAGGTGAACGCCAAATTCCTCAAAGGCGTCTATGCCGGCGACACGCTTTATCCCGCCCTTACCATCACCGAACTCACGCGACAGAAGACCACCGGCATCGTCGCCATGCGGGCCACGGTGCACAACCAGAAGTCCGAACTCGTTCTTGACGGCACACATCGCTATCTGATGCGGCTTTAGATCACTCCATCTGCCAGCTCCGCATCGGCGCGCGACGCGGGCCAGTGATGACAAGGCCGTAGTGCGCGGCCAGACGATCGAGCGCGATGGTGAGCACCACCTTGCCCGTGCGCTTGGGCCAGCCGTAACCGGCTTCGGCATCCTCAAGGCCCATGAGATGGCAGCAGACATCGAAGAGAAGATCGTTCAGTCCCGGCCCCACCGCCTTCATCGCGCGGCTGAAGCGCTGCTTCGCGGCGATGACCGTCTCTGTGAAATGCGCCTCGCGGTCGGCGCCGCGCTTGCCGAGCACGATCGGTGCCGTGAGATCGATGCCGAGCCGTGGCGCGAGCTGGGCAATCGTGAAATCGCGGCGCAACCGCTCACCGGCTTCGCATTGCACCGTGTCGATCATGCCGCGCGTCTTCAGCCAGGTGAGCGGAGATTCCGCTTCGTTCGAGTCGGCGAGGCGCTCCACGCCGTCGGGATCCACGATCAGGCGCTTGACGCGCAGCTGGTGCTGAAGCTCGTACGGGTCGCCATCCGCAAGCGTGCGCCTGAGCCATGCAGAGCCGGACGAACTCAGGCCGAAGCTTTCCGGTGTCGTGCCCCGCGGCACGATCCAGTCGCGCGCGCGAAAACCCGCGACCGCGTCGGCCATCACACGCGTGCGCGAACGATCCGGCTTGCTGTCGCGCAGCAATTCGTAGCGCCCATCGTCGAGCCGCGTGAGAACCGAGCCATCACCTTCCATCCGGCGCAGGACACGCCGCGCCTCGCGCTCCAATTCCTTGCCGCCGATCATGCCGCGACTCCGGCCGTCTCGCGCAACAGGACTTCGAGCTGCAGCAAGGTGCGATCGATCTCCGGATCGTCGCGCATGTTCTCGACCAGATGCAGCGCATGGCACGCCGTCGATCGCTTGCGGCCGAACGCAGCGCCGATCTGCGTGAAGCTCATCTTCAGCACGATATGGCTGAGATACATCGCGATCTGCCGCGCAAGCGCGGTGCGCGGATCGCTGCGCTTGGCCGAGCACATCGCCTCCAGATCCACGTCATAGGCCTGCGCTACCAAAAGCTGTGCGACGCTCGCCCGGCAGGACGTTCCGGCGACGGCGCTCTCGATTATGTATTCCATTTCAACCCCTTATGCCTGGGCGCCGCTTTCGCGCAGCGCTTGATAAGGAGTATTATCCTACGACTTTGGTGCTGTTCGATAAGAAAAAGGTATTTTTTCCTTGTTTCGGAGGATTACCACGTACTTTCAATGGCTTAAAAAGAAAGCGGCCCGGAACACCTTCCGGGCCGCTCCCAATGCAAAAATGGCCGTCTAGCGCAGGAATATCGCGCCGAGGATCGCACCGATGCCGAGCGACAGGAGCAGCGCGGAGATCGGCTGTTCGCGGATCTGGTCGCGGGCGGTATCGAGATTGTCATTCGCCCAGGCTTCGACGTCGTCGACCTTCTGGGTCACGGAATCCTGCGCGAGGCGATAGGCGCGTTCGGCAATCGCTTCCGCAGCGCGCACCGCCATCTTGGCGCGATCGTTCGCAACTTCACCGGCGTCGCTGGCGAGACCTTTCATGTCGTCCTGAAGCGCATCCATATCCGAGCGCAGCGCGTCGAGGCGCGAATCCAGATTCTTCGGGGCAGATTTCTTGCGGCGTACAGCAACCATCGTTCATCTCCTCCAGCAGAGAAAAAGTTCCAGTTTGATAACGTTCGATACAGTCGTGCGTTCCGTCAGGCGCTCAGGGAATCGCGGTCGTCTTCCTCGCGCGCCATGACGGCGGCCATCATCGACACCAGTGCACCGAACAGCATCGAGACCGCGATCCAGAGGCTCGTATAGCTCGCGGTCTTGCGCGCGATGTCGGCCGCCTTCTTCGTCTTCGCCTGCACATCGGCCTGGAGATTGTCGATGCGCACCGCCGCGGCGTCGCGCGTCATGTTCGCTTCGTTCGCGACGATCGTCTGCAAGCGGTCCTTGTCGTCCGGTGCGATCTGCTCGCCGCGTGCAAGACCGGCATCGAGAATGCGCGCTGCTTCGGCACGTGCACCTTCCGGCGCATTCGTATTGGGACGGAAGAGGACATCGACCAGATACGCTGTCGGCGTCGCCTCCACTTTGCCGTTCGAGACGCCATAGAGCGCCGCCGTACCCGAGCCCGCATTCGCCGCCATCGCAACGAATGCGACCATCGTGAGCGTGGCCAGAACCGTCACCGCCCAGGCGACAAGGCCGTGCGCCTCTGCCCGGAATTCTTCCTGCACGGGACTTTCCGGCAGCGGGCCGATCAGACGCCCCGTGAAATGGCCGCCGACCACGAAGCCGAACGCCTGCGCGATGAAGAAATAGATCGCGCCGCCGGTCAGAAACGCCGGCGCCGCATGAAGCGTGGGATGCGTAAGCAGAAGCCCGAAACCCGAGCCCAGCGTCAGCAGGAAGAACGTCACCGCTGTCGCGATAACGCCGCCCATGATCGCGAGGCCCCATGAGAACCGGTAGCCCGTATTCTCTTCGCCCTGTTCGGCGATGACGACCGTGTCGGCCATGATCTCACCCCTCAGGCGTGGCCGGTGATGAGCCAGAGAATGATGATGATCGGGATCGGAATGCCGATAACCCAGAGCAGAAGTGAGCGCATGTGAAATTCCCCTGTTGTCGTGGGTTTAACGGCCGGTCTGGTGAATGGTTCCCTAGGCCGGGATCTTGACCTTCTTCTTCGCCGCCTCGAACGCGACGTTCATGGCGCAACGGTCTTCGTCGGAGAAATTGGCCTTCACGTCGGCCCAGATGTTGCGCTCTTCTTCCTCAACGTGATGTTCGACGAGCTCCTTGAGCACCTTCGCGGCTGCGGAAAACTCCGGCGACGTCGCGTTGGAAATTCTGCTCAGCTTGACGAGCATCTGAGACGCGAGCGTATGCTCCATCTCGCCTTCGTTGCCGTCCTGCCTTTCCTTCTTGCCTTTCAGCTTCAGCACGGCCTTGTAGACGACCTGGTCCTCCGCTTTCAGATGCGGCGCGAGCGCGGCTTTCAGCTTCTTCAGCGTCGCTTTGCGTTCCGCGGCCTTGTCGCTGTTCACGAGCTTCTTGAGAAGTTCACCGGCTTCCTCATGCTCCTTCTTGAGCGTGTCGAGGATGTCGATCTCTTCCGGTCCGGGTTCGGTGCCCTTCACGGCGTGACCGACCGAGCGGCCCGCCTTCTTGATTGAGCTCAGCAACGTCATGGCGCATTCCCTGTTCGAATTGCGCCTTCGTAACGCCCCCTCGTTGGCTTTGTTCCGGCGCTTCGCTTGGCTAAGCTTGGCAAACTGCTAGAGTGTTCGCTGCCGTACAGGATTTCCGCCCAATGTTCAGACCTGCCCGTCTTTCCATCGCCATCGCATCCGTGCTGATGCTGTCGGGATGCATGTTCTTCGAGACGCGCGCCGACCGCGCGCTGCGCCAGCAGCCGAATTTCCGTCTCGGCTATGAAGACGGCTGTGCGACGTCGAATGCACAGGGGGCGAACATGCGGCATGGCAACACGGTGCGCGATGACGCCCTGTACGATGCCGACAAGGCCTATCGTGTCGGCTGGGCGAACGGACACAGCGCCTGCATGCGCGCGCTGCCGAACAGCCAGGACCAGAGCCCGTTGCAGGACGTGCATCCCGGTGGCGGCCACTAGCGTTAACACGCTGTTAACCTTCCACCGCCAACGATGATCCTTCGGCGCGCGGGAACTATGCGCCTGCGTCAAACCGTCATATAATCCGTGTACGGTCTGTTGTCGCCGTGAGGGCTAACGATGCTGGGTCATCTGGTCTCAAGCCGGTATGTTTCCGAATACGACGGGTATGTCCACGTCGCGCCCGGGCATATGGGCTGGCTACGCCGTCTGCTGGGCGCCCTTTTTCGCCGTCACTGAGGCGAAGGCGTTTCGAGCACCAGAAGTTTGACGTCGCTCGACGGCGCGAAGTTGTCGCGCGTCGCCTCGAAGGTCGTGGCGCCTGTTTTCCTGAGATCGCCGTTCCAGCATAGCGACAGCACGTTGTCGGGCTTCAGCTTGTCGAGCGTGAGATGGAAACGGCCGATCGGGCCTTTCCAGTTGTTCGCGGTC
The DNA here is from genome assembly GCA_035502175.1 of Rhizomicrobium sp. GTDB lineage: Bacteria > Pseudomonadota > Alphaproteobacteria > Micropepsales > Micropepsaceae > Rhizomicrobium. The sequence continues at coordinate 7,105 of DATJUS010000017.1, forward strand.
TTGAGCACGAACTCCGTCGTGTACTGCGCAAGATAGTCGCCGCTGTCGGCGTGCTTCTTCGTCACCGCCGCGATCCTGGCGCGTAGCGTGGCTTTGGTCGGCGCGTCGAGGCAGAAGTTCTTGTCGTAATAGGCACCCTGCTCGCCCTGCATCGAATACGCGCCGAAGAAGGTCTGACCCGTGACCGGCTGATAGCGGTGTTCGATCGTGACCGTCTTGCCCGCCGGGAAATGCTGCTTCCACCAGAACTTGGTCTGCGCGATCCAGTGCGGGTGCACCTCGTTGCCGTCATCGATCTCGAGGATGCCCTGCGCCGCGAGCGCCTTGCGTTGCGCCGCCGGCATCGCATCGAGCTTCTTCACCAGTTCGCCGCCGATGATGTTGATCGGAAGGCCCGCGGCCTTTACCTGCGCGGTGACGTCCCTGCCGTCCTTCACCGCGCGCTCTTCCGCCGTGGCGTCGACCGGCTTGCCATCGACCGTCAGCTTGAAGTCCATGAAGTTCGGCGTGTGATCGGTCGTCGTGCCGAGCGGCTCGTAGTAGAACTCCTGCACGTCGATATCGGGCAGCGGGAATGCGACGATGGTGTCGACGTCGCTTTTGCCGTCGTTGATGAACTCGTAGTGGACGTTCACCGCCTTCGGACTGAGCCGCAGATCCTCCACCGCCATGCGGATATCGGCCTGCCTGGTCAGCACGATGCCGCCCGCGCCGAGCATGGCGGAGGAATCGTCGGCAAGCGCGGGTGTGGCAACGACAGCAAAAGCTGCGAGTGTGCAGAATAGCTTCATCAAAATCCCCAACCTTAATTCCCCAACGCTAAGAGGAACTGCTCAATTTGTCATCCCGGCCGAGCGGAGCGAGAGCCGGGATCCATTGTGACATGTCTCGATGGGTCCCGGATCATCTCACTACATGAGATGTCCGGGATGACAAGTTGTGCTGAATGGAAGAGTTCTACTCAGTCTTGGACGCAAAGAACGCCACGATCAGGCCGAAGACCATCATCGCCACCATGTTCTCCGCAAACGGCACCAGCGAGAATTTCGCGACGCGATGCCAGGCCGACAGCGGTACCACGACATAGGTCATCACGAAGTAGACCGGGATACCGTAGAGGATGCCCCACAGCGCCCATTGCCGGCGCAGCATGGGCAACCATCCGCTCGCGAACACATAGATCGCCGCGATGACGATCGACATCGCCCATTGCAGCGCGACGCCGAGCGCGGCCGTCTGCAGGCCGCCGGTGAGCGCCGCCTTGCCGAGCAAGCCGCCCGCGATGAACTGGCTGATGAAGACCGGGCTCAGCATGTTGATGAGCGAAGCCGCGCCGATATCGACCGTTCCCGCGATCAAGCCGCCGAGAAGGATCGCCTGCAAATTCGAAAGACGCATGTCGCTGTTCCCCGTCCCACACGCGCGAGCTTATCCGCGCGCGGTGCAGCGCGCGATAACTTCGCCGTGAGGACAGGGATGGCTTACGAGTATTTCCGCGGCTGCCACCATGGGAAATAGCGCGGCATGCCGGTCGAGACTTTCTCCGGGAATTTCGCCGGACGCTTTTCGAGGAACGAGGTCACGCCCTCGCGCACGTCCGCCGATGCGCCGCGCGCATAGATGCCGCGCGAGTCGACCTTGTGCGCTTCCATCGGATGGTCCATGCCGAGGCCGCGCCACATCATCTGGCGGATCAGCGCGATGGAGACCGGCGCGGTGTTGTCGATGATCTCGCGCGCCAGCGTCTTCGCCCGCGCGATCAGTTCCGGGGGATCGACAACCTCGCTGACGAGACCGCCCTTCAACGCTTCATCGGGCCCGAACACGCGGCCGGAATAGCACCACTCCAGCGCCTGAGAGATTCCGACGAGACGCGGCAGGAACCAGCTCGACGCTGCTTCCGGAACGATGCCGCGGCGCGCGAACACGAAGCCGAACTTCGCGTCCTTGCTGGCGATGCGGATATCCATGGCAAGCTGCATCGTCGTGCCGATGCCGACCGACGGCCCGTTCACCGCCGCGATGACGGGCTTCAGGCACTCATAGATCGCGAGCGTCACGCGTCCGCCGCCATCGCGCACGCGCTCATCGCTCCAGTCCACGCTGTCGACCGGGCCGGCATCGCGCTCCTTGCGATCGGGATTGGTCGTCGCGTCGAACGTTCGCGCGCCGCCGGAAAGATCGGCACCGGCGCAGAACGCGCGGCCCGCGCCGGTGACGATCACCGCACCAACGGAGTCGTCGGAATTCACTTTCGTGAACACGTCGATCATCTCGTTCATCATCTTCGCGGTGAAGGCGTTGAGTTTGTCCGGACGGTTCAAGGTGAGCGTGAGAATGCCGCCGTCAATCTGCGTGGCGATCTGTTCATATGGGCCATAGGTCATGGGGATGGTCTTTCAAAAGCGATCGGAGACTTAACCTCCCCCTTGTGGGGAGGTCGGCGAGCAAAGCGAGCCGGGCGGGGGTCGCGCCTTATCAAGCAGCACCGGCCCCCACCCGAAATGCTTTCGCTCCGCTACAGCATTTCGACCTCCCCACAAGGGGGAGGTTAGGGATTTTACTCCGCCGCCTGCGGCTGCTGGACGGCGAGCTTGTTGTCGATGTCGCTGATACCCTGGCGCAGGTCCTTGAGCGATTGCGTGATATCGACCTGCTGCTGCTCCAGCGTCGCGATGCGTTCCGCGAATTTCTTGCGCGTGTGCACGAGCTGCGTGATGCCTCCATCATGCACTTCGTAGAGATCGAGGATGCCGCGAATCTCGGCGAGCGAGAAACCGACGCGGCGGCCGCGCAGGATCAGGATGATGCGGGCACGATCGCGCCCGGAATAGATGCGCGTCTGGCCGCGGCGTTCCGGTGCGATCAAGCCTTCGTCTTCGTAGAAGCGCAGCGTGCGTGCGGTGACGCCGAACTCCTTGGTGAGCTGACGGATGGTGTAGGTGCGATTGGTGATGGTCATCTTCTTCCCTTTCGCGGCTGGCCGGGTCTTGTCGCCCGTGTCGCCGCTCCTTCTGACAATTTCTCAGTTCTAAATTATTGTGTTCCGCTTACGTCAACGTCAAGCGCTAATAAAGATAATGCCGGCAAAGGTTTAGCCCTGCCGGCATTTTTATTTCGTACGCTGAACGGTTATTCCGCGGCAGCGCGTATCGCGTGGCCTTCCTTGTCGAGATTCTCGCCGGCGAAGTCCCAGTTGATCAGCTTGGTGAGAACCGCTTCGAGATATTTCGGCCGTTCGTTCTGGTAGTCCAGATAATAGGCGTGCTCCCAGACATCGATCGTGAGCAGGCAGTTGATGCCCTCCGCCATCGGGTTCTCGGCGTTCGAGGTCTTTTCGACCGAGAGCTTGCCGTCGCGCGACACCAGCCACGCCCAGCCTGAACCGAATTGCGTCTTTCCCGCTTCGGCCAGTTCCTTGATCAGCGTATCGACATCGCCGAAATCGCGATTGATAGATTGCTCCAGCTTGCCGCCAAGAAGCGTCGCTTTCGGCGAAAGGCTGCGCCAGTAGAAATCGTGGTTCCAGACCTGGCCGGCATTGTTGAAGATTTTCTTCTCTTCGTTCGCGGTCTTGCCGTGTGTCGCACGCACGACTTCCTCCAGCTTCATGTCGGCATAACGCGTGCCTTCCACGAGCTTGTTCAGAGTCTCGACATAGGTCTTGTGATGCTTGTTGTAGTGGAAGCCGATCGTTTCGGCGCTGATCGCGGGATCGAGCGCACTTTCATCATAGGGAAGCGGATTCAGTTTGAATGGTCCGGCCATCACACACTCCTGGTTCAATGCTTGGACCTATAAGCGCGCCGCCGTGGTTTGGTTCCGGTGGTATTTTATATCGCCCTGAAATCCTGAGAGAATTCGTGAAGTTCCTTTGCCGCTTTGTCATTCGACTTTCAAACCGGCATGCGAGAAAACAATGCGCCGGGGGCATAGACGCGAATAGGAGCACGCTATGCCGAACTACGAAATAAACTATCTTCACCATGACGGCTCACTCGCCTGCAAGTTCGAAGCGCAGTGCGAAGATGACAAACACGCAAAAGTTCTCGCGCATGCGATGAAGGACCACGGCCACAGAGGCATGGAGATCTGGAACGGGACGTCGCTGGTGTATCAGCGGCCTGAAGTGCTGCGTTAGATCAACTTCTCGCGCGTTGCCCAGTCGAGACCCTTGTTCAGCGCGCGTTCGAAGCGCGCGAACATGTCGTCGATGTCGGCTTCCGTGATCACCAGCGGCGGGCAGAAGCCGAGACGGTCGTTCAGCATCGGGCGCGTGATCAGGCCCTCTTCGAGCGCGAAATTGTTGACCGTCGCGCCGACCTGTTTCGCCGGATCGAAGTTCTGCTTCGTCTTCTTGTCCACGACAAGCTCGACGCCGCCGATGAGGCCAACACCATTCGCTTCGCCGACCAGCGGGTGATCGTTGAACGCACGCAGCTTCTTCAGGAAGTACGGCGAAACCTTCCGCACATGGCCGACGATGTCGCGCTCCTGATAAAGCTCGAGCGTGCGCAGCGCGACTGCGGCAGCGACGGGGTGTCCGGTATAGGTGAAGCCGTGGCCGAAGGTGCCGATCTTGCCGCTTTCCTGTTCGACGATATCGGTGAGCTCCGGCGACAGCATGATCGCGGAGATCGGCAGATAGGCGCTGGAGAGCTGCTTCGCCATCGTCATGCTGTCCGGCTGGAAGCCATAGGTCGTGCAGCCGAACCATTCGCCGGTGCGGCCGAAGCCGGTGATGACCTCGTCGTCGATCAGCGGGATGTCGTATTTGTTCAGCACCCTGGTGATGGCCTCAAAATAACCCTGCGGCGGCAGGATCACGCCGCCCGCGCCCATCACCGGCTCCGCGATCATCGCGCCGATCGTGTCGGGCCCTTCGCGCTGGATCAGCGCATCGAGGTTCGCCGCCATGCGCGCGGAGAACTGCGCCTCGGTCTCGCCGGCTTCGGCGCTCCGATAGTAATGCGGGCAATCCGCGAACTTCACGAAGTCGAACGGCAGGTCGAAGCTCTTGTGATTGTTCGGCAGGCCCGTGAGGCTCGCCGCCACCAGCGTCACGCCGTGATAGGCCTTGGTGCGCGAGATGATCTTCTTCTTCGCCGCCTTGCCGCGCGCGTTGGCGGCGTACCACATGATCTTGATCTGCGTGTCGTTCGCCTCCGATCCGGAATTGGCGAAGAACACCTTGCCTGCCGGGAACGGCGACAGCTCTTTCAGCTTCTCGGCCAGCGCGATCGCGGGCTCATGGCTGCGGCCCCCGAAGATGTGCGCGAATGCCATCTTGCGCATCTGCGCGGCGGCGACATCGGCGAGTTCATCCACGCCCCAGCCAAGCGCGGTGCACCACAGCCCCGCCATCGCCTCGATGTAGTCCTTGCCGTTCTCGTCATAGACGCGGATGCCCTTGGCGTGATCGAGTATCATCGGCCCGGTGTCGCGATGCTTCATCAGGTTGGTGTAGGGGTGCAGAACGCTCTGCACATCGCGCATCTGGGAATTGGAAAGGGGCATCGCAGTCAATCCTTGGTTTGTTCGAGCAACCGGCTGTCGAAGAGCGACTAGTGCGCAGGCAGAGTACCGGCCGATGGTACCTGTATGTTGTCATAGTAGTAACGGACCGTAAGGGTCGCCGTCGGCATGGCGCTAAGCGATTTCAGGATCTGGCCGGATTTCCGGGAAATCCAGAATTTCGAATCCATCGGCATATTCGCGACGTTGATATGTTCGGCGACGACATCGGCCATCTCGCCATCGACCGCCTCCGTGCCGGCGGGCTCGCAGGTGTCCTTGTCGGTCCAGGCCTTTCGTATGCTGGCCTCGTTGGCAGACTGTTTTTCCGCCTTCCAGCTGCCGTCTTTCGTATGTGTGTAGATCGTTCCGTCCGCGACGATGTTCTCGAAAGACATCGTCATCCCGTTCATCTCATCGGTGTTGACCACCCGGGTCGGTACGGTCAGGCCCTTGAGCTGACCGTTCATGATCGCATCGCATGTGCCCGCAGCGGCCGCGCCACTGCCGAGCACCAGGCCGAACAGGATCGTTGCAAGCGGCCTGATCATGTCCGCACCTATTGTTTCGCGATTTCGACGCGGCGGTTCTGTGCGCGGCCGATTTCGGTTGTGTTCGGCGCGACCGGTTTGGTCTGGCCGAATCCCTGCGTTGAAAGTCGGGCAGCGTCGATGCCACCGGCGACGAGCGCGGCTTTCACCGCTTCCGCGCGGCGCTTGGAGAGATCGAGGTTGTGTGCGGCGGTGCTGGTGGAGTCCGTGTGGCCTTCGATGGTCACCTTCCATCCCGCATTCTTCTTCAGCGCATCGAGAAGCTGATCGACCGCCGGCTTCGCATCGGCGCGGAGATGATCGCTGTCGCTGTCGAAATTGATGCCATAGAGGCGCACGCGGCCGGCGCTGGCGAGGTCGTCGGCGACGACGTTCTGCTTCACGTTCCAGTGCGGGCACGATCCAACCTTGTCGCTGATCTTTTTCAGATCCCAATCGGGATGCCAATCGGCGTTGCCGGCGTCAGCCCAGAAACCCTTGAAGCTTTTGCCGTCGCGCGCCTGCACCATGATGGCGGGGCCGGTCTTGCCGTTGTTCTGCGTCCAGGTCAGCCGCATCAGATGCGCTTCGAGACCACCCTGCACCAGGCCGCCATCATGCTCGTAACAGCCGCTGAGCTGCGCCCCTGTCTGCATCAGATGAAAGTCGCCGAACTGTGCGCTGCTGTAAGTGCCGGACACATTCTGCAGCGGCGTGTTGGTCAGCGGTTTGCCGTAGGCGTGGAAACCCATGATCTCGCTGTAATCGGCATCGCCACCATTGCTCTTGACGACCAGCTTGATCCAGCGGCCGGTGCCCGACGCCGGGAAGCGCTGACCGTCCGCCTGTTTCAGCGTCACGCTGGCCAGCGGCTTGAAGCCGTCGGTCGCAGAGGTATCGGAGATCGAGACGTCGACCGCCTTGGCATTGCGGTTCGCGCCATCGACATGCTCAGTATCGAACGCGACGGCGTGGATTTCGGATTTCTCCGGCAGGGAAATCACGATCTCGAACGGCCCCTTGGCGTCCTTCGGGCTGGCCCAACCGGTGTTGACGTTTTCGTCGAGCGTGAAGATGCCGGTCCAGCTGCCGCCATATTCGGCGCTCACATGCTCGATCAATCCGCCATTCGCGAACGCGGCGAGGTCCTGGTCTTCGGCGTGCGCCGGACATGCAAACAACAACGCAAGCGCCGCGCACGGCAACAGTCTACGCATCAATATCCCCTGGCAAAATCGATGTTGGTTCAGTCCAAAGACTGGGTCGCCGACCGGCGCAGATACTTTAGGGCGAAGAACCCAATCGCGCCAGCCGCCACCCACACGGTGCCGGCAATCTTCGCGTTGGCTTCCGCATTCCAAAGCACATAGGCGATGATGGCAAAGCCGATCAGCGGCGAGACAAGATGGCGCAACCAGTCACGGCTCTTCTGCTGCCCGATGAAATGCATCACCACCGAGACATGCAGCAGCAGAAAGCCGAGCAGCGCGCCGAAGCTGACCATGGAGGTCAGCAATTCCAGCTTGTCGACCAGGCCGATGCCGAGGACGAGCGTGATCGCGGCGACCAGAAAGATCGCGTTCTCCGGCACTTTGCGCGCCGGATGTACATGGGCAAGGAAGCGCGGCAGCTTTCCGTCGCGCGCCATGCTGAACATCAGCCGTGCCGTCGAGGCCTGCGCCACCAGCGAACCCGCAACGGCGCCGAACAGGATTCCCGGCACGGCGACAATGAATTTGAGCGGCGTCCCGCCGATCAGCGCCGCGATGTTGTAGAACGCGGCATCCGTCTGATCGCCCGGCGCGAACGCGGTCTTTCCCAATCCGAACAGCGCAGCGATGTAGGTCTGCAATACGAACAATGCCGCCGACAAGCAGAGCGACAGGATCGTAGCGCGGCCGATGGCGGCGGCGCCGTGCAGGGATTCTTCCGACATCGTCGAGATCGCGTCGAAGCCGAGAAAACTCAGCACCGCCAGGGAGAGCGCGCTGAAGATCAGCGACGGAGTCAGCGCCGCGGGATTGTAGAACGGCGCGATGGTGAACCGGGTGCCGCCGGCGTGGTGCATCACCGCCCAGATACCCGCGCCCACGAACGCGGCGAGCACGATGAGCTGCAGCACCAGAAGCACCGCATTGATCCGCGCGGTCACCTCGATGCCGAGATAGTTGATGACGGTCGAGAACGCGAGCAGGCTCACAACCCACGCCCAGCCCGGAATCCCCGGGATCATCGTGTTCATCGCGATGGCGCAGACCACGAAGGTCAACGTCGGCAGCAGAAGATAGTCGAGCAGCATCGCCCAGCCGGCGATGAACCCCGCGAACGCGCCGATGCTGCGCCCCGCATAGGCGTAGACCGAGCCCGCAACCGGAAAGGCGCGGCTCATCGCCATGTAGGACCAGGCGGTAAACACCATCGCCACCAGCCCGATCACATAGACGAGCGGCACCATGCCTTTCGAGGCGTTGTAGACGATGCCGAACACGACGATCGGCGCCGTCGGGCTGATGAAGATAAGGCCATACACGAGCAGATCGAACAGCGTGAGCGAGCGTTTGAGCTCCTGCTTGTAACCGAACGCCTCGAGGCCTTCACTCATGCCGCGGCCACGCGCCGGCGCGTTGCGAGCCAGTAGAACAGCAGGCCCACGCCGATCATCGCTGCCGCGGAGATGACGATCTTGAGAAACGCCGCTGCGGGATGCGGATCCGATGAACTCGGGACTGCCGAACAGACGATCGCAACGAAGCTCGACACCATGCCGAGCCAGCCGAGAATGATCGTGGTCCGCTTTCCACCCGGCGGGGTCCACGCGCCGGGCACGGGCGGCATGTTCGCCGTCTTGATGTACACCCAGAACACGTACAGATACGGAATGGTCGATCCGAGCACGGCCATCGCGACCAGAAAGTCGTAGGCCCCGGCAATCGTCGATCCGGCCTGCCCCAGGATGATGACGCCGATCAGTAGTGCGGCCTGAAGCAGGATCGCCTGTACCGGAGCGCCGGTCTTTGGATTGCGCTTGGCGAACGCGGCGGGAAGAAACGCATCGATTCCGGCGGCAAAGGGAAGCCGCGCGCCGACACCGAACCACGCCACGAACGAGCCCAGCATCGAAAGTGCGAACAGGCCGATGACGACAGGGGCATACTTGCCCAGTCCGACCAGTGCGAGGCCGCTGCGCAGCGCATCGGGAAAGCCGCTGAGACGCGTGAGCTCGCTTTGCGGAAGAATGACCAGGAACGACGACGTGCCCGCGACATAGATGAAGATGGAGCCGATACCCACGATCACGAGCGCGCGCACCACGGTGCGCATCCCGCCTTCGATTTCGTTGCGCAGCATGCCGGCGGTTTCGAGCCCGGAATATGCGAACACGATCGTGCCCCACAGAATCGCGGTGTCGAAATTCATCGGCACCCTGTAGGACGCACGCATGAAGTCGGTCGCAACGCGTCCCTCCGACGTCAGCACCACGCCGATGCCGACAATGATGAAGACGACGACCCAGCCGCCGATGATGCCGATGTTGGGTGGCCACTTGCCGTATTTGAGACCGAGCGCCTGCACCGCCGTCACCAGCAGCGAGATTCCAATCGCTATAGAGAGATAGAGAACGGTGTTGTGCGCATCGGCGCCGGTCGCGGCGATGATGAGTCCGCTCAGAAAGTAGACGATGCTCGCGAAGTACGGCATCAGCGCAAGCCAATAGAGCCATCCGCAGATGAACCCCGCGAGCGGGCCGATGCCGTCGCGCGCCCAGGCATAGATGCCGCCTTCGGCCTCGTAGCGTCCCGTCAGTTCGGCCACGGCGGCAGCGAGGGGAATGAAGAATACGAACAGCGCCAGCACCCAGAGCAGCAGCGAAGCCGGCCCAACCGCGGCGGCGACCGCAATCCAGCGGATACCAAGCCCGACCGCGAGCATATAGAGAGCTGTGTCCCAGAATTTGAGTTTCGGCGGCGCGGCCGATGTCGCGTCGGTCATCGTGACTGATCCCCTGTGCAATTTGTCCGCGAACGGATCGAATGGCGTGCGCTGACGGATGATCGGGCTTCACTGGCCGCGAGTAAAGCGCCCGGTTGGCCTGACGCCCTCGCTCCTGTACATTTTTGACGGGAGCGGGGTCTTGCAGCAGACAACGGATCAATCCATCGATGTGAGCGCATCGCTGATGCACTGGGCCATAGGCGGCTCGGGCAACGAAGATCTGTTCGCGCAGCTGGATGCGCATCCGGATTTCGACCGTGCTGCGCGGGCGCTCGCGTCCAACATGCTCAACGTCGCCGCGGGCAATGAGTCGCTCGACGGGATATTCAAGGACGCGGGCCGCTACGTCGCCGCGCTGTGGGCGCTGTACGCGCATGTCACCGGCGGCCTCACCTTGCCGCGCCTGAAGGAAATATGCGCGGCATCGAAACTGGTGAGCCCCGGAAGGGCGCGCGCGCTGCTGCTTTACCTGCGCTATCTCGGCTACATCGAATCCGCGGGCCGCGATCAGAACCGGGTCGCGCGCTATGTGCCGACCGCGCCTTTCATCGCGACATGGACCGCGCATCTGCGGGCCGCCCTCGAAGCGGCGCGAATGATAGAGCCTTCCGCCGGTCTGGTGCTGCGACGCCTGCACGATCCCGCGGTTCTTGAGACATTCTCGCGGTTTCAGGGCGAGGAACTGCTCGCGGGTGCGCAGAACCGGCTGGATATGAACTCGCCTTATGTGCGCATCTTCATGAACCGCCATGCCGGATCGCAGGTCATCATGCTGCTCGCAACCGGTTCGACCGAGGGCGCGTTTCCGACCGAGGGCGCCATGGCTTTCTCCACCGCCGCCGTTGCGAAGCGGTTCAAGGTCTCGCGCATCCATATCAAGCGCATGCTGGACCAGGGGGAGAAGGAAGGCTTCCTGCGGCGACAGGCGGATGGCGCGATCGTCCTTGAAGAGGCTGCGCGCGCGACGATCCGCAGGATGTACGTGATGCAGCTGGCGCAGCTTCTGAGCCAGGCCGCCCGCACCCTGCGGGAGCGGCCCGAGATTCTCGCGGACACACGCGCAGACCAGCAGCCTGAAGCCGCTTAAGCCCGCCCTGCCCGGTTGCCCGCATCGGTCGGCGATCTATGATGACCGCAGGATATAGAAGGACGACGCTTCCATGCTGGGGCAGATGCAGGACTGGCCGCTGCTGGTCCACAAGATCATCGATCACGCGGCGCTGTATCACGGCAAGCGCGAGGTCGTGAGCCGTTCGCTCGAAGGTCCGATCGTGCGCACGAACTATGGCGAGATCGCAAAACGCGCGCGCAAGGTGGCGCATGCCCTGGACCGGCTCGGCATCAAGCTCGGCGACCGCGTGGCGACAATGGCGTGGAACACGGCGCGGCACATCGAGACATGGTACGGCATCGCCGGTATCGGCGCTGTCTATCACACATTGAACCCGCGCCTGTTCCTCGACCAGATCGTCTACATCGTCAATCACGCCGAGGACAAAGTGATGTTCTTCGACATCACCTTTGCATCGTTGATCGAGCAGATCGCGCCGCGCTGTCCCAGCATCGAACTGTTCGTATGCCTGACCGATGCCGCACACCTGCCGAAAGCGAACATTCCCAATCTTGTGGCCTATGAAGAGTTCATCGCCGGCGCCGATGAAGGCTTCGCGTGGAAAGAGTTCGACGAGCGCACCGCGTGCGGCCTTTGCTATACCTCCGGCACCACGGGCAATCCCAAAGGCGTGCTCTATTCGCACCGCTCCAATGTGCTGCATGCGATGATGGCGGTGCAATCGGACGCGATGGGGCTGAGCGCCTGCGACGCGGTGTTGCCGGTCGTTCCGATGTTTCATGCCAACGCCTGGGCGCTCGCTTTCGCCGGGCCGATGATGGGCGCAAAGCTTGTGATGCCCGGAGGGAAGATGGACGGCGATTCCATCTGCGAATTGCTGACCGACGAGCATGTGACCATGACCGCCGCCGTGCCGACCGTGTGGCTGGCGTTGCTGCAATATCTCGAAAAGACCGGAAAGACCTTGCCCGACATGCGGCGCGTGATGATCGGCGGATCGGCCGCGCCGCGCTCGATGATCGAAGCGTTCGAGAAGAAGTACGACATCACGGTGATCCACGCATGGGGCATGACGGAGATGTCGCCGATCGGCACCATCGGCACGCTGAAGCCCGGCATCGACGCCCTGCCCTACGAGCAGCAGCTCGATTACAAGTGCAAGCAGGGCCATGCGCCGTTCGGTGTCGAGATGAAGATCGTCGATGACGACGACAGGGAGCTGCCGCGCGACGGCAAGGCGTTCGGGCGTCTGAAGGTGCGCGGGCCTGCGGTGGCGAAAGGTTACTTCCGCGGCGAAGGCATGGACTCGTTCGACGCCGACGGCTGGTTCGATACCGGCGACGTGGCGACGCTCGACCCGAACGGCTACATGACCATCACCGACCGCGCCAAGGACGTGATCAAATCCGGCGGCGAATGGATCTCCACCATCGAGATCGAGAACATCGCGGTCGGCCATCCTGCGGTTGCCGAAGCCGCCGTGATCGGCGTCGCCCACCCCAAATGGGACGAACGCCCGCTGCTCATCATCGTGCTGAAGCCCGGACAGAAGGCGTCGCGCGAGGAGCTGCTCGCCTATCTGGCCGGCAAGATTGCGAAGTGGTGGATGCCCGACGATGTTGTATTCGTCGAGGAAATTCCGCATACCGCCACCGGCAAGATCCAGAAAATGGCGCTGCGCGAGAAGTTCGGCAAATACCGCCTGCCGACAGCCGCAGCGTGAGAGGCAAAGAGCACCCATGCGCTACGGGCCCGTCGCTGCGCGGATTTCCCTCGGAGCGTTCGTCGTCGCGCTCGTCATCGCGCTGACGGCATCGCTCGGCACGCGGCTGGGCTTCTGGAAATACGAAACGGGCTTCGAGATTCTCTATCCCGCCATCGCCATCGGCGCGCTTGCGGCGGCGTGCGGCGCGTTCTGGCTCGCCTCTGCTTTGCGCAACAACAACAGCACCGGATGGCGCGCGGGGTTTGCCGGACTGATCGGCGCGCTGATCTTCCTCTTTATCCCGCTGAGCGAAGAGCGCCGCGCCTGGGACGCGCCGCCGATTCACGACATCTCCACGGACGTCGGCAATCCCCCGCCATTCGCCACAGTTCTGCCGCTGCGCAAAGGCGCCACCAATGGACCGGAGTATGACGGACAGAAGAAGGTCATGCTCAAGGGCAGGATCACGACAGTCGCCGAGTTGCAGAAGCTGAACTATCCCGACATCAAGCCGCTCGGCAGGCTCCTCAATCCGCGCAACGATCCCAAGATCGATCCGAAAGCGATCCTGTTCTGGCATGCCTTCGAGACCGCCAAGCGGATGGGCTGGCACATCGTCTCCTTCGACGCGAAGACGGGAATGATCGAAGCGACCGACACCACACTGTGGTTCGGTTTCACCGACGATATCGCCGTTCGCGTTCAGGAAGCCGGCCCCATGGGCGCGCGCCTCGACATCCGCAGCAAAAGCCGCATCGGCACCAGCGACTACGGCCGCAACGCCGCGCGCGTGATGGACTATCTGAAGGCGCTCTAATTCCACAAAATTTTGACTGCGCCAAGCGGCTTGGCAGCGCAAGAGACGCGGGCTTGCGCGTTTCCGATTGCCGTAGTAGTTTCTACTACAGTTGTAGTAATTAGCGGATCACAATGCCCACGCCGAAACTGAGCAAGCTCGAACTTCAGATCATGGAAGCACTGTGGACACACGGCGCGTCGTCCGTGCGCGAAGTGCAGGAGCGTTTTCCGGGAAAGACGCGGCCCGCCTATACCACCGTGCAGACCATGATCTATCGGATGGAGGCAAAGAAGGTCCTGCGCCGCGTCAAGAAGATCAGCAACGCGCACATCTTCGAAGCCGCGATCTCGCGGGACGCGATCCAGGGACGGTTCATCGACGAATTGCTCGGCTTGTTCGGCGGCCGGATGCAGCCGGTGATGGCGCATCTGGTCGAGAGCGGAAAACTGACGCTCGAGGACGTGCAGGAAGCCGAAAAACACCTGCGCGAACTGGCTGGCAAGAAGGGGAAAAAGGCATGAGCTTTCTCTTCGAACATCTTTGGCAATCGACTTTGTTCGCCGGCGCAATCGGATTGCTCACCCTCGTCTTCCGCAACAACAGCGCCGCCTTACGCTACAGCCTGTGGTTCGCAGCATCGCTGAAATTCCTGCTGCCGTTTTCGGTGTTGCTCGCGTTCGGCGACTTTCTGTTTCACCGCATGACGCCGGTAGACGCAGCGGCGCCCGTTTTTCACGCCATGGTCAAAGTCGCGCAATTTCTCCCGGAGCCGCGCGTCACGATTCTCATGCCGGAAGCGCCACAGCTGCATCTGACGGAAATCCTTCTGGCGGCTTGGGCCATCGGCTTCGTTGCATTGTCCACGCTCTGGTTGATCCGCTGGGCGCGTTTGAATGCCGTTGTACGCAGTTCGCGCCCGGTACCGATGTCCGCCTCTCTGCCAGTGCGCGCCTCGACCGCTTCCCTGGAGCCTGGCCTTGTCGGCATCTGGCGACCCGTTCTGCTCATTCCCGAAGACGTCCTTGCGCGTCTCACGCCGCACGAGATGCAGGCCATCGAGGCGCATGAGCGCTGCCATCTCGCGCGCCGCGACAATCTCACCGCTGCGATCCATATGCTGATCGCGAACATGTTCTGGTTTCACCCGCTGATGTGGTGGCTGGGCGCACGGCTCGTCGAGGAGCGCGAACGCGCCTGCGACGAAGCGGTGCTGAACGCGGGCAGCGATCCGCAAACCTATGCCGGCAGCATCCTGAAAGTGTGCGCCTTCTACACGCAGTCGAAGCTCTTGTGCGCGGCCGGTGTGTCCGGCGCAGACCTCAAACAACGGATAGAAACGATCATGACGAACAAGCCCACGCTTCGTTTAAGCCTTGCCAAAAAGTCGCTGCTGACTGCCGTCGCGGTGACCGCGCTCGCGGGGCCGGTCCTGTTCGGCGTTGCATCTTCAAGCGCAGCGGCGTCTTCACCGCAGCTCGTGCAGGAACGGCTCGCGGAGCAGAAGAAGCCGCGCAAGGAGACCGCCATCGATCCAGCGCAGTTCGACAGGTTCGTGGGCTACTACCGCATCAGCGCCTCGGACATCTTCGTCGTCAGCCGCAGCGGAAACCGCTATCTCATCGGCACCATCGGCCAAAGGCCCGATCAGGTTTATCCTGAAAGCGCGACGAAGTTTTTCCTCAAGGGACTGACGCTTCCCGCTCAATTCAGCTTCACCGTCGATGCCAGTGGTCATGCAACCGAGATGGTTCTGCACCAGTCCGGCGAAGAGCAGCATGCACCGCGCATTGCCGATGCCGAAGGAAAAGCGGCGGAGGTGTCGCTGGCGAAACGGATTGCAGACAACAAGCCGAGCCCGGGCACGGAGACAGCGCTGCGTCACCAGATCGACGGACTGATGAGCGGCCATCCCGATTACAACATCATGGCGCCGAACCTCGCCGCCGGAACGCGCCAGATGCTGACCGACCTGCATGCCAAGGTCGCTGCGTGGGGCCCGGTGGTGTCGATCAAATTCACCGGCGTGAGCAAAGGCGGGTTGGATACCTACGACGTCACCTGCCGCAACAAGCGCTCGCAATGGCAGATCGGACCGCTGACGACCGACGGAAAAATCTCGACCATCTTCTTCGGTGAGGTCTGAGATGAAAACGCTCGCCGCCACCGTCGCTCTGATCGCCCTCACCTCAAGTGCCCACGCCGTCGACATTCCGGACACGCCGGCCGGGCACGCGCTGGCGATGTGGCTGAACGCCACGAACGCCGGCGACGAAAAGAAGCTCCAGACCTATATCGACACCTATCACCGCAAGAGCACGGTGAAGGATTATCTCTATCTGCATCAGGTGCTGGGCCAACTCACGCCGCTCAAGATCGAGACCAATGAGCCCAACCATGTGATCGTTGTCCTCGGCGAAGAGAAGTTCGACGATGCGCTACGGTCGGAATTCAAAACCGATCCAGCCGATCCCTTGAAGCTCGTCTTTGCGCAATCGGCCGGCACCGACCGGCCGGACGATGTGGCGATCCCGCGCCTCACGCGCGACGCGGCGCTCAAGGCCATGACGGCGCGCGCCGAGAGCAGTGCCGCGCAGGACAAATACATGGGTGCCGTGCTGATCGAGGACCACGGCAAGATCCTGTTCGAGAAAGCCTGGGGCTATGGCGATCGCGAGAAGAAGATTCCACTGAAGGTTACGGACAAATTCCGCCTCGGCTCGATGAACAAGATGTTCACCGCGGTCTCGACCCTGCAGCTTGTCGGACAGGGCAAGCTGTCGCTCGACGGCACCGTCGGCCAATATCTGCCCGATTATCCGAACAAGGACATCGCGAACAAAGTCACCATCCGCATGCTGCTCACACATACCGGCGGCACCGGCGACATCTTCGGCGACGATTTCGACAAGCATCGGCTGGAGCTGAAAACGCTCGACGATTACGTCAAGCTCTACGGTGCGCGTGCGCCGGAAGGACCGCCGGGCACGAATTCGTATTCCAATTTCGGGTTCATCCTGCTCGGCGTCATCATCCAGAAGGTGAGCGGCGAGGATTATTACGACTACGTCCGCGATCACATCTTCAAGCCCGCCGGCATGACCGACACCGGTTCGCTGCCGGAGACTGAACCCGTGCCCGGCCGCGTGATCGGCTACACCGCGGACAAGGACGGCAAGTGGATTCCGAACACCGATACGCTGCCCTGGCGCGGCACGTCCGCAGGCGGCGGCTATTCCACGCTGGCCGATCTGCTCAAATTCGCGCACGCGATGATGGACGGAAAGCTGCTGCCGAACGATCTGCGCGACGCCGCGACCCGCTCGGAGACGGAAGGCGACTGGTACGGCTACGGCTTCGAGCTGCACGGCGTCGGCCTCGCCCACAATTACGGCCACACCGGCGGCGCGCCCGGCATGGCGACCGAAATGCGCATCTATCCCGAAGCAAAGGTGGTCGTCATCGAATTGAGCAATATCGATCCCGGCGCACCGGCGATGGCGTCCTACTACGCCAATCGGATGCCGCTGGAGTCCTAAGGCAAAACCGCACGGCCATTCGCCATCACGAAACGGATGTCGGAGAGCACGCCCAGATCGCGCGAAGGATCGCCGTCGGCGGCGATGAGGTCGGCGAAATAGTTCGGCTTCACGCTTCCGAGTTCGTGTTCCCGGCGGAGGATCTTGGCATTCACCGACGTCGCGGCGAGAAGCGCTTCGTTTGCGCTCATGTCGAGCTTTGCCATCCATTGCAGCTCGCGCAGGTTTTCGCCGTGCGGGAACGGGCCGACGTCGCTGCCGCAGCCGATGGTCACGCCCTCCTCGCGTGCGACCCGGAAAGCCCTCGCGGCTTCGATCATGCGCGGGTGCGGCTCGCCACCACGGACATAACCGTGGAAATATTCGCACAATGCCTCGCACACCGTCAGCGTCGGCAGATAGGCGATATTGTTCTTGCGCATCAGCGCGAACACCGCGCGCGAACCGCCATAGCCGTGCTCGATGGTATCGACGCCCGCGATCGCCGCGCGGCGCATGCCCTCGTCGCTGGTCGCATGCGCTGCAACCGGACGGCCGAGCGAATGCGCGGTATCGACCAGCGCCTTCAACTCTTCGACGAAAAACGTCGCGACCGTCTCGCCGCCGGGACCCGCCCGGTAATCGGCATAGACCTTGATCCAGTCCGCGCCGTGGCTCGCCTGATGGCGCACAGCACGCACGACTTCGTCGATGCCGCTCGCCTCCTCCGCGCCTTGCGGGAAGCAACAGTCGGGACGGAATTTCGCGCGCGCGGGCCCGTACGATCCCGTCGCCACAATGGCGCGTGTCACGACGAACAGGCGCGGGCCGGGAACAATGCCCTCCTCGATCGCGCGCTTGATCGCGACATCGGCATGGCCCGCGCCTTCGGTGCCGAGATCACGCAGGCAAGTGAACCCCGCGCGCAGGGTCTTCGCCGCATGCGTGACCGCGCGCACGGTGCGATAGGCCTCGCTCTCTTTCAGCACCTGATCGTCCCACGGCGTCTCGTTGTAGGGATGCAGGAAGAGATGCGAATGGAGATCCATCAATCCGGGCAACAACGTGAGGCCCTTGAGATCGATGACCTCTGCATCGCCCGCGTCGACATTCGATCCCACGGCGGCGATCTTGTTGCCGCGCACGAGCACCGACCAGCCCTCATGTGTCACGCCATCGGTCCAGACACGCGCGGGGCGAAGGAGATGTGCCGCTTCGGTCATTTGGCGATCCGGTTGCTTGTCAGATAGTCGCGTAATAGCACGAAGCGGTAGCCCGCGCTCTGGAGAGCTGCGATCAGGCGCGGCATCGCTTCGGCGGAATGCCAGCCGCGCCCGTTGATATGCTGGATGAGAATGTCGCCGGGGCGCACCGCTTCGAGCGTTTCGTTCACGATACGGTTTGCGGTTTCGTGCGGATCGGGATCGCCCGCTTCCCAGCGATAGTGCACGACACGGAACCCAAGCTCTTCCGCAATGTCCAGCGTACGGTCGTTGTAGGTGATCGCCGGAAAGCGGAAGAACGCGGTTCTGCGCCCCGTCACGCGAAACACCTCGTCGTCCGCTTTGAGGATTTCGTCGCGCACCTCGTCGCCGCTGAGGCGCGTCATGCGATTGGGGTGATCCCAGCTGTGGTTCTCCAGTTCGACGAACGGGAGCTTGCTCAGCGCGCGCACCGCCTCTTCATTGTCTTCCACAAACCGTCCCGACAGAAACACCGTGAACGGGATGCGGTGCGCGACGAGATAGTCAGAGATGCCGGTGTCGAGCTTCATCGCCTGTGCTGCTCGCAGGCATCGAAGGTCAGCGCAACCACGCGATCGTGTGTGGGCAGGCGCAGGATGACATCCGCGTGCGCAATGGTCGCCAGAAGAAGGCCAGCAACCGCAATCGCCGCCTTCATCTCACGCCAGCCTGTAGCGCGCATTCACGCCCGTACCTTCGACAACCACCCTGCCCTCCCGCTGCATCTGGATCAGATGGGCGAGGACGGAGCGCGCGGCCGCGGGGTGGAGGCGTTTGTCGGTATCGACATACATGCGCGCGACCATGTCGGGGATCGTCGTGATGCCGTCGCGCAGGCAGGCAACGATCTGGGCCTCGCGCTCGAGCCGGTGATCGATATAGGCCTGAACGAACGCCTTCGGGTCGCGCACCGGCGCGCCGTGGGTAGGATAGAGAACTTCGTCATCGCGCACGAGCAGTCGGCGCAAGCTCGCCATGTACGCCGCCATGTCGCCATCGGGCGGCGTCACCACCGTCGTCGACCAGCCCATCACGTGATCCCCGGTGAACAGCGCCTTCTCTTCGCGCAGACCGAAGCACATGTGGTTGGAGGTGTGGCCCGGCGTGTACACGCATTCGAACGTGTAGCCATCGCCTGCAATGACATCGCCGTCTTTCACCCGCACATCCGGCATGAAAGCCGTGTCGCCGCCCTCTTCGAGCTTCGGGCCGTCGTCGCTCTTGCCCGAGCCGTGCGGGCCGAACGCATAGGTCTTCGCGCCCGACCATTCTTTCAACGGCTGCGCCGCCGGTGAGTGATCGTTGTGCGTGTGGGTGACGAGGATGTGCGCGATGCGCTTGCCGTCGAGCGCGCGTTTCAGCGCTTCGACATGCGCGGGCGTATCGGGACCGGGATCGATCACGGCGACGTTCTTGTCGCCGACGATATACACGCCGGTGCCCTTGAACGTGAACGGCCCGGGATTGTCGGTGAGAACGCGGGCGATCAGCGGCGAGACGCGCTGCTCGACTTCATACGGCGCCGTGAAAGTCCGATCGAATGGGATCGCCAAGGTCTGCACTCTTCCGACGTTCGCGCATGCGCGCGTGGCGCATGATTACCACGGGATGCGTGCGGCGGACCATATGACGAACGGCGAGAGGACCGCGCTCCGTGAACATGTCGAACTGGCGCGACAGCCAGACGAAACGCGCACGCGTGCGCTGCAACCCGCGACGGAACGATTTGGAATGCGCGGTGAGGATCGCGCAGCCGATCAGGATCGGGCCGATGCCGATCAACGGGATCGGCAACGGAATCGGCACGATGACGACGCCGATGGTGATCAGCGTCCATCCCAGTCCGACGAAAAAGATCCTGCGCATGAAAAGCTTCCGCAACGGCCGCACAAGGCAGGCCAGCGGTTTGACCATACACCACCCACTCCCTAACATCCGTTAACGTCTTGCTTCAAAAAATGTCGGGAGAGCGCCGTGAAATTCTACAATTCGATCGGTCCCAATCCGCGCGTCGTGCGCATGTTCATGGCGGAAAAGGGCATCAAGATCCCGACCCAGGACGTCGACCTGATGGCCGGTGAAAACCGCAAGGAAGCACACCTCGCTCGCAACCCGCATGGCCAGATGCCGGCGCTCGAACTCGATAACGGCAGCTATCTCTGCGAGATCATCCCGATCTGCGAATATCTGGAAGACAAGAACCCGACGCCCGCCCTTGTCGGCTCCAACCCGGAGGAAAAGGCGGAGTGCCGGATGTGGACCCGCCGCGTCGATCTGAACATCGTCGAACCGCTGACCAACGGCTTCCGCTTCAGCCAGGGGCTTCGCCTGTTCCAGAGCCGCATCGTCACCGTGCCGGAGGCTGCGGACGGCCTGAAGAAGATCGCCCAGGACCGGATCACCTGGCTCGAAGGCCAGATGGCGGGCCGGGAGTACCTGTGCGGCAAGCGGTTCACGCTGGCCGACATCCACCTCTTCTGCTTCCTCGATTTCGGCGGCCAGGTCGGCCAGCCGCTCAACCCGGAAAACAAGAATCTGTCGGCCTGGTTCGAGCGCGTGAAGGCACGGCCGTCGGCAGCGGCTTAAGTCGGGTTCCCGAATTAAGCATAGCTGCCGGTTTAACAGGCGTGGCGCCGCTGCTTATGCCTAATATGGGCAATGCTGGGGGACGATCAGGACTTCGATAATGTCGCGACGGAGGAAAAACCGCCGGTCGCCCTGATCATTTTCGTTCTCTGCATCACCATCCTTCTCGGACCGTCACTTCTAGTCTGGATCATCCGCGGCGTCGGCTTCGCCGCGCAGTGCGCGCCGGGTCCCGATCTCTGCCGCGGCATGACGCTCGGCGGCGGGTTGCGCGATGCGCTGATGCTGGCGTGGGGAATCTCGACCGATCTTCTGCTGGTGATGATCCTGGCGACCATCGCCGCGGTCGCATGTTTCGCGGCACGCCGGCCGCTCTCGGGAACGCTCTGTCTTCTATTGCTGCCGCTGATCACGCCGTTGCTGCCGATGCTCGCCGTGTTCGTGTCCAAATTCGACGGCTGCGAGATCAATCCCGACGGCATCGGCAGTTGCACGCTGTGGGGCGCGCAGATGGGGCGCAGCTTCCACGTCGCGGCCACGATTCCCGACATGATCTACGGGCTCGTTCCCTATTCCGTGGCGGTCGCGTTGATGATCGGATTGCTCGGCTGGTTCCTGGCGCGGCCGAAAGCGCAGCGCGCGCCGACGATCCACGCGACCGCGCGCATCCGCCGCTTCGAAGACGACGAAATCTGATTCAGTAGTAAGGCTGGTTCTCGATCGCGCGGATCAAGCCCTTGATCGTGCGGTAGAGGAACCACACGAACACGCCGAGCAGGATCGGGATTCCGACCACGACGAAGCAGAGCGGGATCGCGACAATGCCCACGACGAGCGAGATCCAGAACGTCTCGATCATGTTGTGGAAATGCGATTCCCAGATCGTGCCGCGGGCGTCGTCGCGCTTGATATAGGCGAGGATCACGCCGGCAACCGTCGGCATGTGCAGGCACGGCCATCCGACAAGAAAGAGCCCATACCCGATGATCGCGAGCATGCGATGATCGGTCTGCGCCGCAACAGGCGCACCGCCCGGCATGGTCTCGGCCATAACCACATGCCTCCCAGGGTTCAGGAGTCATGTGGGAATTGCGGGGGTGACCTTCAAGGACGCACTCCCGTCCCGGCACGGAGGGGCCTTTGCCGGGATGGAAGCGGTCTCTAGGAAAGCCGGATTAGTGCGGCTTTGCCGGGCCGGACATGTTGTCGTTGGAGCCGCTCATCGCGTTGTTGCTCTGGCCGCTCATGGCGTTGGACTGGCCCATCATGCCGCCGGTCTGTGCCTTGGCTTTGGTCTTCGATTTGGTCTTGTCGGTGGTCTTCGCCGGCGCCATTGCGTTCTGGTTCGACATCGCATTGCTGCTCGACATCGCCGAGCCGGACATCGCGTTGCCGTTGGACTGCATGGCGTTATTGCCATCGGCCAGGGCCGCGGTGCTGCACATGAGGCCCAGAACGAGGGCCGTGGAAATCAATTTCATTGGTATCTCCCGAAAGGTTTGGAACGGTTACAGGGGCTAGTTCGGGATCGGCCCAAATCGGTTACAGTGCCCGCGCAAGAAATTCGTGACCCTCCTGTAACCCGCATGCGCCTTCAGGCGAATTTCCCTTTCAGAGGCCGGTGTTGAGCGAGACCGAGACCCGGCTGAAAGCGCTGATGCTGGCATCGCTCGCCGGCGACGCCGCGGCCTATCGCGCGTTGCTGGCGGAGCTGACGCCGCATCTGCGCGCGTTTTTCAAACGGCGTCTCGGCAATGCGGCCGACGCCGAGGATCTGGTGCAGGAGACCTTGATCGCGATCCATACCAAGCGTGCGACTTACGACACGACCATGCCGTTCACGGCGTGGCTGCACGCGGTTGCGCGCTACAAGCTGATTGACCATTTCCGGCGCAGCAAAGTGCGCCGCACATTGCCGCTCGAAGAAGCCGACAGCATTTTTGCCGACGAAGACACGGAGAGCGTCAGCGCGAGACGCGATATCGAGAAATTGCTCGCGAAGCTTCCGGAATCGAAACGCGAACTGGTGCGCAGCGTGAAGATCGACGGGCTCTCCACCGCCGAAGCGGCCGAGCGCACCGGCCTGTCAGAATCCGGCGTGAAGGTCGGCGTGCATCGCGCATTGAAAGCCTTGTCGGCGATGATCGGACAGAAACAATGAAGACCGATGCGCTGATCGACTCCCTGTCCGAACGCGCCGCGCCGGCGAGTGCCGCCGCGATGACGCGCACCCTGCTGCTCGGTGTCGGCGGCGGCGTGATTGTGTCGTTCGTGCTGATGCAGGTCTGGCTCGGCATCCGCCCCGACCTGATGCCCGCGATGCACACCGGCATGTACTGGATGAAGTTCTTTTACACGCTGCTGTTCGCGGTGGCCGGTTTCTGGACACTCGAGCGTCTGTCGCGTCCGGGTGCCACGTCGCGCGCGCAGATGATCCTCGAGGCCCTGCCCTTCGCGCTGATCGCCGCCTTCGCATCGATGAAGCTGATGATGGCGCCGATGGAGGCGCGCATGCCGATGCTGATGGGGTCGTCGCATCAGGTCTGCCCGTGGCGGATCATAATTTTGTCGCTTCCCGTATTCGTGGGCGTCTTCTGGAGCCTGCGCAAAGCGGCGCCGACGCGGCCGATGATTTCGGGGGCCGCTGCCGGCCTGCTCGCCGGCGCGGCCGGCGCGTTCATCTATGCATTGCATTGCGACGAGCACGCCGCGGCGTTCGTGGCGCTCTGGTACACGCTCGGCATCGCGGCGGTGGGCATTCTTGGCGCGGTGGTGGGACGCTTTCTGCTGCGGTGGTAGGCTGAAAGGAACTTCGCCGGCCGTCACGCGTTTCACGGACAGCGAGGGCACGATCTGCCTATCCGCACCAGAGGAGATATCCATGACGATTTCGAAATACATCGCCGCGGCGGCTTTCGCCGCGACACTGATCGCAGGTTCGGCCGCACAGGCCTCCGACGAGACCCGCCTTGTCGAACACGCGACGCGTGTCGCGGAACACATGAAGAGCGATCCCGCCTTCGGCGCGGCGCAGGATATGATGCGTCATGCCAAGGCCGTGCTCATCATTCCCGGTCTGGTGAAGGGCGGCTTCATCTTCGGCGCCGAGGGCGGCAACGGCGTCCTGTTGAAGCGCACAGGCCGCGACAGCTGGAGCGGACCGGCGTTCTACGCCATGGGCTCGGCGTCGTTCGGCCTGCAGATCGGTCTTGAGAAGGCCGAGATCGTGATGCTCATCATGAGTGACCGTGCGCTGGCCGGTATCCAGCATGACAACTTCAAGATCGGCGCGGGCGCCGGCATCACCGCCGTGACGCTGAGCTCCGGCGCCGAAGGCGCGACCTCGGGCCGCGGCGGCGATATCGTCGTGTGGACGTCTGGCACCGGCGCCTATGGCGGCCTGACCTTCAACGGTTCTGCGCTGAAGCCGCTGCACGACTGGAATCACGATTATTACGGCCGCGGCGTTTCGGTCGGCGACATCCTGTCCGGTAGCGCGCGCAATCCGGACTCCCGTCCGCTGCAGGCCGAGCTGTCCTCGATCCGCTAAGCCGTTTATCGCGTAAAGCAACGGCCTGCACTTTCGCGTGCAGGCCGTTCTTTCATGTCCGGTCCGATGCTAGATTGGCGTCACGGACACAGAGACATTTGGAGGAGCCTTCCCCATGACACCGCGCAATCTTTTCCTAGGCGCAGCCACGGCCGCCGCCCTGCTTCTGCCGACCGCCGTGCTCGCCGATGCGCATTCCGAAATCGTCAATGCTGACGAGCATGCGGGCTATGCCGCGACATCGGCCGACATGGCGGGTGTGCAGGCCCATCTGCATCACGCGCTGAACTGCCTCGTCGGTCCCGGCGGGAACGGCTTCGACACCAAGCAGATGAACCCCTGCGCGCAGTCGGGCAAAGGCGCGATCCCGGACACGGCGGATGCAGGGAAAAAAGCCGCGCTCGAAGCCGCGGCCGCAAAAGCACGCGAAGCGCTCGCAGAAACCGACATGGCCAAGGCCAAGAAAACCGCCGGCGATGTCGAGGCGATGATCAAGAAAGAAGAATAAGTCCTTTATAACGCATTGCGTTATATAACGTGATGCGTTATAAGACATCATGATCCGAAGCATCCGCGATGCGGAAACAGCCACGATCTGGGAAGGCCGGCGGAGCCGAAAGCTCCCGCCGGACATCCAGTCCGTGGCCTTCCGCAAGCTGATGATGCTGAATCGCGCGCGAATATTGCAGGACTTGCGAATACCGCCAGCGAACGGGCTTGAAGCGCTCAAAGGCAAACGCGCCGGCCAATGGAGCATTCGGATCAATCAACAATGGAGGCTTTGCTTCCGCTGGAATGAAGGAGACGCAACCGATGTCGAAATCGTCGACTACCACGACGAATAAGCACAAAGCCGGCCGTAGCGGTCTTCTGCCGCTCGTAACAGCGGGCGAGGTGCTGCTCGAGGAATTCCTCAAGCCGATGCAGCTGAGCCAAAATGCGCTGGCGCGGGCGATCCATGTGCCGCCGCGCCGGATCAATGAGATTGTGCTTGGTCAACGGGCGGTCACTGCCGACACCGATCTTCGGCTCGCCCGTTACTTCGGAATGTCGGAAGGTTTTTTTCTCGGCCTTCAGCTCGACCACGATCTCCGCGCGCGAAAGCGCGAGATCGACGACGATCTGGCGTCGATCAGACCGATGGCGGCCTGATCGCCTACGCGAAAATCTCGAATGCCAGATTGGCCATGAAGTTCGGCGCCCAGTGGCGCATCGGCTTCATGCGGTCTTCCCATTCGAGAGCGCGCATCGTCAGCGATTGCGTACGCTGAAACATGTAATCTTCGCGGCGGAAATCGGCATGCGCGCCGATCACATTCGGCGATTCGTCGGACACAACAATTGATGGCGCCATCGTGCTCGGGCGGCCTTGTTTGCTGATAAGAATCGTTCTCACGGCAGTTACTCGCATTTCTGCCCCTTCGAGGGGAACAACGCCTGACATAGGAATTCGATGCGGCAGTGCAACGCCACACTGTGGCAAATGTGCGAAATGTTGTGTTGACGACACGCTTGCAGAATCGGATTGAGTCGCTACGCGACGCGCAAAGCACACACAATCGATTCAGATTTTAGGGAACCGGCAGAGTCTCGCTGCGTTTTTCATTCCACCATCGGCGCGGACGGCTCGGCCGAACGCGCGCGTCTGGCGAGTTCGCGCGTCCATTGCTCTTCCATTTCCTTTTTCCATTGCGCGCGCAGCCTTGGCCGCGGCGTCGGATAGCGCGCTTCGAGGAATTCCGCAGAGACCACGCGGTCGGTGCGGAAATGACGGAATCCCTTGCGCAATTCGCACCACGCCACAATGAGGCGCACCGCATCCCAGTAACTGACGGCAATCGGCCAGATGACGCGGCGCGACTCGCGCATGCTTTCGTCGCGATAATTCAGCGCGATCTTGCCCTGCGTCCGGATCGAGGTGCGCACGCGCGCCATGTCGATCGTGTCGAGCGGGCCCTTGTGCGAGGTCAGCGGCGTCAGCGCCGGCTCCATCAGTAGCGGGCGTAGATGCTCCGGTATAACCACGCCGATCTTGGCGATCAGATCGTTCGCCGCGCGCACCAGAATGGGATCCGCGCGCGTCATCACCCATTGCGCGCCGAGCATCGCCGCTTCGATCTCGTCGGCGGTCAGCATCAAAGGCGGCATGTCGAAGCCGCCCTCCAATACATAGCCAATCCCCGCCTCGCCGCGGATCGGCACGCGGTCGGCCATCAATTGCGCGATGTCGCGATAGATCGTGCGTGCGGACGCTTCCAGTTCTTCCGCGATCTCGTGCGCCGTCACGGGCCTGCGCTTGCGGCGCAAGACCTGGATGATCCTGAACAGGCGATCGGCGCGTCTCATGGTCGGACCCTACTGTCACGCTGCTGACACCATGTTGTCAGGAGCGTGGCGGTAAGACCATCCTCCAGACTGAGGAGGAATTGAAAATGCTCACATTTTACGGCTTTGGCTCAGCCTTCGGCCTGCCCGACCCCAGCCCGTTCGTGATGAAAAGCGAAGTGCAGCTGAAGATGGCTGGCGTGCCCTATCGTTTCGAGCGCGCCGCACCGCCGGAGGCGCCCAAGGGCAAGATCCCGTTCATCAAGGTCGGCGCGCACCGCGTCGGCGATTCCACCTTCATCCG
The DNA here is from genome assembly GCA_035502175.1 of Rhizomicrobium sp. Taxonomy (GTDB): domain Bacteria; phylum Pseudomonadota; class Alphaproteobacteria; order Micropepsales; family Micropepsaceae; genus Rhizomicrobium. The sequence goes on from DATJUS010000017.1 coordinate 34,242, forward strand.
CGCGCATATCGAAAAGGCGCATGGCTTCGACTTCGACAAGGGTCTGACCGACGCGGAGCGCGCGCAGGCCTGGGCGATCGAGCGCATGCTGGAGGACCATCTCTATTTTGCGATGATCCACGCACGCTGGCTGGACGACGAGAACTGGGAGAAGGGCCCTTCGCATTTCTTCGACGGTGCGCCGGAAGGCGTGGCAGCCGGTGCGCGCGAGCGCACGCGCGGCAAGCTCGACGCGCACGGCCTCGGCCGGCATCGCGATGAAGAAATCGCCGAACTCGCGACGCGTTCGATCGATGCGCTCGCGGCGCAGCTGGGCGAGAAGGAATATCTCTTCGGCGATACGCCTTGCGGCGCCGACGCAACGGCGTTCGCGTTCGTGGCCGGTGTGCTGACACCGTTCTTCGACACGCCGCTGCGCAAGGCGGCGGAGAAACACACCAACCTCATCGCCTATCGCGACCGGATGATGGAGCGTTACTATCCGGACCTTGCACAGAAGGCGGCTTGATCAGGTGAGCCTGAACAGGCGCGAGAATTCCCTCTCGCCCTGCACCGAGAAATGGACGGCGCGGCTCAGGCGGTCGCGCCGGGCCCATTTCAGATCGTAGATGCGGTCAAGCATGGCGGCTCCCAGACCGCCCGCCAGGTGCGAGCGACGCTGGCTCCAGTCGAGGCAGGATTTGCAGAGCGGCCGTCGCTCACGTGCGAGCGCTTCGAGATCGATGCCGAAATCGCGCGCGAAGTCTTCGCCGCGTTTGGTAAGGCGCAATGCGTCGCCGCCTGCAATCATTCGCGCGCGCATGAGGCCGTCGAACATCGCAACGCCCATCTCGCCGGCGAGATGATCGTAACAGACGCGTGCCTTGCGCAGTTCCGGCGCCTTCGGCCCGGTGCGCGTGCGCGTGTGACCGGCGCGCTGCGCCACACCCATCATCGTCTCCAGCATCTCGGCGACGTCGTGGCCTGCGAGTTTGAAATAGCGATGGCGGCCCTGTTTCACGCCGGCGATCAGGCCGCCCTCTTCCAGCTTTGCCAGATGCGAGCTTGCGGTCTGTGCCGTGATGCCCGCCTCGTTCGCGAGTTCACCCGCTGTTAGCGCCTTCCCGGCCAGCAACGCCGCCAGCATGTTGGCGCGCGCGGGATCGCCAGCGAGTGCCGCAATCGGCGCGATGGAAGGTCCGTCTTTCATAGTTCGATCATCGCCGAACTATCCACGTAAAAACAAGCGCTATCGTATTTCACCTCCCCCCTTGTGGGGAGGTCGGCGAGCGAAGCGAGCCGGGTGGGGGTCGCGCCCTATCAAGCGCCACCGACCCCCGCCCGAAATGCTTTCGCTGCGCTTCAGCATTTCGACCTCCCCACAGGGGGGAGGTTAAAGAGGAGATGGAACCATGATCGTCTGCCACATCCGCTACGAGATCGACCCGTTCAAGCGCGCGGAATTCGAGACCTATGCGAAAGCCTGGCTCACGCTGATCCCAGCCTGCGGCGGCGCGCTGATCGGATATTTCCTGCCGCATGAAGGCACGAATTACGAAGCCCATGCG
>DATJUS010000018.1:0-7143 GCA_035502175.1 Rhizomicrobium sp.
CCCCTCCGTCTGTCCGCTCGCGTTGCTCGCAGACATCCACCTCCCCCGTAAACGGGGGAGGATTAAGTGCGGCATCATTCAACCCTTCGCCGGCCTTCTCGGACGCTGCTTCGCCGAAACCGATTTGATGACGATGCGGCCTCGCCCACCCGCCTTGAACGGCTGGCCTGCTTTTTTCAGCGCCTGGTCGATCAGCGCGCGCACCGGTTTCGCCGCGAGCGTCTTTGCGCCGTCCGTCAGGACGATGTGGCGCGTGGTGGAACCCGAGCCCTTCAGCAACTTGTCCGGGTCTTTCAGCGGCAGCGTGCCGAAAAAGAAGATGCTCGACCATTTCGGATAGACGGCGACGGAGAACCAGACGTCCCGCACGTGCTCGCCCGTCGCGAAGCCGATCGCGAGCGCGTTGTAGTTGTCATAGACGAGCTCGATCGCGCCGGGGCAGATCTTGCGCATTGCCGCAAGCACACCCTTCGCGCTCTTCGCCATCTCCGGCGTGAACTTGGCGAGAAAAGCGTCGAGCTGGGCTTTGGGTGTGTCGGGCATATTGGCGATTGCCTCCACTTGTCGTATTTCAATTCCCACTTGCGCCTGTGGGTGGGACATGCCGTACCGGAGCGTCGCGCTTTTCGCCGTGTTGACGTGCGTTTGCCTCGCCACTGTCGCCAGTGCGACGCAAACCGTCAATGACGTGACGCAGCTCAATCCGATCGTGGTGGAGAAAGTCGTTTCGCCGCATTCCGCCGCGGAGATCGCGAGGCTCTTGCGCGCGCACAGCGGACCGGTTTGCATCGGCGGCGCGCGCCACAGCCAGGGCGGCCAGATCGCCACCCGCAATTGCCTGTTTCTCGACATGCGCGAGATGAATCGCGTTCTCGATCTCGATTTGAAAAATCACCGGATCAGGGTCGAGGCCGGCGCCTCATGGCGGAAAATTCAGGAGGCCATCGATCCGCATGGCCTGTCGCTCAGGATCATGCAGACATATGCCAACTTCACCGTCGGCGGATCGCTGAGCGTCAACGCGCATGGCCGCTATGTCGGCGAAGGCGCCATCGTGCGCTCCGTCGAAGCGATCACGATCGTCCTTGCCGACGGCACAATCGTTTCGGCGAGCCGCAGCCGGCACCGCGACATCTTCGATGCCGCGATCGGCGGATATGGTGGGATCGGCGTGATCGTGGACGCGACGCTCGATCTGGTGCCCAATACGCATATCAGGCGCGTGGCCAGGCGCGTTTCGGTTTCGCAATACCGGGACTATTTTCTTGCCAACGTGCGCAACGCGCCCGATGCCGTCTTCCACAATGCCGATCTCTATCCGCCGGATTTCCGCACCCTCACCGCCGTGACGTGGGTGAAGACCGACGCGCCCCTGACCAACAGGCAAAGGCTTGCGCCGCTGGGAGAACCATCCTCGTTCGACCGCTTCCTGCTCGAATGGCTTTCACGCGGACCGCTGGGCAAGCAGATTCGCGAATACATCTACGATCCCGCGCAATACAGCGCCGCGAACGTCGAATGGCGCAATTACGAAGCCAGCTACGACGCCGCGAGCCTCGAACCCGCATCGCGCGAAAAGTACACCTACGGGCTTCAGGAATATTTCGTGCCGGTGAAGAATTTCGAGGCCTTTGCGGTCGCACTGGCGCGCATCCTGCGTACGTCGCACGCCAATGTCCTGAATGTTTCGATCCGCCATGCCAGGCCGGATCGCGAAACGCTGCTGAGCTGGTCGCCGCAGGAAGTATTCGCGTTCGTGCTCTACTTTGGCCAGGGCGTCAGCCCTGCGGAGCGCGAACAGGTTCACGCCTGGACGGCGCAATTGATCGCCGAATCCTTGCGCGACGGCGGCACCTACTACCTGCCCTATCAGATCGTGGCGACGCGCGAGCAATTCCTGAGGGCCTATCCTCGCGCGCCGGAATTCTTCGCGCTCAAGGCGCGAGTCGATCCCACCTGCAAATTCCGCAACGAATTGTGGGACCGGTACGACGACATGCCGGCCTGCAAATCGCGGGTCGCGCACTGACGCGTAGAGCTAGCCCCTGCAATTGTTGCGTTTCAGCTCCACCCGGCGGTTCTTGAAACGGTTGGCGTCAGTGTCGTTGGGCACCAGCGGGCGCGTGTCGCCATAGCCATGCGTGGTGAGACGCGTGACCGCGACGCCATGCGCGACGAGCCAGGCCTTCACCGCATCCGCGCGCGCGCCCGACAGCTTCATGTTGTAGTCGGACTTGCCGATGTTGTCGGTGTGGCCCCCGACCTCGCCGCTGTAGGACGGATCGGATTTGAACAGCGTCAGCAATTGCTGAAGCACCGGCTCGGAATCCGGGCGCAGCGTCGATTTGTTGAAATCGAAATTCACGCCGTAGACCTCGAGCGTGCAGGTCTTCGGCGCGGGGCCGCCGACTTCGACGCTGAGCAGAGAGTAGGAACCTGTCGAGGTCTCATTGCCCTGGGTGTGCGTGTAGACGTACCACATGTCGCCCACCGGCGTTTTCTGCGTCAGCACCGCGCGATAGATATCGTTCGGATCGCTTACCAGCTTCGCACCGATCTTCTGGAGCGCGTTGACGTAGTTCTTCTGGACATTCAGCGCGGTCGGATTGCGCGCCTCATCCGTCAACTGATAGTTCACTTCCATATAGCGACCGGCCAGCGTCTTCTTCTGCCCGTTGGCGAGATCGAGCGTCACCGAATTCACGTCGCTGTAGCTGCAATCGGCGAGTTTGAAATAGTCGAACTGCTTCTTCAGCCACGGCGGATTGGCACAGGTCTTTCCCTGCGCGCTCATCGGCTGCGTCATCGCCTGCGCCACGACATCCTGCGCGAGACCTGCGACCACGACGGTCGTCAGCGCATAGGACGAGGACTCGTCGTCATTGCCCGTCGTCGAATGCCAGACGTAATAGATCTCGCCCGCGGACGTTTTCTGAGTCAGCGCCGCATACGAAACATTGTTCGGATCGCTGATGAGCTTCGCACCGATGCCCTGAAGCGCGTTCACATAGTTGCGCTCTTCGAAGAGCGGCGGCGGCGCGGTTTTGCCGTCGATGAGGATATAGTTCACCGTCAGGCGCGGGCCCTGCACCGTCTTGCTGCCGCCGGGAACGTCGATATCGACCGAGTCCCATCCCTTGCCTTCGCAGGAGGTATCGAGCTTGAAGTCGGCGAATTGCTGCTTCAGCCAGGGCGGGTTCACGCATTTCTTCGGCTTCACGTCGAGCGCACCGGCCATCGCCTGCACGACCACCTGCTGTTGCAGCGGCGCGACATCGAGCGTCGTCAGCGTGAACGAGCCGGTGGATTGGTCGTTGCCGCTGCCATGCGTGTAGACCATCCACTCGTCGCCCTGCGGCGTCTTGCGTTCGAGCGTGACGTTGTAGCCGCTCTTGGGATCGGTCATCGGCTTCGCGCCGGCTTTCATCGCGGCAGCGGCGAAGAAATTCCGCACTTCGTCGGACGTATGATCCTTCGCGCCATCGGGCAATTCGTAATTCGTGCGCGTGAGCTTGCCGGTGACCTTCTGATTGCCCTTCGCGGTCTCGACCTCGAGCTGGGCCCAGGGCTGTGTCACGCAGCTATCGAGCCGGTAATTCGCAAACCGCTGCGGCCCCCAGCCGGGATTCTTGCAGCCCGGCGCATCGGCGGCGAACGCCTGCGACGCCGCACAGGCGCCGGCAACAACAAATCCGAAAATCCGGAAATACCGTTGAACCATGATCGCCCCCTCAAGAATGCGGCGATCCTATTCAACCCAGCGATGCGCCGGAAGCATGCGCACCGGTTTCTGAACTGTCCTTCATCAACGTGTAAGGATCGATGCTACCGCTGCTCGTGCTCCGGCAGCAGGACTTCGCGGATGCCCTTGTGGTTGGGGCTGGAGATCACACCGTCCTGCTCCATGCGCTCGATCAGCGTGGCGGCGCGGTTGTAGCCGATCTGCAGGCGGCGCTGGATGTAGCTGGTCGTGGCCTTGCGTTCGCGCGCGACGATGGCGAGCGCCTTGTCGTAGAGATCGTCGCCCGACTCCGAATTTCCGCCCATCAACGCGTAAGGATCGTCGGAGGGTTCGTCCGGCTCTTCGGTCACGGCGTCGAGATATTCCGGCACGCCCTGGGATTTCAGGAATTTCACGACGTCTTCGACTTCGTGGTCGCTGACGAATGGGCCGTGGATGCGGCGGATGCGGCCGCCGGCCATCATGTAGAGCATGTCGCCCTGTCCGAGCAGCTGTTCCGCGCCCTGCTCGCCGAGGATCGTGCGGCTGTCGATCTTCGACGTGACCTGGAACGAGATGCGCGTCGGGAAGTTCGCCTTGATCGTGCCGGTGATGACGTCGACCGAAGGACGCTGTGTCGCCGCGATCAGATGGATGCCAGCGGCGCGCGCCATCTGCGCGAGGCGCTGCACTGCGCCTTCGATCTCCTTGCCGGAAATCATCATCAGGTCGGCGACCTCGTCGACGATGACGACGATGTAGGGCATCGGCTCGAGCTCGAGCACTTCGTCTTCATAGATCGGCTTGCCGGTCTCGCGGTCGAAGCCGGTCTGCACGGTCCGTTTAAGAGTCTCGCCCTTGTCCTTCGCCTTGCGGACACGATCGTTGAACGCCTCGACGCCGCGGACACCGAGCTTGGACATCTTGCGATAGCGCTCTTCCATCTCGCGCACCGCCCATTTGAGCGCGACGACGGCCTTGCGCGGCTCGGTCACGACAGGCGCGAGCAGATGCGGGATGCCTTCGTAGACTGAAAGCTCCAGCATCTTCGGATCGATCATGATCATGCGGCAATGCTCGGGCGGCAGCCGATAGAGCAGCGACAGGATCATCGTGTTGATGCCGACGGATTTGCCCGAACCCGTCGTACCGGCGATCAGCAAGTGGGGCATCTTCGCGAGATCGGCCATGATCGGCTCGCCGCCGATGGATTTTCCGAGTGCGAGCGTCAACGGCGCGCGCGCCTTGTCGTAATCCGCACTGCTGAGCAGTTCGCGCAGGAAAACGGTTTCGCGATTGTGATTGGGAAGCTCGATGCCGATGACGTTGCGGCCGGAGATCGTCGCGATACGCGCGGCCACTGCCGACATCGACCGCGCGACGTCGTCGGCAAGCGAGATCACGCGCGACGACTTCACGCCGGCTGCGGGCTCGAACTCATACAGCGTCACCACCGGGCCCGGGCGCACCGCGACGATGCGGCCCTTCACGCCGAAATCGGCGAGCACGGCTTCGAGCATGCGCGCGTTTTCTTCCAGCGCCTCGTCGGAGAGCGCGGAGGTTTCGCTGACGTGCGGCGGTTCGGTGAGAAGCCCGAGTGACGGCAACTGATACTCACCGGACGCAAGATTGAGTGCGGCCTGCTTCGGACGCGCGCCGGTCTTGGCGGCCTGCGAAGCCTTGCGCGCTTCGTCGCGCTTGACCCGGTTCTCGCGGCGTTCGGCGAGACGCGTCGCGGCAATCGGCTCCGGCGCGATGTCGAGCGCGTAGCCGGTGCTCTCGTCTTCGATCTCGGTATCGGGCTCGAAATCGTCTTCGTCGTCGTAATCGTGCGACGGCTCCGCGCGGCGCAGCGAAACTTTCGGCATCTGCACCTTGCCGCCGAGCCAGTACACCGCGGCAGCACCGGTGCCGATGTGGCGAAGGACGCGCGAGAAGCGAAGACCGGTTGCGATAAACGCCAGCGGCAGGCCCGCGATCAGAAGCAGCAGCGGCAACGCCCAGCCGATCCAGTGCTGGCCGTACACCTGCCCCGCATAATTCGAGAGATTGTGTGCGGCGATGCCGATCCATCCGCCGGCACCGGCCGGCAGTGACTGCGGCGGCGAGAAGAGACCGAGACCGGCCGCGACCAGAACGGTGGCGAGCGGCCACGCGATCGCGCGCGATACCGCATGCGTCAGACCTCTGCCCATCATCGCGCGCGCGCCCCACACCGCGAGCGGCGCGAGGAAGGCAAACGCGGCGATACCGAAGGCCTGAAGAAGAACATCGGCCGCGGTCGCTCCGAGCGGGCCAAGCAGATTGTCGACCGGACGGCCGGTGGCGTTGTTCAGCGACGGATCGCCGGACGAATAGCTGACGAGTGCGATGGTGACAGCGAGTGCCGCGAGCAGCACCAGCAATCCGGCGCCGCGCAAAATCGCAACCTGTGTCAGCCGCGCGAGTGCGATGCGCGCATCCGCCAGCGCATCACTCATCGCCGCGCCTTTCGGACGCGGACGGTATACGCCGCCCGGCATCAGGCGCCCCTTCGATCCAGAACTTCGACCATCCGCTCAAGGGCCGTCGAAATGGTTGACAAATCGTTTACGAGTGCCACGCGGAGGTACGAAAACCCAGGGTTTGTGCGGGGTTTTCCCGGTTCAATTTCGCGACCCATATACGCGCCGGGGAGCGTCCTGACCCCCGCCTCGCGCCACAGTTTGAGGCACGTCTCCTCCCCATTGCCGACATCCAGCCAAAGAAAGAACCCACCCTCCGGGACGCGGAAGCCGGCGCGGTTTCCGAGCATGCGGCGGGCGAGTTCGAACTTCTCGACATAAGAGGCGCGATTGGCGGCGACATGCGCGTCGTCGGTCCAGCACGCGGCTGACGCGGCCAGGATCGGCATCGGCACCTGGGGGCCGGCATAATTCCGATAGGCGCGAAACTTCGCCATCAGCTTTGCATCGCCGGCGACGATGCCCGACCGCAGGCCCGGCTGCCCCGACCGCTTCGACAAGGAATGGAAGGTGAGCAATCTGTCGAACGGCGCACCGCGCGCGGTCAGCGCACCGACCGGCGGCGTGTCGAGATAGATGTCGGCGTAGCATTCATCCGCGAAGACCGTGAAATCGTATTGATCCGCCAGCGCGAAGAGATCTTTCCAATAGGCGGCGCTCGCGACCGCACCTTCGGGATTGGAGGGCGAGCAGATATAGGCCGCCGACGCGCGTTCGAGAATGTTCTTCGGCAGGGAGGCGAAATCGGGAAGGAAGCCGGTCGCCGCATCGGCGCGCACGAACACGGGCTCGGCCCCGCAGGACAGGATCGCCGCCGCGTAGCATTGATAGAATGGGTTCGGCAGCAGGATCACCGGCCGCGCGCCCGCCTTCATCTCCGGCGTCACGATGAACGGCGCAAGGAACAGGCCTTCGCGC
>DATJUS010000019.1:0-40852 GCA_035502175.1 Rhizomicrobium sp.
TTCTGCCATCTCGTCCGCCTTCGATGCGCTCAGCGGCAACAGCCATGTCGACAAGATCATTGTCAGCGATAGCTCGACCAATGAAGTGACAATCTCGGCAGCGCAGGCGGCGTCCGATACGACGGCTTTGAACGAGCTGAAACAGGCCAACGGCACGTCGATCGCGCATGTGGCGGTTTCCGATACGGCGTCCGCCATCTCATCCGCCTTCGATGCGCTCAGCGGCAACAGTCACGTCGACAAGATCATCGTCAATGACAGCACCACCAATGAAGTCACGATCACCGTCGCCCAACTCAGCGGCGATACGACGGCGCTCAGCGAACTGAAGCAGTCCGACGGCACGACGGCTGCGCATGTTAAGATTTCCGACAGCGCCGCGAACATCTCGGCGGCCTTCGACGCCCTCAATTCCAACACGCAGGTCGACAAGATCGTCATCAGCCCGACGGCCGCGCTGACGCTCTCGGCCTCGCAGGTCGCCGGCGACACGACCGCGCTCGGCGAGATACAGGGCTCCTACACGATCCATGTCAGCGACACGGCGGCGGATATCACGACGTATCTCGACGCATTGCACGCCAACGGCCACGTGACCCAGATCGTGGTCTCGGACAACGCCGAGATCACGGTTTCGATCGCCCAGCTCTCAAGCGATTCGGATGTCATCGGCGACCTTCAGAATCAGGACGCGTCGACGGTGCACGTGATCGTGGCCGACACGGCTGCGAATATTGCAACTGCTCTCGACTCGCTGAACGGCAATGCGCTGGTCAATGCGATCGTCGTCAGCGACAGCGGGACCAATGAAGTCACGATCACGGCCGCTCAGGCTGCGGCGGATACGACCGCGCTCAACGAGCTGAAGCTGGCCAACGGCAGCACGATGGCGCATGTCGCGGTCTCCGACACGGCCTCCGCGATTTCAACGGCCTTCGACGCGCTCAACGGCAATAGCCATGTCGACAAGATCATCGTGTCGGACAGCGGCGGTGGCGGCGAAGTGAGGATCTCGGTCGCGCAGGCCGCTTCCGATACGACGGCGTTGTCCGAGCTCAAGGCGTCCGACGGCTCGACGATGGCGCATGTGGCCGTGCTCGATACCGCGGTGAACATCACCAACGCGCTCGACACACTCAACGGCTACGGCCAAGTCGACAAGATCATCGTCTCCAACGACATTGCGCCCCAGGTCTTCACGGAAGTGCGCGCCAGCGTAAACCAGCTGACCACCGACGCGACCGCGCTCTCCGAGCTTTATTACTCGGACGGCACGACGCATGCCAAAGTTGCGGTCTACGATACGGCCTCCAACATCTCGGCCGCACTGAGCTCGCTGAACGGCAATGCCCAGGTCGACCACATCATAATCTCCGACAATGCCGCGATCACGGTTTCGGCCGCCGATGCCGTCAACGACGCGACGGCGCTTTCGGAACTTCAAAACGCCAACGGCAGTCCGGTCACGCTCGGCGTGCTCGACACCGCCGCGAACATCACGACCTATCTCGACCAGCTCAACGGCGAGAGCAACATCAGTTTGATCGTCATCTCCGACAATCAGCCTCTGACGTTGACCGCGGTGCAGATCGGCAGCGATACCTCGGCGCTCGGCAAGCTTGCCGATGCGGATTCGTCCGGCGTCGAGATCAACGTCGTCGACAACGCTGCCAACATTTCTGCCAATCTGACGGCCCTCCAGAGCAACCCGGATATCATCTCGATCACCGTCTCCGACAGCGCGCCGATCACCGTTACCGTCGCGCAGATCACCAGCGACGCGGTCGTGCTTTCCGAGTTGCAGAATGCCGACAGTTCTCCGGTTCTTCTCACCGTAGACGACACCGCCGCGAACATCCGCGCCAACCTCGCGTCGCTGAACCAGAACGCTGACATCACCTCGATCATGATCTCCAACAACGGCGTGCTGCTGCTCACCGTGGCCCAGCTCTCGGCGGATTCGCATGCACTGTCGATCATGCACAACCAGAATGGCACGCCGTATCAGCTGCGCATCTCCGACAACGCGTCCAACATTTCCAATGCATTGGACACGCTGAGCGCCAACAGTCACATCAAGACGATCACGGTCACCGACAGTGCCGCGATCACGCTCAACATCGCGCAGATCACAAGCGACGCGACGGCGCTTTCGGAGCTCGCAAATGCAAACTCCACGCCATACACGCTCAGCGTCAGGGATGTGGCCGCGACCGTGTCGTCGAGCTTCGACGCGCTGAACGCCAATTCGCATGTTGCGAAAATCACGGTGACCGACAGTGCGTCGCAAGAAGTCGTGATCTCGGCGACGCAGTTCACGACCGATACACGGGCGCTGAGCGAATTGTATCAGGCCAATGGAACGGCGCTCGCCCACGTCCAGGTTTCCGACGCCGCGTCGGCCATCACGACGGCCCTGAATGGACTTTCGGCTTCCAGCCAGGTCGACAAGATCGTCGTTACGGACAGCGCCAGCCACGAAGTCCAGGTTACGGTGGCGCAGATCGCCAGCGACTCGACTGCCCTTGCGGAACTGTTCAAGGCGGATGGCACGACGCACGCGACGATCACGGTCGCCGACACGGCCTCTGCGATCACGACCGCCTTCGACACGCTGAATTCCAACACGCAGGTCGATAAGATCATTGTCAACAACAGCGCATCCAGCGAGGTCGTGATTTCGATCGCGCAAATCACCACCGATGCGACCGCGCTGGCCGAGCTGTACAAGGCCGATGGTTCGGCGCACGCAACCGTCACGGTGTCCGACACGGTGTCCGACATCGCGGCTGCGCTGGGTTCGCTGAACTCGAACAGCCAGGTCGACAAGATCATCGTCAGTGACAGCAACAGTGCTGAAATCAATGTCAACGTCGCGGGTCTCGGGACTTACGCAACCGCGCTTGGCGAACTGTACAATGCCGACGGCACGAGCCACGCCCATGTGTCGGTCACGGATGTGGCCGCGACGATTTCGTCCAATTTCAACCTTCTGGGCGGCGATAGTCAGGTCAACAAGATCATCGTCAGCGACAGTTCGTCGAATGAGGTCACGATCAGCGTGGCGCAGCTGACGTCGGATGCAGCGGCCGTCGCGGAACTCTACCAGGCGAACGGTACGACGCTCGCTCATGTGGCGATCAACGACACCGCGGCCAATATCTCGACCGCGTTCGACTCCCTGAACGGCAACAGCCATGTCGACAAGATCGTCGTGTCGAATAGCGGCAGTGCCGAGGTGGCGATCACGGTGAGCCAGGCGAAAACCGATACGGTTGCCCTGGGCGAGCTTTACAACGCCGACGGAACCACGCCCGCACATATCACCGTGTCCGACACGGCGGCGAACATCTCCGCCAACATCAATCTCCTGCAAAACTTCTCGCAGGCGGATCACATTGTCATCAGTGACGGAAACCCGCTGATCCTGACGGCGTCCCAGGTCATCAACGACACCATAGCGCTCGGAAAGATAGTGGGCGCCTATTCGGTCAACGTCCTCGACACGGCGGCGCATATCTCGAACAACCTCGATGCACTGGAGGCCAACGGGAGCATCACGCTCGTCACCGTCTCCGACGACAAGCTTGTGAGCGTCAACATCGCGCAGCTTTCGACGGACGCGAACGTGCTCGGCGTGATGGTGGATGCCACGTCCGGTACCGCGGCGGCTCTCAAGGTTCTCGACACGGCCGCGAACATCCAGGCCAACCTCGGTAACCTCAAAGCGGACCTCAGCCTCTACAACTTCAGTGTGATCACGATCTCCGACAACGCGGCGATCACCCTGACGGCGGCACAGTTCGAAACGGACTCGACGGTCCTGGCCGATCTTCGCAATGCCGACAAGTCCGCGGTGAACCTGATCGTGTCGGATACCGCGGCGCACCTGCAGGCCAGCCTCGATGACTTCCAGGCCTACAACAGCGCCCATCCGCTGAGTAAAATCTCCTCGATCGTGGTCTCCAACAGCGCTGCGTTGACAATCTCGACGACACAGCTGAGCGCGGATGCTCAGATCCTGGGCGAAATCACAAACCGCAACGGCTCGAACGTCGCCTTCAAAGTCGTGGATACGGCAGCCAAGATCTCCGCGGCCCTCAACGCGATGCAGGCAAACGGTCACATTTCGTCGGTGACGATCTCGGACAATCTGGCGATCGCGCTGAGCCTGTCACAGATGGCGGCCGATGCGACGGTGATTTCCAAGCTGCACAATCTGGACAATTCTCCGTACACGCTGCACGTGACAGACACGGCGGCAAACATCTCGTCCGCCCTGTCCGCGCTCAACGGCAATTCGCATGTCACCCAGGTGATCGTCAGCGACAGCGCGACCCACGAGGTGCACGCGACCGTGCTTCAGCTCACCAACGATACGACGCTCTTCAGCGAGCTGTATCAGGCGGATGGCACATCGCATGCCCACGTCACGCTGTCCGACACCGCTGCCCATATCGATGCGTTGTCGGCCACCGCGATCGCGTCGCTTGCGACGGAGGGCGTTGATACGATCGATGCCAGCAACAACAAGCTCATGCTCAACCTCGCCCAGTACGAGGCGATCGCCAACAATGCGATCAAGCTCACGGCCGCGGATAACGTGACGGTCACCGATACGGCCAGCGCGTTTGCGGCCGCATCTACGGCTGAGCTCTCTGCGCTGGGCACCAACGGCGTGGACAAGGTCGTGCTTACGGGTAGCGGCGAGTTTGCGCTCGATCATTGGGCCGCCCTCGACACTGGCGTGGCCTCGGTCACGACAACCGGCGCGTCGATCACGATCGACGGAACGTCCGGCAGCGACACGATCAACACCGCCGGCACGGGCAATTTCACGCTCAATGGCGGCGCCGGTTCGGATACGTTCAATGTCAGCACGGCGGGACATGATACCTTCGTGTACGGGGCCGCGTCGGAATCCACGAGCACGGGTTACGACACGATCACCGGCTACAACACAGCGACCGATCTGTTCCAGGTGGCCAACCACGTGACGGGTGTCGACACCCAGGTCATGGGCGCGCTCAACACCGCGACGTTCGACGCCGACATGGCGGCGGCGATCGGTTCGGGACAGCTCGGCGCGGATCACGCGGTGCTGTTCAAGGTTACGTCCGGCTCGCTCTCCGGCCACACCTTCCTGATCGTCGATCAGAACGGCGTTGCCGGGTACCAGTCGGGGGGGGACCTCGTCATCGATGTCACCGGCGGCCTGCATCTGACCAACCTCAACACCGGCGACTTCACGACCAGCACGTAAGACAGGGCAGGGTTTTGGTCCGGCGAATTGCAATCCAATTCGCCGGATCGAGAGTTCCGCAGGAAGCCTCAGGCCCCTGATCCCTCGACGTTTTTTCCGGTCGGCTCTATATTCGCGGCGCGGGCAGTGTTAGGCACGGGCGCTGGTCGCGGTGAGCGGCAATGCCCGTGGGCGGTTCCCTGCAAGGCAGGGAAAGAGGGTGTCCGCCACCGGCTGGCCTGTCGAATTGGGCGTTTTTCGAATGCGTGGCTTTCTGTGGGGCGTGACGGCCGCTGTCTTGAGCATTGCGCTGGCCACACCGGCCGCTGCAGAGCGCTTCAAGCTGTCGGACGCGCTCGCGCTGGCCTATTCAACCAACCCAGAGCTCGAAGCACAGCGTGCGCGGGTCCGTCAGGCGGACGATGCGGTCGCGGAAGCTCGCGGCGGATGGCGTCCCAGTATCGGCGGCTCTGCATCCTATGGATTCGAACGCGCGGATAGCAATCTCGGCCAGACACTCAACATCACGCCGCTGGATGCGCGCGCGACGGTCTCCCAGCCTGTCCTGACAGGGGGGCAAGCCTATGCGCAGGTGCAGCGCGCGATCGCGTTGGTGCGTGCTGCGCGCGCCGATCTTCTCAATGCCGAGCAGCAGGTGCTGTTCGCCGCAGCGTCCGCTTACATGGATGTCGTGCGCGACGTGATCGCGCTGCGTCTGCACCAGGACGATGTCTCCATTCTCACGCGCCAGCGTGAAGCGACGAAGACGCAGCTGGATGCCGGCGCTGCGACCAAGACCGATCTTCAGGAAGTCGAGGTGCGCCTTGCCGGTGCACAGGCCGATCTGGCGACGGCGCAATCCCAGCTTACGCAGAGCCGCGATAGTTTCGAGCGTGTCATCGGTCGCCCGCCGGAAACTCTCGAAGAGCTGCCGGCGCTGCCCTGGCTTCCGGGATCGCAGGAACAGGCCATGTCGCTGTCGTTACGCCTGGCGCCGCGGATTCAATCCGCACAGGCCAACGACAAGGCCGCGCAATATGGCGTCGACAATGCGGTTGGCGCCTTGCTTCCACATGCGTCGATCGTCGCGCAATACGACTACACGCGCGATTCCCTCAATTCGCCATTCGGTTCCAACGAATTCGGGGTCGTTACCAAAGGCAATGCGCTTTCGGTGCTCGGCCAGATATCCGTGCCGCTCTACGATGGTGGCGCCGATACGGCTCGGATCCGCGAGGCCAAAGAGGCCAAGAGCCAGTCCCGCCTCAATATCTACGACGCAGATCAGGCGACGCGGCAGGTGACGAAGGATTCGTGGGCCGCATTCCACGCCGCGCTCACCTCCGTTTCGTTCAACGAACACCGGGTCACTTCAAGCCTCGCGGCATTGGACGGCGTGATCCAGCAGCAGCATCAGGGGGAGCGCTCGATTCTTGATATCCTGAACGCCGAGCAGGAAAAGCTCGCGGCCCAGGTGGCGCTCAATTCCTCGCGCCATGATATGGTCGTGTCGTCCTATCAACTGCTCGCTGCGGTTGGGGAACTGACCGCAAAGCAGCTGGCGCTGAAGGTGAAGATCTACGATCCGAACGACCACTACAATCAGAACTCGGCAAGCTGGATCGATTTCGGGGGCTGAACGATGACGGGGAACTGGGCGAACTGACGTGAGCAATTCCGGCAAGATCAACCCGCTGGCACCGCAGAAGCCGCGTCCCGTTCGCGACGCGCTTGCTTCCAATCGCCGCCTGTTGATCGTTGCGCTCTCGTTCAGCGCGGCGATGAGCATTCTCGCGCTCACGACGTCGTTCTACATGCTGCAGGTCTACGATCGTGTCCTGACCAGCCGCAGCCTCGAAACGCTCGGTCTTCTCACGCTGATCGCGATAGTTGCGCTGATCGTCTACGGATGGCTCGATTCCCTCAGGTTGCGCCTTGTGCAGCGCGTGGCGATGCGCACGGTGGATGCGCTCGGAAAGAAAGTCCTGCGTGCGATGGTCGCCACCGCGTCGCAAACCGGCGGCGCATCGATCCGCAACGGGCTTCGCGATCTGGAAACCGTCAAGAACTTCATCGGCAGCCCGGCCATCAATGTCGTGATGGATGTGCCGTTCACGATCGTCTTCTTCCTTGTCCTTGTCGTGCTGCACTGGGCGCTCCTGGCGACCGTCATCGTCGGTGGCGCGATCTTGATCGGCATCGCCTGGCTCAGCCAGCGCCTCACCAATGCTTCGCTCGTCAAGTCCATTGACCTTCAGTCGCGCACCCACAATTTCTCGGAAGACGGATTGCGCAATGCCGATGTGCTGGAAGGCATGGGCATGTCTGCGACTTTCGTCGATCGCTGGCATGCGCAATGGTCCGACTCCATGCGCGCCAACACGCTGTCCGCGGATCGCGATTCGAAGCTGACCTCCGCGTCGCGCACGGTGCGCATGCTGATCCAGATCGCACTGCTGGGCCTCGGGGCATTTCTCATTCTTAATCTCCAGGCGACGGGCGGCATCATGATCGCATCTTCGATCATCGGCGCGCGCGCGCTCGCCCCGATCGAAGCCGGCGTCGCGTCCTACAAGAGTTTCATCGCCGCCCGATTGGCGTGGATGCGGCTTGAAGAAATTCTCAACACCGCGCCTCTGCGCGACGAAGGCATGGCGTTGCCCGCGCCGCAGGGGCGATTGAATGCGCTCCGCGTTGGGTTCATCAGTCCGCTCACCCGCAGGCCGGTCCTCAACAATGTGTGTTTTGAGCTCTTGCCCGGCGAATCGCTGGGCGTGATCGGTCCGTCGGCATCCGGCAAATCGACCCTGGTGCGGCTGCTGATCGGCGCGTGGCCGTGCGCGGCCGGCAATGTGCGGCTGGACGGCGCGGACATCTATGCCTGGCCGCGCGTCGAGCTCAGCCGGTATGTCGGCTATCTCCCGCAGGACGTCGAACTCTTTTCCGGCACGGTGCGCGAGAACATCGCGCGCATGAGCGAAGGCGACCCCGAAGCTGTGGTGGCGGCTGCGAAGCGCGCCGGGGCTCATGAGATGATCCTCAGCCTGCCCAAAGGCTACGACACCGAGATCGGGCAGCGCGGGCATCGCCTTTCCGGTGGCCAAGCCCAGCGGGTCGGCATCGCGCGCGCCCTTTATGGCGAACCCAGACTGGTGGTGCTGGACGAGCCCAACTCCAATCTCGACGGCATGGGTGAAGAGGCGCTGGTCATGACGCTGGCCAGTCTCAAACGCGACGGCGTGACCGTGGTGATCGTCGCCCATCGCCCGAGCATTCTGGCAGGCGTCGACAAAATTCTCGTGCTTCGCGCGGATGGCAGCGTCGAAGCCTTCGGTCCGCGCACCGAAGTCATGGCGCAATATGCGCGACGCGCGCAGCCGCAACAGCCGCCTCAGCCGCAACAGGCGCCGGGCAATGTCGTGAGCCTGCCTGTGGGCCCGGATCACGGAGGCAAGCCATGAGCGATCAGGCCCAGGCCGCACCGCCGCCCGCGCCGCGCTTTACGCCGCCGCGGATCGTGCTGAACCTGTGGAATTCGCGCTGGGTTGTGCGCGCCCGCAAGTTCGTCTTTCCGGAAGACGAGCAGACATATTCCGATCCGAGGTTCGACTATCTGGGCCCGGACAAGATTATCCGAACCGGGATGATCGTTGTCGGCGTCTTCTTCATCGGCATTTTGGGCTGGGGCAGCCTCGCGCCGCTCGACAGCGCGATTGTTGCCCAAGGCGTGGTCGTGGTGGAGACGCATCGCAAGACCATCCAGCATCTGGAAGGCGGCATTGTGCAGAGCGTCTATGTCCGGGACGGGCAATTGGTGCATTCCGGCCAGCCGCTCGTGCAGCTCGACGATACCGAGAGCAGGGCAAGCATGGATCTCATCCGCGGTGAGGCCGATGCGCTCGCCGCGCAGGAAGCGCGTCTCGAGGCCGAGCGTGACGGTGCGGACAAGATCGCGTTCCCAACCGATCTGCTGGCCCGCAAATCGGACCCCAAGGTCGCCGAAGCCCTGCGCGGCGAGCAGAACACGTTCGACACCCATCGCGCGACGCTGGCAAAGCAGCAGGAAATCTTCAACCAGCGCATCAATGAGAACCACCGCATTGTCGCCGGGCTTCAGAGCCAGCAAACCTCCGTCGACCAGCAGAGCCAGCTGATTGGACAGGAATCCGATAGCGTGCAGCAGCTCTATTCCAAGGGCCTTTCGACGCTGCCGCGATTGCTGCAGTTGAAGCGTGAGGCGGCCGATCTGACCGGGCAGCACGGCCAGGTCGCCGAGAAGATGGCGCAGGTCAATCTCGATTCCGGCGAGGACGAGTTGCAGATCGTCAATCTGCGCAACCAGTTCATGAATGATGTCGTGAAAGATCTGCGCGATGTGCAAACGAAGCGCTTTGAGGCATTGGATCGCCTGCATGCCGCCAAGGATATCGTGGCGCGCCTGCGCATGAGCGCGCCGACCGACGGCAGGGTGGTAGCACTGGCCGTACATTCGAGAGGCGCCGTGCTACGCCCCGGCGATACCGTGATGGAGATCGTGCCCATCGAGGACCAGCTTGACGTCGAGGCGCGCGTGCGCCCCGAGGATGCCGACGATGTTCATGTCGGCATGACGGCGAAGGTCAATCTCGGTGCCTACAATCAACGCCGGCTGCCGATGATCACGGGAACGGTGAAAACCGTGTCTGCCGACCGCCTTGTCGACGCGCACACGAACCAGCCCTATTTCAGCGTGATGATCGGCGTCGACCGAAGCCAGCTCAAGGATTATCCCGATGTGAAGCTCATTCCCGGCATGCCGGTGGATGTGTCGCTCAACACGGGCGCGCGCACGGCGGTGGAATACTTCCTGGAACCGATCACCGGCATTTTCCGTCACGGAATGCGAGAGAGATGAGCATGTCGAAGATGAAGTCTGCTGCCGTCGCGCTGTTCGCCATCGCCATGCTGCCCAACGCCGCGTTCGCGAACCAGGATCTGAGCGGCTTCAGCGGCCTGATCGACGGCACCTTCACCTATAGCCGCGATACGATCGGGCAGGCGGTCGACTCCGACCAGTACCAGGTTCACGGCGCGCTGCTTTACACGTTCGACAATCCCGGCTTCGGATTTCAGGTCGACGCGCAGAACAACTATTACTTCGGTATCAAATATGACGAAGCGGATCTGTGGTCGGCGGGCGGCACGATGTTTTTCCGCGACGACAAGGGAACAATCGGGCTGAGTGGCAGTTATTTCGCCGCCGACGCGCCGGCGGCGCCATTCTTCCCCGGCAAGAAATCGATCGAGAGCTACGGGTTCTTCGGGGAGTATTATCCGGTCCGCAGCCTGACGCTGATGATCAAGGGCGGCGGGACCTCCGGCCCGGTCGGCCTGACCAGCTATTTCGGCGGCGGCGGTCTTACCTGGTACGAATATCCCGACCTCGCGTTCCACACGGAGATCAACTTTACGTCCTTCAGTTCGGGCAGCGACTGGACGGACTACAACGCCAGTCTCGACTATCTGCCGTTCCGCTCATTCCCGGTGAGCGTCGCTGTCGGGTATGACCACGCGATCGTGGCAGGCGTGGGCTACACCAGTGCTTTCTACGCGAGCCTGAAATTTCATTTCGGGCAAGGATCGTCGCTGGTGGATTTCGACCGCACCGGTCCGGTGCAATACACCGGCAACGCCACGCCCGGCTCGAACCTCAAGTTCTAATGCCGTAAATCTTTGTAATGGCAGTGGAAAACTTTGGGCGATCCATCGCCGAAAGCCGACCGGGCTTGCTTGCTTGCGCCCCATATGAAACAATTTTTGAGGGTGGCATGTCCTGTCTCGCCTTCGTGACGAGATAACGATATCGCTGTGGCTTAAGGGGCGACGGGGCTGTTTTCCAGCCTGGTTTTCTGCGCTCTGAACATATTGCCGGGGGGCATCGTGTGGAAACACGCGAACAATAAGTTGCATTTGCCATGATGCGGGCAGTTTTGGTGCTGTTCGCTCTTATCTTGGCCGCAGGCGGTGCAGGCAAAGCCTTCGCCGCGCCCGCGACTGTGCATTTTGCGGGCTTTGCGCTCGCAGGGAATTTCAGCGATGCGGACAAGAATTTCCCTTACTCCAATGCACTCATAAACGGGCAGGGCAAAGCCGCCCTCATCGATATCAATCGCGCGCTCATCGACAAGATCGGGTCGCAGTCGCTCAGCAATATTTCGATCACCACGGATCTTGGCGATTACAAGAAGGGCGATGCCCTGGCGCTTGCCTTCGTGCTGACATGGGAGAATGTCAGCACAGAGCAGTTTGAAGACTTCACGAAGGTTGCAGTCAATCTTCAGGCAGAAGCACTTCTGTTCAATTTCGCCACCAAACAGGTCGTCTCCGCCTATCCCTTCGGCGTCGAATTCATCGATTCCGTGAAGGGGGCGCCGAGCCGCCAGCGCATCATGGATGATGTTCGCGCGCTGTACGACCCTGCTTCGGGAAGTTTCCTGAATGCATTCGTAGAGGCGCTTCACCGCGTCCGGCCGAAGTCGAGCTTTGGCGGCAGGCTGCAGATCGTCTCGGCCTCCATAGCTCAGCCTGCGGCCGATACGTTGGCGCAGTACCATGTGGATGCGGCACAGGCGCAAGCGCTGCTGGAAAACGCTTTCGAGCGCTATCTCACCCAGAACGCCGACATCCCCGTTCTTCCGCACGCGAACAATCAGGCGATCGGCGGGGTGATGGCCGCGCGGTTCGAAAACGGCGACGCATTCAATTTCGTCATTCCACCGCCTGACTACCGGATCCAACTCACACTGACCAATATGCGAAAGGTCCAGGTGTCCAAGACGGACGCGGAAACGGCGTTCGCCTACGCCAGCTATCTGGACGTGATGATCGACCAGCCGCTTTCTGGATCACAATACCTCGACGCCTCGTTCAAGTATCCGGTCGTGAAGGTCATTGCGAATTCCGGAACGCCGGACGATGCATCGGCCCTCCAGGAATCCCTTCTCGCGATTTCAGATCAGATTACCCAGCAGATGGGCAATCCCTCGGACAAGTGGAATGACAAATGGCTTGTGCGCCAGGGTCAGGGCGGTCGGTTCGCGAAAACCCCCGCTCTGATCGAGCAATGCCGTTAAACCTCAAGGAGACGATCCATGTCGGCCAACAGGACTAGAACGACGCTGTTTGCAGCGCTCACTGTAATCTGCGCCGGGTTCGCGGGCGCCCTGGCTTCTTCGCCGGCACGGGCGGAAGGGGTGGAGATCGAAGGCATGGCAGCCGCGCCTTATAGCTCGGGCCTGTTCTCGGGCCGCGCGGACGAGAAGACGCGCCAGCAGGTGCTTCTGCTCGCGGAGTATGACGCGCTGGGCCGCTATGCCGCGAACTTTTCGATGGCGAAATTCAAGCTCTATCAAGGTGTGGAGCACGACATCAAAGCCCATATCGAAGACTATATCTCCCAGCCGACGGTCGTCGACGAAGGGTACAGGAAGACCGAAAGCAAATATTTCATCGTCATCCGGACGACGATCAACACCAACCGCCTTGAAGCCGAACTGAACGGCGCGCCCGATCACGGCGGCGTCGCGCAGGCGATGCCGCAGAGAAAAATCGCGATCTCGTTCCTGTTCGTTGCGCGCTCCACCAGCTCGGTCAAATCGTTCAACGATCGCGTGACGAGCGTCGAGGTCAACAGCGAAGACAAATCGGCCAAGCAATCGCAGGGCCTGCATGGCGGCAGTGCCAAGTTTTCGTCTTCGTATCAGGACACCACGGTCCACACGACGGGCGGCAATACTGTCCGTCAGGCGGATCAGGTCACCTATGTCGTTTCGTCACCCGAAGACATGAACGCGTCCATGTCGCAGGTCTTCTCCGACAACGGCTTTGACGTTTACGACTACAGAGATGTGAGCGCGCAGTGCGGTGGCGCGAAGCCTGAGACCATGTACCAGGCATTTTCGTCGTCGGATATTCTGTCGCGTGAACTTCGCAAGAGCGCGTTCGACGCCGCCAAGCAATGTTCCGTGAATACGTTCGCGACGGGCACGCTGGACGTCGGCTTGCAGGACACCGATCCGGTCACGGGCCAAAAGCGTGTCTATGTTTCCGTGCGTGCGCAGTTGAACGACCTCTCGGGTCCGCTCCCCCGCGTACTCGCATCGGTCGGACCGGTTCAGTATTCGGGCCTTGGCCCGGACCAGCAGGTCGCCGGGCGCAACGCACTGCTCACGGCGGCATCCGAAGCGGCGAAGGAAATCAGCAATCAGCTCAGGTCCAAAGGACTGAACTGAGAAGCAAACACGCGTGAGAAGAGGGACATGAACGTGGTCTACAAAAATTCGACGGCAGCTCTTGTCATTGGAATCATTGCGATCTCGACAGGGCCCGCGTTCGCGGGACCGTTCGACGGACTGAGCAATATGATCCCGGGCCACGGCGATTCGGCACCATCCGGCGCGCGATCGGCTGGCGATCTTGAAGGCGACCTGACCGAGCTCAACCGGCACTTCGCCAAGGCGATGAAAGAGATGCTCATCGCGCAGTCGTACACCATCGCGGCGCTCGGCGATCAGGTTGAAGCG
This sequence comes from Rhizomicrobium sp., assembly GCA_035502175.1. Taxonomy (GTDB): domain Bacteria; phylum Pseudomonadota; class Alphaproteobacteria; order Micropepsales; family Micropepsaceae; genus Rhizomicrobium. The sequence continues at coordinate 13,804 of DATJUS010000019.1, forward strand.
GACAAGCTTTCGTCGGAGGCCAATTCGCTGGAAGGCACAAACGACCTCAATACGGTTTCGCGTTCGATCACCGTGTCCGAGGATGCGTCGAAGGAAATCGACGCCAAGATGGCCGCGTCGGGGGAAATGGATGCGAAATCCAAACAGACGCTGTCAATGGCGGTGCCGCACTACGAAGCAGGCATGATCCCGGCGATACGTCTCCCGAACGACTACCGGCTGTGGATCACCAGCGCGAGGGCGACCGTCGCCGGCATGGGAAACAGTCCCATGAATGCCATCGGCGGTGGCGCGCGGCTGGCCCGTGATCTGCCCAATGTGGTCGACGTGACGGCGCACCTGCCCGACCTCATTTCGACATGGTCGGACACGTCGCACAATTTCGTCAAATTCTCGCACAGGAACCACGTCGATACCGGCGATCTGTCCAGCAAGATCTGATCGCATCGCGAACGCAAATATCAGAGGGGCGTCATGATGAAAATTCGAAACAAGAGAAGTCTTGGCGTCGTTGCGACGGCGGCTTCGGTCGTTCTGGCCTGTGCGGTTCTCTTGGGATGCGACCAGAAGGGGGCTGCCGTCAAATCTTCAGATGCGAAAAGCCCCTCTTCTGAATCCACGACATCGACGGCCGACGCGTCTCAGAGCCCCGGCTCCTCGCGTCCCGGCGAGAAGATCACCAGCGTTCGTGTGGAGGGCACGGGAAAGACGTTCGATGACGCGCTCCAGAACGCGCTGCTCCTCGCTGTCGAGCAGGTGAACGGATCGCGCGTCGCCAAGACCGTCAACACGGCATCGCTCGTCAGCGACTACCATTCCCAGGCGTCGTCGAGCGGCGAGTTCAGCGCAGCGAAGAACGAATCCGGGCACGCGGATCTCAATGTTGATGCCGCAGCCAATTCGGGAAATCGCGCGGCCTCTCTGCACGAGGCGGGCACAGCGAACGTCAACGAGTCCGGCACCGCGTCAGGCAAATATTCTGCGTCCGAAAGCGACAGCGGCAGCTCCGGCGCCAGCGCGTCTGTGGTGACGGCCTCGTCGAGCGTATCCGGCGTCGTGCGCCGGTTTCAGGTCGCGTCCAAACGGCAGGCGCAAGGTCAGTGGTACGTGACGGTCGTTGCGGACATTCCGGTCTACACGGCGTCGGCCGCGAGCAAGCGGTTGAAGATCGCCGTGCTGCCGTTCCGGCTCGCCAACGGCCAGAAGAGCACAGAGAGCTTCGAGGCGAGCGTACGGTCGCAGGTCATCGATGCCTTGTCCCAGTCGGGGAAAGTCGCCGTGCTCGATCGCGACTATGCCGAGGAAGATCAGGGCGAGCTGTCACAGCTGCAGGACGAGTCCTTCAGCAAAGACGAAGCCTCCAAGCTCGGAAACAAGCTGGGGGCCGACTACATCCTCGTTGGTACCGTGACGAAGGCCGCTTCATCGCGGGATTCCGTTTACATGGAAGCCGTCGGCAAGCGGATTTATGGTGCCACACACGCGAGCGCCCAAATGACGTTCCGCATGGTCGAAGCCGCCACCGGCGTGGTTCAGCTGTCAGCGACGCTCTCGGGATCGAAATATTCCGGAGGTTCGCTCGACGCGGTTGCCAAGCAGGAAGCCGCCGATCTGACGGGCAAGATTCTCGACTCGCTGTACCCGTTGCGGATCGAGACCGTGGCCGATGGCGTGTTCTATCTGGGCCGGGGCGGCGACAGCATTCACGTGGGGGACAAATTCCGCGTGCTGCGACAAGGCACGCCGATCGAGGATTCGGATACGCACGAAATCATCGGCTATTCCGAAAAGGAAATCGGCAAGATCGTCGTGACCGAAGTGGAATCGAAATTGTCAAAGGCCAAGTTTGTCGACGGAACGTCCGCGACGGTGACTGACGCGAAGGGCCTCATCGCCCGCGCTGACTCTTCAAAGGACACCGCGGCCTCTGGCAAAGGCGACGACAGCGCTTCATCCGGCGACCACCCGAAAGCCTCCGGCAAGGCAAAGCACAGCAAAGGCGACGACGCCGGCAGCGGGAAAGTCAAAGAAGGCACGGACTACTGATATCTTTCCCATTCCGGTTGGGGCGCGTTCTCGCTACGCCATGCTTGGCGCATCGCGCCCCGACGGAACCGCCATACTCCGGCACGTCCGCGACGGTCTTGTAAGTCTTTGTTTTAACGAGAGAACCTGGAGCGGGCGAGGCGAATCGAACGCCCGACCCTAACCTTGGCAAGGTTATGCTCTACCCCTGAGCTACGCCCGCAATCCAAGTTGGGGGCGGGTTATCGCTTATGCCCGCGCGGGATTCAATAGGCTCTTTCAAGGGGATATTCCGGGCGGCCGGAGGCTGCGCCGGCGCTCTGGTTCCCGTGCGCCGGGCATGCAGAATGGCCGTATGCGAGGATTTCCCAGCCGTCATTACGTGACCTTCCGGTCGCTGCATCCCCAGCCGCTGACCATTGCCGCACGGCTGATGGCGCCGGCGACCGATGCGGAAAAATCGCCGGCCGTGATCCTTCTGCACGGTTCGGCCGGACCGTCGACACGCGAGGGTGGCTATGCGGAGGCACTCCATGCGGCGGGCTTCGTGACGCTGGAGCCGGATCTGTGGTCGGCGCGCGGCCTGGCCGGCGGATCCGAAGGACGCCCGAATACCGTTCCGGAGACGCTGCCCGATCTCTACGGCGCGCGCGCCTTTTTGGCCGCGCGGCCCGACGTGGATGCGACACGGATCGGCGTTGCGGGATTCTCGTTCGGCGGTGTCATGGCCATGCTGGCGGCGACGCGCGCGTACAACGATCAATTTCTGCCGGACGCGCATTTCGCGGCGCTCATGCCGGTCTATCCGGCCTGCTGGACTTACAACACCGTGCCGGGACACGAATGGCGCGATCTTGTCGATGCGCCGTTGTTCATTGTCACCGGCGGCGCCGATCAGTATGACGACGATCCTTCCGCGGGCGAGAAATTGCTCGCGACGCTCTCGCCCGCGGAGCGCGCCCGGACGCGCACGCATGTTTTTGCCGGCGCGCATCATTGCTTCGACATGCCGGGCGTCGATGTCGTCGTTCAGGATCCCATGAGCCATCGCGGCACGGGCGGTGACGTCATCATGCGGCACGATCCGCAAGCGACCGCGCAGTCGCACAAACTGTGTGCCGCGTTCTTCAGCGAGACGCTGAAATAGCCGCTGGAAAATGCGTCGCGAGGATCTCCGCGATGCCGGGGTAGTTCGCGATCGTCGTTTTGTCTTCGTCCGGCAGTTTCGAGGCGGTCGACGGCGTCTTGTCTTCCTGGGCTTTCTCGATGCGGTTCATCGTGCTTCCCGGCATTTCAATGCCAAGCGGCGCAAACAGCTTTTCCTCGTAAAACTCGAAGACATCCGGAGCCTTTTTCAGCTCATCCAGATTGACCACGGTGACGCGGCCTTCCACGTGTTCCTGCATCACCTTCAAGCGTGCGAACGAAGCGACATAGTCCTCAAGAAACTCTTCCGCCCGCATGTAGCTGGTCCAGGGCATCTCCCGATAGGACCGCCAGCAGTCGAAAGGGTTGCGTGCACAATAGAAATAGCGTGGCAACGGCCCCCGTTTGCCGAAATGCTGCTCGTATTTCTCGAACATGGTTTCAAGCCGCGGCGATTTGTGGCCGCGGAAATCGGCGCTGTTGTGCTTGCGCGCGTTTCCGGTGCCGCCTTTGGACATGGCGCCGAAGGAATCGAGCATGTATTCGCTCTTGCGCGATTGCCAGCCTTCGCTGAGCTTGCCTCTTTCGCCATAGGTTTTGTCCACGCCGTCGAGAAACGTGAAGAAGTGCTTGAGGATGCTGAGCGGGATTTCTCCATTCAGGGCCACGGACGGATGTGCGTTGAGAACGCGCAGCGTGTTGGTCGTCCCCGACCGACCCATGCCGCAAACCAGAACCGGTGTTACTTCGTCCACTGTGCCAGCCAGTCGGCGAGGGCCTGCGGACTCATGTGGCGCGCGTCTTCGATCGCGGAGACCTGGCCGGCATTCACCAGCTTGCCGTCCGGCGTGGCAACGAGATACGCCGGAACGCCTTCGAGCCTTGTGGTGATGCCGAAGCGTGCGGGGATCTGAAGGTTCTTGTTGAAGCGGCCGACATCGACCGTCACCATCTCGTAATGCGCCGCGAGAAACGCGCGCATCTCCGGAAGCTCCATCAATCCCGACATGATCCGGCAATCGGCGCACCAGTTGCCGCCGAGATCGATCAGGACCTCCTTGCCCGACTTGCGGGCACGCGCGAACGCGGCATCGACCTCCGCATTCGCATTGGCCGATTCGTTGAAGGGCCGGTCCGGCACCTCCAGTTCTGACAGCGATGTAATGCTGATCCGGGGCGCCTTGGCGGCCGAAGCCGGCAGCGAAATCAGGGCGATGGCAGCGGCGCAGGCGAGTGGGAAAAGGCGCATGAAACAAGCTCTGCAAAAGAGTTTCCGGGGTTCCTGCAACGCAGGCCTGCCGCTATTCTAGCGGTCAGGGGAGCCTGTGCAATCAGCCGCTCACGGCATGTTGAGACCGCACTTCTGGTGTGGCCCGAACGGGGTCGCTAGAGAGGCTGAAACCGATCTGGAGGGGAGCCGCAGATGAAGGCCATTTTAAAGGGAGCGTTCGCGCTGATGATGATGTCGAGTGCCGCTGTGGCTGCTGCCGCGCCCCAGCCTGCGGATCCCGCCGCGGCCGATCGGTCGAACCCGGCATATATGTGGGATCTGAGCGATCTCTATCCGTCGCCGGAAGCCTGGACGGCCGCACAGCAGAAGGCGAAGGCGCAGGTCGATGCTCTCGACAAATACAAAGGCACGCTCGGCAAGAGCGCCAAGTCGATGTTCGAGGCCCTGGCCGCGATCAGCGATGCGGGCAAGGAAGTCGCGCGGCTCAATGTCTACGCTTCGCTGAAAGGCGACGAGGATGTGCGCATCGCCATCAATCAGGAACGCGTTCAGCTCGCACAGGCGCTCGGCTCGCAGCTGAGCGAGAAGACCGCGTGGGTTTCGCCGGAGATCATCGCGATTGGCGCTGCGAAAGTGCACGCATTCGAAAAGCAGTCGCCGGACCTGACGCACCGCTTCGACTTCTACCTCGACAATATCCTGCGCGGCGCGCCGCACACGCTCGGCCCCGAAGCCGAAGGCGTGATGTCGGCGGCGAGCAATGTCCTGATCCAGCCGAATAACATCTATAGTCAGCTTTCAAATGGCGAATTGCCGTTCCCCGGCGTGACGCTCTCGGATGGCACCAAGATCGAGCATCTGGACCAGGCGGCCTACACGAAATACCGCCAGGCGCCGAACCGCGCGGACCGCAAGCTGGTGTTCGATACGTTCTGGGGTGCGTGGAAGAAATATGAAGGCACGTTCGGTGCATCGCTGATCACGCAGATCCTCGCCGAAGAATTCGATGCGAAGGTGCGCCACTATCCGAATGCGCTTTCCGATGCGCTGTTCGCCGACAACATGCCGGAGGCGGTTTATCGCCAGCTCGTGGCGCAGGCGAATGCTGGCCTGCCGGTGTTCCACCGCTATCTGACGCTGCGCAAGAAGCTGCTCGGCATCAAGGACGATCTCGGCTACTACGACATCTATCCGACGATGTTCAAACTCGATACGCCGCAGCACTTCACTGTCGCGGATTCCGAGCGCATCGCGTTCGACGTCACCGCCCCCTATGGACCGGATTATGCGGCCAAGCTGCATCAGGCGTTCTCTGGACGGTGGATGGACGTGTTGCCGCGCCAGGGCAAAGCATCGGGCGCGTATATGAACGGCTCCGCCTATGACGTGCATCCCTATCTGCACCTCAATCACAACTACGATTACGAGTCGCTCTCGACCTTTGTGCACGAATGGGGTCACGCGGTGCACACGCTGCTCACGCATGACACGCAGCCGTTCGAAAAGTCGAACTACTCCACCTTCACGGCTGAGACGGCGTCGATCTCCAACGAGATGCTGCTCAACGACTATATGGTCGCGCATGCCAAGACCAAGCAGGAGAAGCTCTATTATCTCGGCGAAGGTCTTGAGCTGATCCGCGGCACGTTCTTCCGCCAGACCATGTTCGGCGAATTCCAGCTCGCGATCCACGAAGAGATCGAGAAGGGCAATGCGCTCTCCGGCAAACGCATGACGGAGATCTATTGCGATCTGCTCAAGCGTTACCACGGCGACGCGCAGGGCGTGATGAAGATCAACCCCGATTACTGCATCGAGTGGGCCTTCATCCCGCACTTCTATTACGGCTTCTATGTGTGGCAGTACGCGACATCGATGGCGGGTGCGGCGCAGTTCACCGATGCGATCGAGCATGAAGGCGCGCCGGCGCGCGACCGCTACATCAACATGCTGAAAGCCGGCGGATCGGATTACGCATACGAGCTCTACAAGAAGGCCGGCATCGATATGGCGACGCCGGCGCCGTATCAGGCGCTCGTCGCGCGCATGAGCCGCATCATGGATCAGATCGACGCGCTCGAAGCGGAGAAGTAGGGAACTTATTTCACGCGCAGGCGACGGCATGCGTTCGATGTGGTCGCCACGCCTGACCGCCTCATCTATACTCCCGCGCGGCGTGGAAGCGCGGGAGGGTGTCATAGGCTTCTTGAGAAATGCGATGACGCGGGCCGTTCCGGCGTCTGTCCTACTGTTGCTGACCGGATGCATCGGCACCGGCCCCACGATGCCCGTGACCACGGAGGCGCGGGCGATCAGTATTGCGAAAGAGCGCTGCTCCATGACGCGGCCGTTCGATGCCGGGGAAACCTGGCACGCGAAGCTGCGTGACGGCCTTTGGCACGTCTGGCTGACGCGCGACATCGACCCCCGCGAACCCGTCGTCGGTACGCTCGACATCTGGATCCGGGCAAGCGACGGCGATGCGCAGAAATGCAACGCCGCAAACTGAGCGAAAAATATTTCTCGCACCCCCTTGAAGCGTGGCGCTCCAATCGCCATTTCCGCTAAATCCCCACAGGAGCAAGCAGAACCAATCCGGGCCCGCAAAAGCCCGGCAATCCGGCTTATTCGCGCGACCGCCAATCGCGGAAAAACCGCGTCAAAAAATAAATTTTGCGGACTTATCGAACACCTGTTTTCGCAAGCGTCTTTAACGAACGGCGGAGCTATGCCCGCGCGACGGCAAAGCGCGCGTGCCCTGTACAGAAGTTCTGTACGGGTCCGTTCCGGCTAGTGGATTTCCCATGTGATCGAGACATCGGCTGACACACTCTCTTCACCGGCCGCGATCGGCGTCTCGGCTTTGGCCATGCTCATCATCATACCCCCCATCGGCCGTGGCGGCATCGCCGCACCGCCCTCGCTGATCGACAGGATCGGGCCGAGCGCAACACCTGCTGCGGACGCGTAGGCCTGCGCTTTCGCCATGGCATCTTTCACCGCCTGCTCACGCGCCTTTGCCAGCAGCGGCTTCGGATCGGCGATGGTGAAGTTCGGGCCGTCGATCTGATTGCTGCCCGCGGCGATCAGCGCATCGAGCGTCGGCCCGATCTTGTCCATGCCGATCACCAGCACGCTGACCGTGTTGGACACCTGATATCCGGCGACGTGCTGCACCTGGCCGGGCTTGCCCGCATATTGCGGCGACACCGAAACGTTGGAGGTCTGGATGTTCTTGTCCGGAATGCCGGCGCGCTTCAGCGTGTCGAACACCGCGTTCATCGCGCGCGCATTGGCGGCAAGGGCCGCCGCGGCCGTCGGCGCCTGCGTGACGACGCCGGTCGACATCTGCGCAGCGTCGGGTGCGGATTTGACCTCACCGGTGCCGGAAACCGTGAGCGTGCGCGGCGCCGTATCGGCGGCCAATACCGGCTGTGCGGCGAACAGGAGAAGGCTCACGGGCAGGGCGAACATGAGTTTTGTCATGGCAAATGCCTCTTCAATATCGAAGCCAGTGTCAGCGCCGCCTGCGGCGAAACTGGGGCGGCCATTTTAGTCCCGTGGCGGCCCCGACAGGAGCCTGTTCCGCCCCGGGGAAATCCTGCTATGCACCGCCCCGGAGGGCCTGTAGCTCAGTTGGTTAGAGCTGACCGCTCATAACGGTTAGGTCGCAGGTTCGAGTCCTGCCGGGCCCACCAATTCTTTCAATGGCTTGCGCGACGTGGTCATCTGCACTTGCATTCTCGCGCACGCAAACGGCACGCAAAGACCCGATCACGACAGTTGCGCTAGGCGAACGGCGGAAGAAATTCCGCCGCCGGATAAGCTTAGCCGAATTGAATGTCGGGATTTCAAAACTCGAGGTTCAAATAGGTGCTTCGTGCCTATGCCGCGCCTTTGGTCATCATGCCTTCGAATTCGCGATACGCGGCGGATTGCAGCTTTGTAAGCCTACCGACGATCCGGCTCCGCTCAGCCCTCAGGCTGACGGCATGCTCAGGAAAGCCCATCTTCTCGAGCGCCTGTATCGCGTCGAAGAGGACATGATCGGCGGCAGCGAGATCCAGAAAGCGGCGGGCCGCGTTGATCGAGCCGTCGGCTTGCGCAGGGGTGCCACGACGCTGATCGCGCGCAGGAAATGGGATGGCATCCGGCGTAAGCAATGCTGCCGCGTCGCGATCATCTTCCGTATGGCTGTTCGAAGCGGAAAGCGACGGCTGATCTTCTGTATTGCCCCGCATGTATTGACCCCGCGCCTGATATTCTTCCCTTGTGCAAACGATTCTATTGCGAGGGTGCCGCGGAGCAATGGATCGCACAAAATTTTGCATATCGCACAGTCGACAACACGCTCTTACAAAACACGACAAACGCGGCACGCAATCAGACGATGTTTTGATCGAAAAAGTTTTTTGGTGCTTAAAAGCGCATCGCAAAGAATGCCCCTACGCACGGTTCGACCGTTGGACAGTTATCGCAAACAGGGGTCAAGATCATGGCATTTGAATTCGAGATAAGCGCAGCAGCAATGCCTAACCCCGAACAGAGACGCGTGCTCGCGGCATCGCTTCCACCAAACAACGCTATGCGATGGACCGCGGTCCGCAAGGCACAGGTTGTTGCGGCAGTGGCTGGCGGCGTGCTGACGCTGGAAGAGGCACGTCAGCGCTACGCGCTTTCGCTGGAAGAGTTCCTGAGTTGGCAGCAGAGCCTGGCGCGTGGCGATACACGGGGTGTGCGCCATAACCGGCAGATCGCGTCGTCCATCGGCGTGGCGTCGTAGCCTCAGTCGTACGCCACTTCGATCATATCGCAGAGTTCCCGGATCGCGATCGGCTTGCGCATCGTACCGACGAATCTGAGTCCGTTGGATTCGCAGAACCGGCCGGCCGCCGCGAGAAGATTGTCGTCGCCGCCGGATATCATCACGATCCGGAAATGCTCCTTGCGCTCATGGGTCGCGAGCATCTTCAGAATCTCGAACCCGTCCGGCTGCGGCATGCAGACGTCGAGCAGCAGGAATTTGGGTGAGACGATCGCCGCGCGGATCGACGTCAGCGTGAGAAGCGCGCTCGCGCAATACCCCCGCATGTGAAGGGCCTCGACCAGCTCCGCGGAGAAGACCGCGTCGTCGTCGCAGATCAGAACCTGCGGTTTGGGTTGCGTGTGCACGTGTGTGTCAGTTGCCAGCATGATCATTCCACCAGGGTTGGAGTTCGGCACTCGGTATCGAAGACGCGCACGTCGATGGTGCCCAGTTGAAGGCCGAGCGTCGTCAGTAAGGTGTTCACCGGTGCGTTGAGCTGCGTGAGAAGGTTCGAGACGACCGGCTTGAGGTTCGTGAGAAGCTGGTTGATCAGCCCGTTCAGCGTGTTGGCAAGTAACCCGGGATTACCGAGGATTGTCGCCGAAAGGGTCGTGCCGGCCCCAAGGTTGCTGAAGAGCGCGACGTTCGCGGTGGGTGATTTGATCGTCCCGGCGTCGATATCGCTCTGCGCAAAGGGGAGTGTGGAGGGACCTGAGCCCGTCGCCCCGGCCGAGCCGGCCGCATTTATCGCAACCGGGATGCCGAGCAGAGACACATTGATGATCGGCCCGGATACCGGCGTCACCGGCACCGAGAAGTTCGACAGCGCACTATCGCTCACGGTGCCGAAGCCCAGCGATGCGACACCGGAGGACGCGGTGATATTGGCGAGCGTACCGCCCGGCACACACGGCATGGAGGTCAGCTGCGCCTGACCGGTTGCGGCTTCGAGATAGAGCGGGATCTGTACGGTCACGGTGGCGACGATCAGATTGAGATTGGTGATCGTGGCGGTGACCGCCGCGCGGATCTGGCCGGTATGGATGGTGTCGCCCACCTGCGCATCCGCGACCTGGGCCATCTTGTTGCCGATGGCAATGCGCGTTGCGATCGATGTGTTTGTGATGGGTACGGTGAGTGCTGCGCCCAGATTGATCGTTCCCGACGCCGCAGAGTCCCGCGCACTGGCGGAGAGCACGCTCATGAGGTTGAGCTTCAGGCCGTTCTCATCGTCCTTGATGCCGCCAATTGTTCGGAGCAGCAGCGGTGTCATGTTGATGATGTCGGAGACTTTGAGGCTGATATTGCTGTTGACCTGCGATTGCAGCGCCTTCAGCGCCAGCAGCGCTGCCGTCGTGTCGCCGTTGGAAACGCCTTCCGTGGTTGCTTCCACAAGCGCCTGTATCAATTGTCCGACGGTGACGTTGGCGTTGGCCAGCTGGGCATAGGTGCCGGTGACGTGGATGTCCGTCGCCAGCTGATCGAGAAAGGTGAGGGCGTCGATGTTGGTGTCTACCAGCGAGTTGTAATCGACCAGCGTCAGGCTGAGATGCGATCCCCAGAGACCGCCCAGCACATTGTTGAGAATGCCATTGTCCAGTTCCGCCAGCCGCGTGCCGGCGCCGAAGGAAGCCGTCGGAAGGCGCGCGGCCGTCGACTGTGTCGTCAAAGGAATGAGTTTGGACAGCCCGAAAAGAGTGGTGAAGTAGCCTGGTTCCTTGATATTGGCGCGGACACGGACGGCGTTGACGTTGGTGTTGGAAACAACGAAGCGCTGTTCCGCGGTCAGGTTTTCATCGGGTGTGTAGACGCCTGTATCCACCGTAAGCGTCTCACCCGAATAGCCGTTCTGCGCGAATACGCTCTGCGCCACCGAAAGGGCCGAGGAAGGGTTCTGCACCGCGGCCAGCGCGGCCGCGTCGTCCGTCGATTGCAGCGAACGCCGCGCGAAATACAGGGACCCGACATCGATAACGATGCCCGCGATCATCAGCAGCATCGCGATCGAAATGGCGGTAAACACCGACACGGCGCCCGCGCGGTCACGCACAAAACAAGAAGTCCAGTGGCGCAACATCGGCTTGCTCGCCCACGGCGTCCGTTCGATCTCTGCTGCGGAGCCTAAGGGGCGATAGGTTCAGGATTTGTAAAAAAATCAAGTAATAGTTGTGCTACCTGAGTGACTGGTTGTACTGCTGTCCCAAAATGGGCATTGCATATTATTCAGATAGTACGCGCAATATCACACTCTCGGCATCAGGGCGCGAACAATTTAGACAGTTCATTCGAACTTTCATTCTTTCACAACCTATAGTCGATACAAGTATTAGTTGCGGCACCAAACTGTCACGGCCATGCAACGCGGACTGACGTTTCGAGATATGACGCAGAGCCCCATGGTGATTGCCGCCATGGTGTTATCGGTCGGCCTTGTTGCCGTTCTGGCGGGGCCATGGAGCCGGGCAACCAGCCGCCTGGCGTCTGTGCCGCTCCAACCCAAGATGATCGCAGTCCTCGCCGCCACGCATGCGTTGCCTGTCGGCTCCGAGATTGGTCAGGATGACGTTACGACCAAATTCGTCCCGGGAAGCGAGGCCGTTGGCGCCGTGTCTTCCCGCACGGATGTATTCGGCCGTATCACCGCGAAACAATATGCGGCCAAGGAAGTGTTCGCGCGGGACAGCCTGCGCGATCCGTCGACGCTGGGCATTGCGGCGCGTGTCCACCCAGGCCAGCGCGCCTTTTCCATCCGCATCGCCGAAGACGACATCGTCGGCGGCTTTCTGCAGAGCGGCGACCACGTAGACGTCTTCGCGACGATCCCGGGTTCGGTGTTCCCAAGCAAGGACGCGGGCGACAAACCGGATCGTAGCCAGACGGTGCTCCTGCTGCAGAACATATCCGTGCTGGCGGTCGGCGAGAATCCGGCGACGAAAGGCGCGGTGCAGTCCAGCGCGCGCACGGTCAGCCTCGAACTTTCACCTGACGGATTGGCGCGCCTGGCGCTCGCGGAGCGGTTCGGCAAGGTTTCGCTCGCGATCCGCAAACCTGGCGACGAGACCGTTGCGCAGCCTGTGTCCGCGGCGCTGTCCGATCTCGTGCCGGTCGCAGTTGCGGAAAGCGCACCGACGCCAGCGCATGCCTTCGCGCCGCTTCGGCATCGTCACGGCTTCGGCATTCCTTTCTTTGTCGGCACCCGTTCAGGTTACCTTTCAGTGGGTGGATCGCAATGATGAACAGTCGTTCGATCAAGCGCGCAGCGCTGGCCGGCGCATTGCTATGGGCCGGTTCGGCTCACAGCCAATCGATGCAGGTCGAACATGTCGGCCTCGGCAGCCAGGATTACGTTCAGCTTGATGCGCGACCCACGCGTGTCGCGCTGGGCGACCCATCGGTTGTGAACCTCCGCCTCCTGAAAGGAAACAGGATGCGTCTTGTCGGCCTCAAAGCCGGCACGACGAACATCACGGTGTGGACCAAGGAATCGGGGGAGCAGACCTATTCCGTCGTGGTCGGTCCCGATGTGGCTGTCCTCAACAGCGATATGTCGGCAGACCCCGCGCTGAAAAACGCCTCGGCTGTCTCGACACCGTTTGGCGTTTCCCTCGAAGGTCATGCCTCCAATCTCGACGCACGCGGCCATGCTCTGTCGCTTGCCAGGAGCCACGCCGAAAAGCCCGCCACCGACGATCTCGGCGTCAATGACCGGCGCATGGTTGCGATCGAGGTGCGCTTTGCGGCCGTCTCGACGAGCACGATGAAATCGCTGGGCATAAACTTCACGAAGCTGGGCAGCGGCATGCAGTTCGCCACAGGCGTGCCGGGTAGCATCAGCAGTGCCACGCTAGGCCAGAATCTCAGTCTGCAGAGCAGCCTGCCGATCAGCCAGGCCTTCAATCTTCTCTTGAATTGGCCGGGCTCGGATCTGGGCACGGCGATCAGTGCACTCAGCAGCGTCAATCTCGCGCAGCTGCTCGCCGAACCGACTCTGATGGTCCGCAGCGGAGATCAGGCGGACTTCCTTGCCGGCGGCGAAATACCGATTCCGATCACGCAGTCGGGCGCGGTGAACGGCGCGATCTCCATCGAATACAAGAAGTTCGGCGTTCAACTGCATGTGCGCGCGACGGTCTTGAGCGAGAACCGCATCGTGCTGCGCGTAAATCCGGAGGTGAGCGAACTCGACAACGCGAACGCGCTCACGCTGCAAGGCTTCAATGTGCCCGCGATCCGCGTGCGATCGGCCGATACCAACATCGAGCTCGGCAATGGCCAGAGCTTTGTGATCGCCGGGCTGATGTTCAGCAACCACGCCAACATCGAAGAGAAGGTGCCGGGTCTCGGCGATCTTCCGGTGGTCGGCGATTTCTTCAAGCGCTCGCAGAACAGCGACGAAGAGCAGGAGCTCATTATCGTGGCCACGCCGAGGCTGGTCTCGCCGATGGTTGCAGCCTCTGTGCCGAAATTGCCCGGTGAAGGTTTCGCTTACGCGCCAACCGGAGCGGATGTCGTGTTGAACGCACGCCAGCTCGACGATTTCGTCGCAGACTACGGGCTCGCCCCATGAGCGCGCGGCTGCTGCTGATTTCCACGGACGAAGCCGCGGCCAAAGCGGTGCGCGCGGCGCTCGACGGCGCGATGAGCCTCATAGTGCTCGACCAATTACCGGCGGATGGTCTTGGCGAAAAATACGATCCCAATGTCGTTCTGATCGACAGCGACGTCCGCAGTGGCGTGCAGACGGCATTCGAGAAGATCGAAGCGGCCAAGCGCAAATTTCCGGATAAGCCCGTCATCGTTCTCGGCAACGAGATGAGCGCGCAACTGGTGCTCGCCGCGTTGCGCGCGGGCGCGGACGAGTTTGTCGATCGCGACGCGCAACCAGTCGAGATCGGGACGGCAATACATGTCTGCCTCGACAAGAAGTCCGCGGCGCCGTCCTCGTCACGCGCGAGAATCGCGGGCGTACTGAGCGCGCTTGCAAGCGAACAGGACAGCGACTTTGCGCTCAATCTCGCCGTGCGTGCCGCGAAACTCGTTCCCGATGAGATGGCGCTGTACATCGATCTGTCGATGCCCGCGACGCAAGCCGGCATTGCGCTTGGGCTTCAGCCTGAATTCGGCGTTGTGGATGCGACCCGCGAGGTCGCGCGCGTCGACCGTGCGCTTCTGGAAAGCGCCCTCGCGCGCGACGTGCGCAGTGGACTTTATATCATGCCGCTTGGCGCTGATTTCGGTGCGGACGTGCCCGCACTGGATACCGGCGCCTTTGCGGCACTTCTGCAGATCTTGCGCGGCTTCTGCGGAACGATTGTCATCAATTACGGGCCGTTCTCGCGCCAGCGCGCATTGCTCGAAATGGTCCGGCCTGCGGCGAATTTCTTTGTCTGCTGCAATCAGCGCTTTCCGTCGATCCGTGGCGCGAGCGATCTGCTGCGCTGGCTCGCTGTCAGCGGTTTCGGGGTTCCCGAGGTCGTAATCCATACGCTAGCGCCGGGGCGCACGCCGACGTCTGCCGATGTCCGAAATGCCTTGAAGATTACCGAAAGCATTGATCTCGACGCGTCATGGGATGAACTCGCGGAGAGCCTCAATGACGCGAAGCCGGTTGCGTTGTCGGATTCGCGCTACAGCCGTGGACTTGATGCGTGCCTTGCGCGCATGGGCATGGCGCCCGAACCTGAGCTCGATCTGCTCACGCAAGTGCTGAGCTGGCTGACGCCGAAAACCGCGATGAGGACGCAATGAGCGCCATCTCGGTCTTCCCGTTCCGCCAAGAGGTTGCCACGCCGCCGCAGTCGGCGTCGGACACCTATCAATGGACCAAGTTCCGTGTGTTCGATCTGACGCTCGAACAGTTGGAACGCCAAGGTCTGGACGCCGACACCATTCCAGCCTCCGCGCTGCAGGATCAGATCGCAACGGCGATTGCATTGGCGTTGCAGGGACAGAGTGGTGCGTTCAATCAGCGCGAACGTGCGGCCTTGATCGACGATGTGCGCAACGAGATCACCGGGCTCGGCCCGATCCAGCCATTCCTGGACGATCCCGAAGTCGATGATATCGTCGTGAATGGACCGAGCGCCGTTTATGTGGAGCGTGCCGGCACACTGGAAGAGGTGCCGATACGGTTTCGCGACGCCGGCCATCTGATGAACATCATCCAGCGTATCGTCAGCCCCATCGGGCGGCGCGTGGATGAATCTTCGCCCTATGTCGATGGCCGTTTGCCCGACGGCTCGCGCGTCCACGTCATCATACCGCCCGTCGCGCTCGAAGGCCCGGTCCTTTCGATCCGCAAGTTCAAGCGCAATCCGCTAACGGGCCGCGATCTGGTGCGCAACGGCGCGATGACGCAGGAAATGCTGGACTTTCTTTCTGCTGCCATCGCCGGGCGCAAGAACGTGCTTATCTGCGGCGGGACCGGCACCGGCAAGACCACGCTGTTGAATGTGCTAAGTTCCTATATCGGCCCCAAGGAACGGCTCGTCACCATAGAGGACGCTGCCGAACTCAAACTTCAAAAGGCGCATGTTGTGCGCCTGGAGACGCGGCCAGCGTCCGCCGATGGCACCAGCGAAGTTTCGGCGCGCGATCTCATGCGCAATGCGCTGCGCATGCGTCCCGACCGCATCATCCTCGGCGAGGTGCGTTCCAGCGAGGCGATCGAGATGCTGCAGGCGATGGGAACGGGCCATGACGGCTCGATGGCGACGATCCATGCGAACGGTCCGCGCGATGCGCTGGAGCGCCTCGAAATGCTTATGGGCCTTCACGGGTTCTCCGCCGATCTGAACTCGGTGCGCCGCTTTATCGCCAGCGCCGTCGATCTTGTGGTCCACCTTGTGCGCCGCCCGGATGCGAGCCGTGGCATCGCGGCGATCAGCGAAGTCACCGACGCACAGGGCGGCGTCTACATGCTGCGCGATTGCTTCCGGTCCGACACCGACATGATGCGCCGGAAGGATCAGCGATGATACGCGTCGCGATCCTGGCGATTTCTGTCGTTGCGGCTCTGGCGATCGTGCTGCTGCGGTATCGCAGCCGTTCGGTCAGGTTGCGTCGGCTCGGGCAGCTGGTCGTCGTTGCGGAACGGAAGACGGTGGAGATCGGTGAGCGCCCAAAGCTCTCCTTCGAGCAATTCCTTCCGCAGACGATCGCGCGCGATCTACGTATCCTCGAAATCGATCCGGTGTCACGCGAGGCGGTGGCTGCCGTCGCCGCCTATATGCTGGCCGTCGCACTCGTCGCGCGGTTTGCCGGATTGCTTGCGGCGGTGACGGCTGCCGCTGCCGTTCTGGTCCTTGGCGTAGCAACGCTCAATATTCTGGCCGGACGCCGCTTGCGCGAGCTTGGTGCGTTGATGCCGGCGTTCTTTGACCGTGTGCGGCAGCTTCTTGCTGTGGGTAACAGTCTTCCAACGGCATTTTCGCGCGCCGTGCAAAGCAGCCAGCCGCGGCTTATCGGCTTTTTCACGCCAGCATTGCGGCGCGTTTCGAACGGCGCTGGCTTTGCCGAGAGCGTGAGGCAGAGCGCGGAGGATGTTTCGCTTTATGAGATGCATCTGTTCTCGGCTGCGGTTTCGACGAACATGCGGTTCGGCGGATCTCTGACGCATTCCCTGAACAATCTGATCCAGTTCCTGCGCAAGCGCGCCTCCGTCGAACGCGAGCTGCGCGCGAGCACATCGCTCATTCGCACCAGCGCCTGGGTGCTCGGTCTTCTGCCGATCCTCGTCGCCGCGCTGATCGTTTCGCAGAACCAGCAATATGCACATTGGTTCATCGCCGATCCGACCGGGAAAATGCTGCTGATCTATTGCATCTTCTCCCAGATCATTGGCGCGCTCGTCATGCGCGCCATCGCGAAGACGGAGTTCTGATGCTGTCCTCGCCCGCAACTCTTCTCGTTCTCGCCGCAATGGCCGTTTGCATGCTTCTGGGGGTGCAACAGTTTCACAGGCGCGTGTTGCTTGTCCGCCTGCAGGGCATTCTTGGCGTTGAGCCGGACGAAAGCCCATTCGCCGCCACGCGCGTGTTGCAATGGATCGGGTCGCGGATCCCTGGTGCATCCGACGAAAGCTTGCAGACCGCGCTTGCGAAAGCGGGCTTCTTTCAACCATCCGCGCTGCCAATCTTTGTGGCGCTCCGTCTGGTGTGCACGATCGGTGCGTTCTTCGTCGTTCTTTTGAAAGCCGCGTCCATTGAGGCGGCCACGTTGATGCTGGCGGTGTTTCTCGCGTTCTTCTGCAGCCGCGTCTTCGTGATCCTGCTTAAGGCCAAAGCCGAGCGCCGCGAGCGCCTTCTGCGCCGCGAATTGCCGTCCGTCGTCGACCTTTTGCTGATGGTGCTGAACAGCGGCATCAGCATCGACCAGAGTCTTCGCTACGTCGCCGGCATGCTTGGCCAAACAGCGCCGCTCAGCACGATCGTTCTGAAGCGCTACGTCGCGGACATCGACAGCGGCATGCCGTTCGACGCCGCGTTCGAGCGCATGGGTCAGCGTTTCGCGATCAATGAGGGCTACGACCTCGCACATCTGATCAAGCAATCGCTGCTGCAAGGCGGCGAGATCATGGCTTCGCTCGAAAGTTTCGGCGCCGAGCTCGCGGATAAACGCGTTTCCATGGCGCGCGAGCAGATCGGCCGCAAATCCGTGATGCTCACGATGGCGATGCTCGCGTTCTTCATGCCCGTCCTGATGATCACGCTGGGCGGCCCCGCGGTGTCGCAGATCATGAAGACGCTGACGACGGTGCAACACGAGCTGCAGTCGCGAAAGGTCCATCACCGATGAAAACGCGCAATTCGGCATTCTCTGTTGCATTGGTGAGTTTGCTGGCGGCAAGCAGCGGTAGCCTGGCCGCGCACGCAGCGGATTTTCCTTTTTTCGGGGAGAGTTCGTCCTCCACGCTGAAAGCTAGCAGCCAGGAAACGCTTTATCTCAGCATCGTGGATGGGCTGATCAAGCAGAATCGCCAGGGTGCCGCGCTTGCGTTCCTCGACAGCTATCGTCAGACCGGCCAGACATTGTCGCCGCGCTATTGGCTGCTCCGTGGCAATGCGCTTCTGGGCGCTCAACGCGATACCGAGGCGATGGAAGCTTTCTCAGAACTCCGCAAAACGCCGCTTGCGGCGCAAGGCTGGAATGGGCAGGGGCGGATCGCGGCCGGCAACGACGATTGGCTGGCGGCGAGCGAATGCTTCCGCAAGGCCGTCGACAACGATCCGGCCAATGCGGATTTCCTCAATAACCTCGCTTTCGCGGAATTGCACCTCGACAACGCCGACAATGCCGCGCTGCGACTTCAGCAGGCGCATGAACTTGAACCGGGCTCGGATCGCATCCTCACCAATCTCGTCATCGCCCTGATTCTGAAAGGCGATCGCGTGCGCGCAGACGCCATCATCGACAGCATCAGAGATGTCGGACGCCGCGATGCGCTGCGGGGTGTCGTGAAAGGCGCTGTCGCTGCTCTCAGCACGAAAGGAAAAATCTGATGGGTCCGTTATCCGCTCTGCTTGTGCTGGCATGCGCGGCCGCAACACCAGCCGGCAACTCAGCGCAGCCGCCCGCACAATCGTATCGCGCGGTGATGCGCTCACAGTACGCCGCACAGGGCGCGCCCATTCCACAGCGCGCCGAAGAGGCGAAGCGTGTCTACGACGCCTATCTGAGTTCGATCGGCGAGAAGACGAAAGGCAATTCCCAGGATTCCACCGGCAGTGCCGGGGATACGGCCCACTAGAACCGGCTGGTGCGGCGGAGAAATGTAACCGGAATTGAGGAGTCAGACATGTTCAACAAGATCAAAACCCGCTTCCAGGCGATGCTCAAGGATGAAAGCGGCCTCGCGGCAGTGGAATACGGCTTGCTCGCCGCCGGCCTCGTTGTCGGCCTGTATCTGATCATTTCCGGCATGGGCGTGTCGTTGCGCGGCATCTACTCAAGTGTTGCGGCCGATCTGACCTCGGCGGGCTAGACGTTCACGTATGGCCGTCCCGCGGCAGGGACGAGTCTGCGAGGAGTGCCGATGGTGCGCGGCTGGCAAGGGCCTGCATGCGCGTGCGTCATAAAATGGCGCACGTCGTTTGCGCGCGACCGGCGCGGTACGGCCGCGATCGAATTCGCGATCGTGCTGACGCTGCTGCTGTCCATTCTGTTTGGAATTGTTGCGTTCGGCTTTCAGTTCGCGACCCGCATCGCGCTGTCCTACGCGGTGGCGGAGGCCGGAAGGTCCGCCATGGCCGGTCTGACGACGGCCGAACGCGTTCAGCGCGCGGAGGATGCCGTTGACCGGGTTCTGACAAGCTTCTCACCGCTTGTCGATCCGGCAAAGGCTGTCGTCGATGTGTCGTCCGAAGGAGAAACCGCGGACGGCGAAGTGATCAAGATCGCGATCACCTACAACGACAACCGCTTCGACGTCTTTCCGTTCCTACCGGTGTTCAATGCCAACCGCGCGGTGGAAACGGATTTCCTCGTCGTCGATCCGCAAGGCTAGGTCATGAGCGCTGAACCGGAACATGATGTTGTTGCGCTCACGCCGGAAAATATCTGGCGCGATTTGAGCTATGACGTCGGTTGGGAGGCGGCTTCAAGCGGTGTGATCCGTTGCCGCGCCGTGCATAACCGCCGTGCCGATATCAGCAAAGCCATCGAGGGCATCAATCTGCGCAATTTGTGGTGCGACAGCAGCAACAAGAGCGCATTCGATTTGCTGATGGCAGCGCAGAATTTCCGGCATGTCGAAATTCGCGTGCCGGCGCTGCCGGGCCCAGGCCGTCTTTATCTCACGGCACGGCTGCTGCCGGACGGGGGATCGGCCGGAACGATCTGTGCGGTTCATCCCCGTGACGACGAGGTGTTCAAGGGACAATCGGCACTGCTCAGCCATATCTCCCAGGCGCGTCTTCGCGAAGAAGAGTACCGCAACGAAGCAGAGTTCATGCTGCAGGGCCTACAGGTTCTGCTGAATTCTTCGACAGCGTCGCAGAAGCTCGAGGTGTTGACCGGCCTCGCCGTCGGCGCTCTTCGCGGTGCGAAGCGCGTCGCTCTCGAAGTCCATCGCGACGGCAGTATCACAACATTGAGCGCGGGCACCCCACATGAACTTCGCTCACGCACATTGCCAGCGCTTTGCCGGCAACAGCAGGCGCCGGTGTCGATCTACAAAAGCGGCGAGCCGAACACGGCAGAACTGCGGAATTATCTTGGTGGCGGCGACAGCGATATCGCTCTGATGCTGTTGCCCATCGGTTCCAGCAACGTCGCACTTCTTTGCGCACCTGCGCACAAAAGTGAATTCCGGCCGGAAGACGTCGGATTTGCAAGCCGCTTTGCCTTGATCCTGCGGCAGGCGCTGATCCTCAAAGAGGAACAGGAAAAGCTGATACAGACCGCGCGGCTGTCGGCACTCGGGCAAATGTCGGCGAGCCTGGCGCATGAGCTGCGCCAGCCGCTGAACGCGATCTCGATGGTCGCGCAAAACCTGGAACTGATGTCAGAGCGCGGCGCCGTAACGCCCGAAACATTGGATACAAAAGTCGCGCGCATCACAGAGCAGGTTGAGCGCGCCAGCAAAATCATGGATCGCGTGCGCCGCTTTTCCCGCAAGGCGAGCGAGGCCTTTGAGAAGGTCGACATCGCCAAGCTGGTGGAGGGAGTCCGGCTGATGATGGAGCCCGATCTGATGACAGCCGGTATAAGGCTGAAGATCGACGTGCAATCCGATCTCGCGGTTCGGTGCGATGCCATCCAGATCGAGCAGGTGCTGACCAACCTTGTGCGAAACGCGGCCGACGTTCTTCAGGGAATCGGCACAGCGGCGAAAACGCCGGACGGTACGGTGACGCTTCGCGGCGCGCGCACGGAAAGCGGCATCGCCTTGCGGGTCGAGGATAACGGCCCCGGCTTTCCCGACGACGTGGCGAGCCGCCCGCTGGAGACGTTCTACACCAGCAAAAGCAGCGAGCACGGAACGGGCCTCGGCCTTTCCATCTGCCACATGATCGCACGTGAGCACGCAGGGAGCCTGCATCTCGGCAATCACGGCTGCGGCGCTTTTGTCGAGCTGTTGCTGCCGGAAAGAGCGGATGCGCGATGATGGCGTCAGGCCACGATATGCAGGGATTGGCCCTTGTCCTCGGCGCGGTGACGGAGTTCGAGGCTCAGCGCATCGATGGCGTTGCTCAGTTCGTCGCCTGTCAGGCATGCCAGAACAGACGGCGGAACGATGGCACGTCCATCACGGGAATAAGAATGCAGACCACTGCACGAACACGGCCGGTTCAGTCTTGGACAATACAGCATCTCTCGCCACAAACCCTACATCGCGGCCATTCTAGCTTTGGTGCGCGCCGGGGTGTGTCGAATGATGTTGAGATTTGTTTCGGCACATCGGGGAATGGAGAAGAGCGATGCAACAATCACGGACTCAACTGTACGACGCGACTGTGGCGACGGCCGATGTCTCCGTCCTTGTGGTCGACGACGATGGCGAATTTCGGGAAGAGTTGACGGAGTATCTGCGCGGACACGGCATGCATGTCGCGGATGCTGGAGATGTCGCCGGCGCTCTCGATCTTTTGGCCGCGGGCAAGTTCGATCTGATTCTGCTGGATCTCTGGATCGGCCGCGAAAATGGCTTCGATCTTCTGCGAGAGTTGCGAAAGACACGTCAGGTGCCGTGCATCATGATGACGGCGCAGGACGATGTCACCGACAAGATCGTCGGCCTCGAGCTGGGTGCCGACGATTACATGTTCAAGCCCGTCAATCCGCGCGAGTTGCTGGCGCGCGCGCGCTCGCTGCTGCGTCGTACAGCAAAGCTGGATGTGTCTCGCGACGCGAGCTCGGATGCCGCTGAGATGTCTTCCAGGGCTCATTGGCAATTCGATCCCGCGCGCCGCAGTCTCAACAGGCCGGACGGACAAATTATCCCGCTCACAACGGCGGAAGGCGATCTGCTGGCGGAGTTTGTCGCCAACGAAGGCCGCTCGCTGTCGCGTATCGACCTGTCGCGGCGCGTCTTCAATCGGCATTGGAATGTTTTCGACCGCAGTCTCGATGGTATTGTCGTGAAGTTGCGCCGAAAGCTTGAGCCAAATCCCGATCAGCCCAGAGTCATCAAGACCGTTCGTGGAAAGGGATATGTCTTCACCGGCTTTGCGAGTTAGCCGCATGCGTCAACAGAAAGAAGCGCCGGACGTGGGGGACGTCCGGCGCAGTATGCCGAATAGGTTCGGTGTCCGGTCGGGGTGGGCGCTTGCTCGGACCACAAGTGTCGCTTGCGACCATCCGGCATATTTCAGAAGGCGGATCGTACAATTTTCCCTGCCTGGCTGGGTCGATCGGCTCCCTTGGTACCTGAGGATGCCAAATTTGTATCCCGGAATTCTGCAAACAAGCGTCGCGATTTGTTGAGTTTTGTGTCTACGGCTCTGGAAGGAGGGCGTGATGAGCAAGAAGGCTGACAAGCAGCCGCACCCACTCGATGTAGCAGTTGGTGAGCGTGTGAGATTTCGCCGCAAGATGCTCGGGCTTTCTCAGAGCGACCTGGCTCACGGGGTAGGAGTAGCTTTCCAACAGATTCAAAAGTATGAGCGAGGCACCAATCGCATTTGCATATCTCGCTTGGCCCAAATGTCCGAAACGCTCAGGTGCAGCCTTTTAGATCTGATTGGTGATCTGGATACGAACGACGCAGTGCATGAAAAGGACACATTAATGGCGGAGCCCCTTGATCCTCAAACGAAAGAACTTATCAGCGTCTTTGCAAGTCTGGGCTCCGGCGAAGGTCGTCTCGCCATCCTCGAACTCGC
Source organism: Rhizomicrobium sp. (assembly GCA_035502175.1). Lineage (GTDB taxonomy): Bacteria > Pseudomonadota > Alphaproteobacteria > Micropepsales > Micropepsaceae > Rhizomicrobium. The sequence goes on from DATJUS010000019.1 coordinate 36,836, forward strand.
GCGACATTTAGCGCTTGTGCAGCAGAGCATTGCAGTTACCGCAGATCAGGATGACGTGGCTGTCTTCACCTAATTGCGAGGCCGCAGCGCATATCGAAGGAGCCAGCCGCACGAAAACTGTCAAAGAGCTCCGAGATAAGGGCTCGCTGGGGAGCTCTTCAATTGTGGGGTTCTCATTGCGACGCTGCCGCCGATAGCACTGACCCGCACAAGGCGGACGTGCGAGGGTCGCCGACAAGTTCCGCGCCCATCTGGTTGCAGACGTAACCTATGGAGACCCTCGCATCCGGATCGGCGCAGCCGAATGATCCACCCCATCCGGAATGACCGAAGGCGCGCGCATTTGTGCCGTAGATCCCAGGACGATTCAGCGCGACACCCATGCCCCATGCATCGGTGAAGCCCAGGAACATATCTTGGCGACCATCGGTGGTCGCCGGCATTGTCATGCGACCAATAGCCTTCGACGAAAGAATGCGCTTACCGTCGAGCGAGCCGTCACCCGCCAGCGCCGCGTAGAGTCGTGCCAGTCCCATTGCGGTCGACTGTCCATTCGCCGCAGGAATTTCTGCGGCGCGCCATTCCCGTCGGTTCGCCATCTCAGGGTTCTGCTGCGGATTGATCAAAGCCATCAGCGCGATGTCGGACAGCGGTGGCACTTCAGCCTGGCGCTTCGGCCCGATCATTTCGGCCGTGCGTTTGTCTTCCGACTCCGGCAGACCGATGAAGAAATCCGCCGAAAGCGGTTTTGCGATCTCGTCGCGCACGAATGCACCAATCGTTTTACCGGTGACGCGTCGCACAAGTTCTCCCGCAAGTCAGCCATATGTCATTGCGTGATAGGATGAGGCTGTGCCCGGTGGCCATGCTGGCTTCTGCCGCGCCAGTTTCTCTACACAACCGCTCCAGTCGAATTGATCTTCGAGCGCGGTCGGCTCGGCAAAGCCATTCAACCCGGCCTGATGCGACATCAACTGGGCTACGGTCACATCCTGCTTCCCGCTCGCCCCGAACTCCGGCCAGTGTTTTGCGACCTTATCGCCGTAGTTCAGCAATCCGCGATCGGCCAAGATCGCCACGGCCGTCGCGGTGATGCCCTTGGTGCTGGACCAGATGTTGATCAGCGTGTCGTGGCTCCACGGCTTTGTGCGGGCACGGTCGCAATAGCCGCCCCACAGATCGACAACACAGCGGCCTTTGTGAAAGGCAGCAAATGATGCGCCGACCTCCTGATAGTCGCCTTGCCGTACGAAATTCGCCGCGAAGGCATTACGCGCCGCTTCGAAGCCAGGTGCAACCGTTCCCTTGATGTCCAATTTCGCAGTCATGCGAATCCCGTTCGAAGTCCGCGAATAAAAAGTGTGACGATCTCGGCGGCTAGCGCGCCGGATGCGCGCGGATCACTGGGCGAGAACCATTTTGGCAGCCATTCGAAGGCACCGGCGCCGAGCTGTGCAACCACGCCAATATCGATGTTGCGATACGTCCCCTCCGCAAGCCCCTGTTTGCCGAAGTCTTCGAAGCGCCGCTGCAACGCCCGTGCCCGCCGTGTGATTTCACGCTTTACCGCTGCCGGCAAAGCGCTGACACCGACCGTCAGCGTGAGTGGTGACAGGCCTGACGCATGCGCTTGCACGTTCAGATAAAGACCCGTCATGCCGCGCTCCAAACCGGCGCTACAAACCCTCTCGGCTGCGTCCGCGAAACGCTCCGTGAGGTCAAAGGAGCGCCTGTAACAGCGCACAACAAGGTCGGTCTTGTTATCGAGATAATGATACAGCGCGCCTTTGGTCGCGCCGAGTTCGGCAGTGATGTCGTCCAGGGATACGCCGTCGATGCCGCGGCGGTTGAAAAGCTGGGAGGCTGTCATCAGCAACTGCTCGACCTTTGCCGCCGCGTTGCCTTCCCGATCAAACGCTTTCGGCGCGACAGGGAAAAAGGCATCGATCGAAACAGGCGGCTGATAGGGTGTGTCCGGATTGCTGCATTGCCCGTTTGCGATCATGTCCGTAAGCGCGTCCACAGTGCGTGCGCGATAGGTGGCATCTGTCGCATCAACCCAATCCACCGAAATCGGGATCCAGGTGATCGTCCCGATCAGGGTCTGCGCGATGATTTCGTCGTCGCAAGGCCGGATGCTGCGATCGGCGATGCCGCCACGGATAAGTGCGCGCAAGGCTTCGACATTGCGGCCGTGGGCTGCGGCGATGGCGGTGTGCGTCTTGCCTTCAAGATAGTCCATCTCGCTCAGCACGGCAGGTGGCGTTCGCTCCGGATCGAGAGACAGGCGCAAGAAATAAAGAACGCGCTCAAGACCTGTGCCGCTGCTCGCATCTGCGGCAGCGAGATCGCCGCGCATGACGTCGCAGGTCTGCTGATAACATTGCGCCGCGAGGTCTCCGCGGTCCTTGACGTAGTAATAGAGCGCAGCGCGGGTCAGCCCCAGCTCGTGGGCGATGCGCGACAGCGAGGCGCCCGCGATACCGCGCGCATTAAATTCCTGCGCCGCCGCTTCCAACAAAGCGGACAGCCGCGGTGCGCGCGGCGTGGCGAAATTGTCCTTTCCGGCAGACCGGGCTCCGGGCTGAAGCATGACGGCCACAGGCCTCTCAAATCGCATTGACGCTTGATTACGAGACCATACGTCGGCATCAGACCCATTGACAAGCTGTATTATCATGCTGTTATGACAACATACTCAAGTGTCAAATCGGCCGTAGAGTCGGTTTGCGGAGGAAGGGGACGTTCATGTCGAAGCATTTCAAACGCGGCCTGCTGGCGGCCGCCCTGTTGCTTGCTCCTGCCTTGGCGTGGGCCGAAGAGGTCGAGACGGTGACGGTCACCGCCGAAAAGACCTCGGAAAACATTCTCGATGTCGGCATCAACGTCACCGCGCTGTCGTCCGATCAGCTCCGCGAGGCGCGGATTTCCACGGCGACCGATCTGGCTGCCCAGATCCCCAATTTCGAGGTCAAGACGAACATCCCTGGCGCGCAGCAGATCGTGACGGTGCGTGGTGTCGGGCTCGACGATTTCTCATCGACCAACAATTCCAGTGTCGGCGTCTATATTGACGATGTCTTTCTCGCGTCCTTCGCGGAGATGGATTTCGGTATGTACGATCTCGACCGGGTCGAGGTTCTGAAGGGGCCGCAAGGCACGCTCTACGGCCGCAACTCCACCGCGGGCGCGATCAATATCATCGCTGCGAAGCCGATGACCGATGCCTTCTCGGCGGATGTCACCGCGGGCTATGGCGATTTCGACACCTACACCGTCGACGCCGCAGTCAACATTCCCGTATCCAACAAGTTCGCGCTGCGCCTGTCCGGTCAAACGGTGCAGCAGGAGATCGGGTTCTGGACCGATCCGGCACTTGGTGAGCGGCTCGGCGCCCAGAATGTATTCCGCGAGCGCGGCCAGGCCCTGTGGACGCCAACCAGCACGCTAACCGTGCTGCTGAAGCTCGAAGGCGAACAGAATAATTCCCAGATCAGCTCGGGTAAATTCTTCGGCGACAATTCGACCAACGGCGCACCGTGCCCCGATTTCAAGAATCCGGCACATTGTGTTGATGTCTTCGGCTTCACCGACACCAATCCCAATCCGTTCATCGTTTCGACCGAACATGACGCGCCCTACACGGTCGATGCTTTCAACACGACCCTGCATGTCACGGACGATCTGGGTTGGGCCGAGCTGACATCGATCACGGGTTACATCAATTTCAATCGCGAGTTCTACATCGACGCCGATGCGTCGCCTCTCGCGCTGGCCGAGTTCGATCAGAATGATCACGTGAAGCAGGCGAGTGAAGAGCTGCGGCTCTCCGGTGGCGACTCCCATGGCATCGAATGGCTCGTCGGCGCATATGGCTCTTGGGATAAGGTCCACAGCTTCACCCCGGGAACGCTGCGCGATCTGCTTGGCGCGGATGTTCAGATCCGCTCCGATCAGGTCACCCACTCCGCGGCGCTGTTCGGCCAGGTCAAGTGGACGTTGAACGACCAATTGACA
>DATJUS010000020.1:0-18433 GCA_035502175.1 Rhizomicrobium sp.
GTCATCGCCGGATCCACGGTCCCCTGCCCGCATTGTGGCGGCCAAGGCATCGTGCGCTCGGTGGAATCGACAGCCCTGCGTCTCTTGCGAGCGCTGGAGGAAGAAGGGCAGAAGCTCAGGGCATCGGCCGTATCCGTGAGAATCTCGTCGGACGTCGCGATCTACACGCTCAATCAGAAACGTCGCGAACTTTCGCGCATCGAAGCCGACTACGGCATGGCCATTACCTTCGATCCGAAGGATGGATTGATGGCGGGAACGTTTGAAATCGAGCGCACAGCTCAGATGGCGGCAGAAGAACGGGAAAAATACGCCGCGTCTCTTCAAGCTGAATTCGTGCCCCCCGCTGCTGAGGAAGAGCCTGAAGAGGTTGTCGATACTGACGAAGAGGAAGACGTCGAGGTTCAGGAGCGCGAAACTGCATCCGAACAGCAGCCGCAGCAGCAACCTGGCAGCGCATCTTCTTCCAAGCGACGTCGCCGGCGCCGTGGAGGCCGTGGGCGCAGCAGCAGTGGCAGCGCGACGAGCACTCGCCTGCCGTCTCCCCAACCAAATGAGCAGATGAACGGTGAAGGGGCGGGGCAGAATTCGGACGTACAACCTGAGCAGACGATGCCCAGTGCCCTATTTGACGTGCCAGAAGACTCCACGGCAATTGGCGAATCCGTGGCTCCTCTACCAACCACGACGCAGCCCGGCATTGCCGGACAAACGGGGGCTCCGCGAAAGCGTCGTCGCCGCCGCGGAAAGCGCGGCGGAAGCAGCCATTCCGGTGGCACCCAGGGAGCACAACAGCCAGCTGTGGAGCAGTCGGCCCAGGACAACGGGCACGATCGCTTTGGCGTACCCGACGAGATCGACACGACGCCGCGACCGGTCGAGACAGATGGGAACAAGGATCATTCGACTGCAACGCCAAACGCGTTGTCGACGCCGGTCTGGTCTTTGACGGGAGAGGTGACCCACGCCACCCGGGCGGAAACACAAACTCCTGCCACACGCGAGACTGAGCCAGCACTAGAGACAACTGACGAACCCGCCCAGGCATCTTCGGCGCCGCCACAGCCGGCAAAGAAAGGCTGGTGGCAAAGGGCTTTCAAACCGAGCGAGTGATGCTATCGGCCTGGCGACGCACTGAGCCCATTCGCGCCAGCGTCCAGCAGTGCTGAACACGCGCCGTTCTCGCAAAGGATAGCGTTGACGGTGTCGTACAGCGCCAGATTGGGATCACCGGTATTCCCGCGACGCGTCACTGCCTCGCCCCTGCTCAAACGCGCCAGGGCGTCCGCAATTGACGCCGTGCCGATCGGGCCACCTGCACCCGCACCGACCAACATGACGTGGCCATCCGTGTCTGTGGCGAGTACCGGCGTGAGAAACGCCGATGCTAGCCCCGCTTGGCTCGACGACGGCGCTTTCGCAAGCGTGATTCCACTGCCCTGCGCAGTATGTCCCGAGCCGAAGGGGCCGTTCATGGTTACGGCGCACGCAACAGCTTCGCCGTTTGTATCCATCGCTGCAAAACCGGTGGCGCCAAAATCCCCCGGAAGGTTCGCCACGCCATAGCCACTCAGAGCCTGCTTGGCTGCCGCGACAACTGCACCCTCTGTGTTGCTGCCCTCATGAGCGGAATTCAGCATGTGCCGAAGATTGCCGAGCAGCGTGCTGGCGAACGCGCCGGCACCAGTGCTGGGCCGCGGGACGTAGATCGTCTGATCCCCAAACTGAACCGTCGAAGCATAACCCTGGTTGATGGGATAAGCCGCAAGCTCACCGGAAGTAATCGCCCCCCCTTGAGCGGAAGAATACGTGACGATCTTCTCGGCGATCGTTCCCGAGTAGAATGCAGAAACTCCGAGCGTGCGGATCGCGGCCAGAGATTCAGCAAGATCGGAACTGGCAACGACGCTACCCGCCGGCTTGATGTGGCCTGACTCGTCCATGAATTCCGCTGCAAGCCCGGCATCCAGGCGCACAACATTTTCTGATGCTTTCAAACGGGTCGCTAATGCTTGGGAAATCGGAAAGCCCGTCGATGCGAACCCTTCGGACGCCGCGATGACGCGCTGCCAGGGAAGCGCCCCATAGGCGGCGTGCATTGACGCAAAACCACGCACATTGCCGGGAACGCCGAACGCACCTCTTCCAAGAGTATCGCGCACGAGAAAATCGTACTCAACATTCTGACCTTTGGTGGGCTCGTGGATCAGGCATATCCCACCTCCGCCGAGGCCGGCCGCGACGGGATAGGTAACGGACAACGAAAAATACAACGCCGTTGCGGCATCGACTGCATTGCCGCCTTGCGCCATGACGTCGGCAGCAGCGCGAACGGCATACGGCTCGTCGCCAACAACAATCGCCGCGGATTTTGGTGGTGCGGGAACAAGGCCCAGCCGGTCCGCGCATCCAGAGAGCGCAACTGCTGCTGCACAGCAAACGAGAAGACGAACACGCATCGGGAGATTCACGAGTTATCAGACTGGTTAAGGGCTATCATGTTCGTTCAGAGAGAGCCTGAGAGTGAAGAAAAAGCAATCTCAACGGTTCCGGCGCCCTTGCGACCGTCCGTTGACGCAATCCCGCCGCACTTCTACGGTCGCATGAACCGGACGGATGGCGAGCAAAGGAAAGTGCAAGCCTTGACCTATTGCAACCCCAACTACCGCCGATCAGCCAAGATTGTCGCGTTCCTTTTCGGGTTTATCGGTGGGCTGGCGGCTCTGACAGCGCCCGCGACCGCGCAAGGCATTTCTCTGCTGCAAGACACCGAGACCGAACGCGCTTTGAGATCCTATGAAGATCCAATCTTGAAAGTGGCAGGGCTCGATCCGCACGCGGTCAAGATGTACATCGTGAATGATCCGTCGATTAACGCGTTTGCCGCCGAAGGTCAGAATATCTTCGTCAACTCCGGACTATTCATTCAGCTCAAGACACCGAATGAGTTGATCGGGGTGCTGGCACACGAAACCGGGCACATCGCCGGCGGACACCTGATCCGTGACAGCGGCGCGATTCAGAAAGCCATGATCCCGATGCTGATCTCCATGGTCGTCGGCGTGGCGGCCATCGCGGCAGGCGGCGGTGAAGCCGGGATGGCAATCATGGGCTTAGGTCAGACTGCAGCAGCGGCGCAGTTCAACGAGTTCAGTCGTCCGCAAGAGGCAACGGCCGATCAAATGGGACAGCGCTATCTGCGCGAAACACATCAGTCAGGCGAAGGCATGGTTCATATATTCGAACGTATGGCCAACGAGTCGGCGCGCGCGCATGTCGATGCTCTGGCAACGGACCATCCTGCCGACCGTGATCGCGTGGTGGCGTTACAGGCCATCGCCGACGCGTCTCCCTACGCCAACGTCATGGATACGCCCGAAGCCCAGCACGAATTCGACATGATCAAGGCGAAGATGCTCGGGTATCTGGCCCCGGTGAAAGATGTCCTCGTCTATTATCCGCCGAAGAACCAAAGCAAGCCGGCCCGCTACGCGCGCGCGATGGCCTATATGCGTCAACCCAACCTCAAAATGGCGTTATCCGAAATCAACAGCCTTATCGCCGAAGAGCCGAACAATCCTTATTTCCACGAAATGCTCGGACAGATCTACGTTGAAATGAGTCAACCGGAAAAAGGCATCGGCCCTTATCAGAAGTCTGTCGATATACTTCCCGACGCCCCGGAACTGCGCGTCTCATTGGCCGCAGCCCAGCTCGCGACCGAGAAGAAGGCACTTGCGCAGCCCGCGATCGACAATCTCAAGATTGCCCTGGACCAGGATAGTGAAGACGTCTTCGCTTGGTACGAGGCGGCACAGGCCTACAGCATGCTTGGTAACCAGCCGATGGCCGATCTCGCCACCGCTGAGCGCTATTACAACGCCAGCGATGCCCGCGCGCTGGTGTTTGCCGAACGCGCCGAAAAAGCCCTGGAGCCCGGATCGTCAGATTGGCAGCGCGCCAACGACATTGTTGCTATCGTGAAGCCGCTGATTCAAAACCAACGCCGTTGAGGCACTTCGAACCATGACCGTGAACTGGAGGACCGCCGGAATTGGCGGGCTGATGGGCGCCTGTGTCGCGCTTGCTGCAACATTTGGCGCGGCCTCTCTCGGCTTCTTTCCGCCACCGTCTGACAAGCAGTTCGAGCGCTACCTGATGGCACACCCGTCCATCGTTCTTACCATGGCGGAGAAGGCTCAGGTCGATGAGGCCAATGAATCTCGGCGTCAGTGGCAGGAAGCGGTAAACAAGGTCGGACTCAAGACTTTTTTCGACCCCAAGATCGCGTTCGTAACCGGACCGGCAAATGCAAAAAAGTCGTTTGTTGAGTTCTTCGACTACAACTGTGCACATTGCCGGAACAGTTTTCCGCTGGTCCAGAAATTCTATCAGCAGCACAAAGGCGACACTCGTTTCGCTTTTATTGAACTGCCGATCTTCGGTGCGGCATCCGACAACGCCGCGCGGGCGGCACTTGCCGCGCGGAAGCAGCCAGACAAATACGTGGCATTTCATTTCGCCATGATGGCCGAGCCGGGGGCCATCGATGCCAATTCGATGATCGACGCCGCGCAGAAAGCGGGCCTTGATATCAACAAATTGACCGCAGATGTGAAAGATCCGGCCATCAACAAGCAGATCGCAGCCGCTCACGCACTCGCCAGCCGCACCGGTGTTACCGGCACGCCCTTCTTTATCCTGAACGGGCAGGCGCATGAGGGCGAAGTGGACGAAGCTGCCTTGAAAGCGCTATCCAAGAGCTGATCCTTTGCAGGAGCGTTCATGGACATGCGCGACGTCGCCGTCTTTGTCGGTAGCCTCCGCAAAGACTCTCTAAATCGCAAGATGGCGAAGGCACTCATCGAGATTGCGCCGCCGGCGCTGAAACTGGAGATCGTCGAGATCGGCGACCTGCCCCTGTATAACGCCGATCTGGACACCAACGCGCCCGCGCAGTGGACCAGGCTTCGTGAGCGGGTCAAAAGTGCCGATGCTGTTCTGTTCGTAACGCCTGAATATAATCGCAGCGTGCCCGGCGTGCTCAAGAACGCGATCGACATCGCTTCCCGCCCCTATGGCGACAATGCGTGGAATGGAAAGCCCGGCGCGGTCGTCAGCGTCTCACCGGGTGCAATCGGCGGTTTCGGCTCCAACCATCATCTGCGCCAGTCACTGGTCTTTCTGAACGTCCCTGCCATGCAGCAGCCGGAGATGTATATCGGCGGCGCGGACAAGATGTTTGACGAATCCGGCAAGCTGACAAACGAAAAGACGCGCGAATTCCTGTCGAAAGGAATGACCGCATTTGAGACGTGGATCGAGAAGAACGCCGGCTAGATCAGCCCCGCGAGCGGGCTTGAAGGATCGGCATAGCGCTTCTTCGGCATGCGTCCGGCGAGATAAGCGAGCCTTCCCCCTTCGACAGCATGCTTCATTGCGCGCGCCATCAACACCGGGTCTTTGGCTTCCGCAATAGCGGTATTCATCAGCACAGCGTCGCAACCCAATTCCATCGCGACGGCCGCATCCGAGGCCGTTCCAACCCCTGCGTCGACGACGACCGGCACCTTCGCCTCTTCGATGATCATGCGGATGTTGACAGGATTCTGGACGCCAAGGCCCGATCCGATCGGCGCGGCGAGCGGCATGATCGCCGCGGCCCCCATTTCCTCGAGCCGCTTCGCCATCAGGGGGTCATCGCTGCAATAGACCATGACCTGGAAACCCTCCTTGATCAGGAGTTCGGTCGCACGCAGCGTTTCGATCATGTCGGGATAGAGCGTCTTGCGGTCGCCCAGAACCTCGAGTTTGACCAATGACCAACCGCCGGCCTCGCGCGCGAGACGCAAGGTGCGCACAGCATCTTCGCCCGTGAAGCATCCTGCCGTGTTCGGCAGATAGGTGTATTTCTTCGGGTCGATGAAATCGATCAGCTTTGGCTGATTCGGATCGGTGAGGTTCACGCGCCGCACGGCGACCGTCACCATTTCCGCACCGCTCGCCTCAAGCGCCGCCGCGTTCTGAGCGTAGGTCTTGTACTTGCCCGTGCCGATGATGAGGCGCGATTTGAACGCGCGTCCCGCAACAACGAACGGCTTGTCAAAAGGCGGGGCTTCGATCGGTGCATTGCCACCGCCAATGAAGTGCACGATCTCCAGCCGGTCGCCCTCGCCCACCATCACTGCGTCGTATTGCGAACGCGGCACGATCTCGAGATTGCGCTCGACCGCAATCTTCGCCGGATCCATGCCGAGCCCGGCGAGAACAGCTGTCACGCTTTTGGCGCTGTCCAACGTTCTTGCTTCGCCATTGATCGTGACCGTCAGGGCCATGTGCGCCTCGCATTCAACACGGGAAGCGGCGGCATCTCGCCGTCCGCTCCCTACGCCGGTATGAACCGGATCAGGTTCGAAGGGACTCGTGTGTTCCACGATCTCAGCCGCGCGGGCGCCCCTGGGACCGGAGGATGTTGGCCACCCGGCGCGGGATGTCAACAAACCCGGGCTCGGCTTATTTGTTCCGTTCGGCGGTCTCAGTAGTTATAAGAGGTGAATCTGTCCCCCAACAGAGCCAATCCGGCGGAAATGCCAAAGAAATCCAAAGTCTTACCGATCCATGTGCTGAACGGCCCGAACCTCAATCTTCTGGGCGCGCGCGAGCCCGAGGTCTACGGGACGACGACGCTGGCCGAGATCGGAAAGATGGTGGCGTCGCGGGCCAAGAACCATGGCCTCAGTGTGCTATTCCGCCAATCGAATCATGAAGGCGAACTCGTCGATTGGATCCAGGAGTGCCGGACCAAAGGTTGCGCGCTGATCCTCAATGCCGGCGCTCTGACGCACACCTCCGTCGCGTTGCATGATGCGTGCAAAGCACTCTCGCATCCCATCATCGAAGTTCACTTGTCGAACCCCTATGCGAGAGAGCCATTCCGACGTCACTCCTACATCAGCGCCGTCGCGAATGGCGTGATTTGCGGCCTCGGCGCGATGGGCTATATCGCTGCCGTCGATGCGCTCGCCGGCCTCCTCAAGGACCAATCAGCATGAACATGAAGAACAACATGAAAAACATCGGCGCGCGTCTTGCGAATGGCGACAAATCGAAGGGTGGCATCGACGCCTCGGCGATCCGTGAACTCGCCGGTCTGCTGGACGAGACGGGCCTCACGGAGATCGAGATCGAGCACAGCGGCTCACGCATCCGCGTGTCACGCCAGGCAACAGCCTCCGCAGCGGCGCATCATGTTGTTGCGCCTCCTGCTCCGACCGCCGCACCTGCGGCGGCTCCCGAAGCCCATGCACCTGTCGTACACAAAGGACCGCCTGCGGGCGCCGTGCCGTCACCCATGGTCGGCACCGTCTATGTCGCACCGGAACCCGGCAAGCCGCCGTTTGTGAAAGTGGGCGACAGCGTGAAAGAAGGCGACACCCTGTTCATCGTTGAAGCCATGAAGACCATGAACCCGATCGCGGCACCGCGCTCCGGCAAGATTCAGGAAATCTGCGTGCACGACGCGCAACCCATCGAATTCGGCCAGACCCTGCTCGTCATAGCCTGATGTTTGAGAAAATCCTCATCGCCAATCGCGGCGAAATCGCCTTGCGCATCAACCGCGCGTGCAAAGAGATGGGCATCGCGACGGTCGCGATCCATTCCACGGCAGATGCAGACGCGATGCATGTCCGCCTCGCCGACGAAAGCGTTTGCGTCGGTCCTGCCCCGGCGTCGCAGTCCTATCTGAACATCCCGGCAATCCTTGCTGCGTGCGAAATCACGGGCGCCGAAGCGATCCATCCAGGTTACGGCTTCCTGTCGGAGAATGCGCGTTTCGCGGAGATCGTGAAAGAGCACAAGATCACCTTCATCGGCCCGGAGCCGGAACACATCCGGATGATGGGCGACAAGATCACCGCCAAGCAGGCCGTAAAGGCCGTCGGCATTCCGGTGGTTCCAGGTTCGGATGGCGGCGTGTCCGATGCCGACTCCGCGCGTGTTGCCGAAGAGATCGGTTATCCCGTTCTGATTAAAGCGACAGCCGGTGGCGGCGGTCGCGGCATGAAGGTCGCGCAGACGCCAGCCGATCTGTCGTTAGCCCTTTCGACCGCGCGCCACGAAGCCAAGACCGCATTCGGCAACGATCAGGTCTACATGGAGAAATATCTCCAGAAGCCGCGCCATATCGAGATCCAGGTGCTGGCCGACAGCGCCGGCAACGTCGTCCATCTCGGTGAGCGCGACTGCTCGCTCCAACGCCGTCACCAGAAGGTCTTGGAAGAAGCGGGATCGCCGGCCCTCAACGCGGCGCAGCGCGACGAGATCGGCGGTGTTGTGACGCGCGCGCTGAACAAGCTCGGCTATCTCGGCGCGGGCACGATCGAATTCCTGTTCGAGGACGGCCGCTTCTACTTTATCGAAATGAATACGCGCCTGCAGGTCGAGCATCCGATCAGCGAGGCGATCACGGGCATCGATATCGTGCGTGAACAGATTCGCATCGCGGCGGGCGGCCTGCTGGAGTTCAAGCAGGAAGACATCGCCTTCTCCGGACATGCCATCGAATGCCGCATCAATGCGGAGAACCCGTTCACCTTCCAGCCGTCTCCAGGTCTCATTACGACCTTCCATACACCTGGCGGGTTGGGCGTTCGGTTCGATTCCGCCATTTATGACGGCTACAAGATCCCACCTTACTACGATAGCCTCGCCGGCAAACTGATCGTGCATGGCCGCAACAGAAACGAATGCCTGATGCGCCTGCGCCGCGCGCTGGACGAGCTTGTCGTCGGCGGTATCGAAACCACCATCCCGCTGTTCCAGCAGCTGGTCCGCGATCCTGACATTCTGAACGGCGAGTATCACATCCACTGGCTGGAGCAGTGGCTGGCGAAGCACAAGCACTAGCTCATTTGATGTAAGCCACCGCAGGAACTGGACAAGCTTTCACCTGCGTCGGGTGCAATTGTCCCGGGAAATACAGTTCCGACTGCAACTCGCTTTGCCAGCACTCATCCAGAACCGAGCAGTAGCAAATGCGATAGCGCATCTGCTCACGCGCGTTGTTGAGCGCGCTCCATACTGCGAGATTCTCGGGACCAAGTTTGTAGTGGATGAAAACCTCAGGCTCGCCCGGTCGAAGTACGATGCCCTGAACTGTGCCTGTGGCGAGCGGCGTGTGGTTCTTTGCATCCGGTGATGTGGATTTCACCGGATTGTAGCCGCAGCAATCTTGAAGCAGCTGGATTCCCGAACTGTACGGCTTGTTCTTCCAGAACAGCTCGAAGCTCTCGATCTTGGCCGGCCCGACGCCGGTGTTCAGGACCTGAAACTGAAGATCCAGTTTCGTATCCGGGTCCGCATTGCTGATCTGAACCTGCAGAAATGGCCAGGTACTGGCGGCCACGAGCTGCTCGTTCGCGTTCTCGGTACGGATCGCCACCCAGAGCGATACCGCCGATACGAACAGCGCCGCGACGCCAAGCGCAATATCACTCCAGTGACGCGTCATACGCGTTTACCTACTCCACATAGGGCACTTTTGGAACATGGCAGGCCTTGACGCTGCAGGATCGGAGTCTCCCGTGAAATCGAGAAGTTCCTTGTCGAGGCCCAGGATAGGCGACAGGCAATAATATCGAGGCATCACAAAGGCGTGGAGCAGCCGCGCGGCTCCCGTGCTACGCTCTCGTCATGCACGGCAGCACACGCCTTACACCGGATATTCTCCTGCGCGCTTATGCGGAGGGCGTGTTCCCGATGGCGGAGCGGCGCGATTCTCCTGAACTCTATTGGGTGTCGCCGGAGCAGCGCGGCATCATTCCGCTCGACACGTTTCATATTCCGCGTCGTCTCGCGCGCACAGTGCGCAGCGACCGCTTCACGGTCACCAGCGATCTCGCCTTCATCGACGTGATGAACGCCTGCGCCGAGCCTGCGCCGGGTCGTGAACAGACATGGATCAACGCAGAAATCCTTCGGCTCTACATCGCGCTTCACGTGAGCGGTCATGCGCATTCGATCGAGTGCTGGCTCGACGACAAACTGGTCGGCGGGCTCTATGGCGTTTCGCTCGGCGCCGCGTTCTTCGGCGAGAGCATGTTCAGCCGTGAACGCGATGCCAGCAAGGTCGCCCTCGTCCATCTCGTCGCGTACCTGATCGAAGGCGGCTACGAACTGCTCGACACGCAGTTCATCACGTCTCATTTGGCGACGTTCGGGACGATAGAAATTCCGCGTACGGAATATCTCGATCGCCTGGACAGGGCGCTGGCGCGCGAAGCCTATTGGTCCGCGCCTTCGGGCAGCGCGGTCGCGGCTTCATTGTCCGTCGAGTCCGGCGACTTGACCTTCACGGGCGCGCGCGATGCGATCACGGGCGCGGCCGTGCCCGGCGCGTTGGTTTTGCAGAAGATCACCCAGACATCGTAAAGCGGATGCTGCATCGCGTTCAGGCCCGGGCTCGACGCATACATCCAGCCTGAAAACACGGTATGCACCGGCTTGTCCGGACGTGCATCCTCGATCTGCACGAACGCCGCCGTCTCGGGCGTTTCGCTGGCGGGCGTCGAATAGCAGTAGCGGGCGGTGATGGTGAGCGTCGCGAATTTAACCGGGGTGTTGAGCGGCGCCACAATGTCGAAAGCGCGTCCCGTGATCTTGTCCAGGCCGCGCAGCATAAGCGTCGGCTTGGCCGGCGCGGCGGCAACAGCCTTTGCGTTCAATGCAGCACTCGGCGCCGAGGGAGCGGGTGCCGGGTCTGCTACGGCGGCCGACACAAGCAGCGCGGTCAGTGAGAGCGCGAAAGGAATCCTCATGGCGAAGCGCCCGGCGCAGGACTGGTGTTGGCTGGCGGCGTGCTCGGCGGCGTCGCACCGGCGCCGCTGCCGCCCCCGACGAACCGCCCGATCAGACTCATGAGATCGACCGATCCCTGCGTATTCTGAATCGACCCACCCGGCGCGATCATCGTGTCGCTGCCGCCCGGCGAGACGGAGAGATACGAGTTGCCGAGCAATCCCGTCGACGTGACCATGATCGAGGAATCTTCCGGAATCTTCACATCGCTCTTGATGCTGAGATGAACCGTCGCCTGATAGGTCTTCGGATCCAGCGACAGCGCAGACACGCTTCCAATCTTGATGCCGGACAGGCGGACGTCGGTTCCGACCGCAAGGCCATCGACGCGCTGAAACTTCGCGTTCACGTCATAGCCGCCGAGATTGGCCGTATTCGTGTTGGCATAGGCGAAATACAGAAAGGCCGCCGCCACCACCACGACAATCGCGCCGATCAGGGTTTCGACAGTGTGGTTCTGCATGCCCGCCTACTCCGGCTTCCAGGCCTGATAGTCGCCCGTGGCGGCAGCGCGGACGCCGGAGCGCGCAAGGCTGCCTTCCGGACGATAGGCGCCGTCGGTGCCCGTCATGTTGGGACGATGGTCCATTTCCCAGGAACGCGCCGGCAACGCATCGACCGTGGGCGGTTCCTTGAAGGTATGGTGGATCCAGCCGTGCCAGTCGGGGGGGACGCGCGAGGCTTCCACCGTGCCCGCATACAGGACCCAGCGGCGCTTGCCGTCCTTGGTCTGGTAGTAGCGGTTGCCGTACTTGTCCGTGCCCACCTTCTGGCCGGAAAACCAGGTCGTCATCAGCGTCCCGTAGGTCGCGGTCTTCCACCAGGCAAAAATCATCGAAAAGAAAGGCATCAGGGCACCATCCGGATTCGGGCGCGACTATAGGGACCCAATCCGCGCATTTCCACGGAATGCAGCGTCGCGGCCCGAAAATTCTACACCGAGTATTCGTTTTTATTTTTGGCAGCTTTTTGCGCGCACCGCTCCAGATCAGGCCTCGAACCAAACGTCACCCCCAACTTCTTGATCTTTGTTTTCAAGAATGGCGAGCCCCTCCCTCGGCCCTCCCCATTACCGGCTCACCTGATGCAAGCCGAGCAACGGGAAATAAGATGTGCCTGCCGGCCTTCAAGGCAAAGATGCCGTATGGCGTTATGCAGAAATCTCAGAGGTCGACTGGCTGGCCGCACGGCGGATTAGCGCATCGCGCATGCTTGCGAACACGTCGCTCCAGTCGCCCGCTTTCGTCTGGCGGAACAGACGCATGGTCGGATACCACGGGCTGTCATCGCGACCGAGCAACCAACGCCAATCCGGCACCCGCTTGAGCGGCAGCCACGTCTCGCGTCCCAGCGCGCCTGCGACATGGGCGATGGACGTATCCGGTGAGATGACGAGATCCACGCATGCGACGACCGCCGCCGTATCGACAAAAGCCGCGTCGCCGGAATCGAATTCCGCGCCGAGCGTCTCCACCGCAAAGCCGCAGCTTTCGAGCTGTTCCAGCCCCTCGCCCTTTTGAAGGCTGATCAGGCGCACGCCGGGCACGGCTTGGAGAGACGCCAACATCCCGAGCGGAAAGCTTCGCGTGGCATCTGCGGTGACGTCCGACTTGCCCTGCCACGAAATGCCGATCTTGAACCCCGCATCGCCGATCCGGGCGCGCCAATGCGCGACGCGCTCCGCCTCCGGGCGCAGATACGGCACGTGCGCGGGAAAGGTATCGACCGTCGTGTCAAACAGCAGAGGCAGGCTCATCATCGCGATCTTGAAATCGAAGTTCTGCGCAACTGCCTCCGCGACCGAGCCGAGAAGAGTCACATCCGGAAAAGCGCTACGCAAAAGACGATGCATATTCAGGGCGACGAGAAACGAAACCCGCGCGCCCCGTTGCTGCAGCAGCGCGAGGTAGCGCGAGAATTGGACGATGTCGCCCAGGCCCTGTTCGGAATAGACGACGATGCTTCTGCCTTCCAGGGATTGCCCCTGCCACGCCGGCGGCGAAAGTGCCGGCTGCTTTCCGGCATTGGCTTCACGCCGCCAGCGTGTCTCCAGAAGCGGCCAGCCTTGCGCATAGTCGCCGAGGAGAAGAAGCGCCATTCCGTAATGGGTCGCCGCGTCGGGATCGTTTGGCGCAAGCGTCAGCGCTTCCCGGTACAACGCGCAGGCCTCATCGACCCGCCCCAGCAACTTCAGCACCGTCGCCTTGTTGTAGAGCAGCCCCGGATGACGCGGATACAGCCCCAGCGCCTGGTCAAGCTGCTGCGCCGCTTCCTCGAGATGGCCCACCGTTTCGAAGACGGCCGCCCGGTTTATCATCGCCTGGAGAAAATCGGGCTGCAGCGCGAGCGCGCGATCGTAGGCGGCTATGGACTCCGCCATGTGCTTGCAGTGGAAAAGCACCATGCCGCTGCGCAACTGCATCTCGGCGGTTGGTTCGCAGGCGCCAAGCGCCTTCGCGTTTCTGTCCACCGCGAGATCCCTCTGACCCGCGATGGCAAGGATGCGCGCGCTCTTCTGAAGCGCCATGACATGGACCGGATTGAGCGCCAGCGCACGATCGAAGTCCGCGAGCGCTTCCCTTGTGCGTCCCAGATCGAGCAGGAGGCTTCCCCGGTTCGCAATGGCGTCGACGTAATTGGGGTCGAGCTCCACGGCACGCGTGAGGCTCTGCACGGCATCCTCACGCTGGCCGAGCGCCTGTGACACGCTGGCGAGATTGTTGTGCAGCATCGGCGCATTTGGATTTATCGCGATGGCACGGCGCAGAAGCGTGCCGGCCTCTTTGTATTTTCCCCGTGCCGAAAGCAGGACCCCAAGGAGTTGGGTCGCATCGAAGTGCCTGGCTTGCGTGCGCAGGATCGCGCGATAGCCGGCTTCCGCTTTGTCCAGATCGCCGTTGCGATGGGCGGTGAGCGCGGTGCTGAGCTGCCTGTTAAGCGCTGAAGAACGATCCGGAGACGTCATGTCCTTCGCGAATGCGCGCGCTCGACTCGAGAAGACGACGACACGCTTACCGTGCAACTGAACAAGGGCATATCCATGTCGAAGGCTTGCCGGCAGCTTTTTGCGCGATTTCGATATTGTTGGCAACGCTATCTCTGCCCGACAACGTCGCAAATCCTGTCACGAATTTTTTCATCATCGGCGCGCCGACCGGTGGCGGATTTGGAAGTGACCCCAGGATCGGATGTGGGCAGTGTGCGCTTCACGCGTGCAAAGCGGGTGGTGGAAAGCGTCTCAAGATTGAGCCGCTCAGCGACGACGCTTCCATCCGTTTTGTCTGCGTTGCGGGAAGTGCCAGCTACGACCTGCAGCGAAACACGATCGCCTTTGTGACGGGCGGCAGATTGATTCTATCCACAGCCTTCATTTCGGCTGTGGGGAAAACGGGAATCCACAATCGCTCCCCAACAACTTTCTTTCTGTGAGTGTCACGGAGCTGAAAAAATTTTCGCGGCCGTTTCCAAACCCCGCTTGACTCGCGGCTTTTCAGCTCCCGGTTAAGCCACAACATCTTGTAGGTAAGATTTGGTTAACCACTTTGTCCTTGCGAGGGCAAAGTCGCTGTGACCATACTTTGGGCCTGTCGCCGATCGCGACACCAAATCTGGGCGGACCGATTGACCTGGCCGCCGGCGACTTTGCCACTCAGGCGCTGTCCCGGCGATAGGAAAACTGTCCCCTAAATGGTGGCGAAAGGCGCGGGGGAAACGGCTTCAACAATTTGCTCTCGGGGGCATGGAATGCGTATTCGGCGTCAGTTCACGGTGGAAGGTCGCGATGCTTATGAAGGCATCGCTTTCGTCAAAGCGACGAGCGAGATCAAGAACCCCGATGGTTCGATCGTCTTCCGCCAGGCTGACATGGAAGTCCCTGAGGAGTGGAGCCAGGTCGCGTCCGACGTTCTGGCGCAGAAGTATTTCCGCAAGGCCGGCATCCCCACCAGGCTGCGCCCCATCGCCGAGGAAGGCGTGCCCGAATTCCTGTGGCGCCATGAAGCCGACGGTCCCGAAACGCGCGGCGAGAACTCGGCCAAGGAAGTGTTCAACCGCCTCGCGGGCACCTGGGCCTATTGGGGCTGGAAGGGCGGCTATTTCGACGGCGAGGCCGACGCGAAGGCCTTCTACGATGAGATGTGCTTCATGCTGGCGACGCAGAAAGCGGCGCCGAATTCTCCGCAGTGGTTCAACACCGGCCTGCACTGGGCCTATGGCATCGATGGCCCGAGCCAGGGCCACTTCTATGTCGATCACGTCACCGGCAAGCTGACGAAATCCGCATCGTCGTATGAGCATCCGCAGCCGCATGCCTGCTTCATCCAGGGCGTGCAGGACGATCTCGTCAACGAAGGCGGCATCATGGATCTGTGGACACGGGAAGCGCGCCTGTTCAAATACGGTTCGGGCACCGGCACGAACTTCTCGATGCTGCGCGGCGAGAACGAGAAGCTGTCGGGCGGCGGCAAATCATCCGGCCTGATGAGCTTCCTCAAGATCGGCGACCGCGCGGCGGGCGCGATCAAGTCGGGCGGCACCACGCGCCGCGCGGCGAAGATGGTCATCGTCGATGTCGATCATCCCGATATCGAGCAGTTCATCGACTGGAAGGTGATCGAGGAGCAGAAGGTCGCCGCGATGGTCGCGGGCTCCAAGCTCGCCGAGAAGCATCTGAAGCTCGTCCTCAAGGCCTGCATCAATTGCGACGGTTCGGGCGACGATTGCTTCGACCCGAAGAAGAACCCGGCGCTGCGCCGCGAGGTGAAAGCCGCGCGCAAGGCGATGATCCCCGACAACTACATCGAGCGCGTCATCTCCTTCGCCAAGCAGGGCTACAAGGAAATCGACTTCAAGGTCTACGACACCGACTGGGATTCGGAAGCCTATCTCTCGGTCTCAGGCCAGAACTCGAACAACTCCGTGCGCGTGACCGACGCGTTCCTGCAGGCGGTTCTGGAAGACGCCGACTGGAACCTCACCTATCGCGGCTCGAACAAGGTCGCCAAGACCGTCAAGGCGCGCGAGTTGTGGGAGAAGGTTTCGTACGCCGCGTGGGCGTGCGCCGATCCCGGCATCCAGTTCCACACCACGGTCAACGACTGGCACACCTGCCCGGCCGGCGGCGAAATCCGCGCATCGAACCCGTGCTCGGAATACATGTTCCTGGACGACACGGCGTGCAACTTGGCCTCGCTGAACCTGATGCAGTTCCGCAAGGGTGACGGCGTCAAAACCTTCGACGTTCCGGCGTTCGAGCATGCGGTGCGTCTGTGGACCGTCGTCCTCGAAGTCTCGGTGCTGATGGCGCAATTCCCGTCGAAGGAAATCGCGCAGCTCTCCTACGACTACCGCACGCTCGGCCTTGGCTTCGCGAACATCGGCGGCATGCTGATGGCAGCGGGCATCTCCTATGACTCGCGCGAAGGCCGCGCGATTGCCGGTGCGATCAGCGCCGTGATGACGGGCGTGTCCTACGCGACCTCTGCCGAAATGGCGGGCGAACTCGGACCGTTCCCGGAATACGGCGCGAACAAGGATGCGATGCTGCGCGTAATGCGCAACCACCGCCGCGCAGCGCACGGCGAGAAGGTGGGCTACGAGAAGCTCGCGACCAACCCGGTGCCGCTCGACCTCGCAGCCGTGAAGCAGGCCGATCTCGCCGCCGCCGCGAAACGCGCTTGGGACGATGCACTCTCGATGGGCGAGGAGTTCGGCTATCGCAACGCGCAGGCCACCGTGATCGCGCCGACCGGCACGATCGGTCTGGTGATGGATTGCGACACCACCGGCGTCGAGCCCGATTTCGCGCTGGTGAAGTTCAAGAAGCTGGCCGGCGGTGGTTACTTCAAGATCATCAACCGCTGCGTGCCCGAAGCGCTCACCACGCTCGGCTACAGCCAGGGCCAGATCGACGACATCATCGCCTATGCGGTGGGCCACGGCACGCTGGAAGGCGCGAACGCCCTCTCCCACGGCGCGCTACGTTCCAAGGGCTTCGGCGACGACCAGATCAACGCCATCGAAGCGTCGCTGGAATCCGCCTTCGACATCCGCTTCGTGTTCAACAAGTGGACGCTGGGCGAAGAGTTCTGCCGCGATGCGCTGAAGCTCACCGACGAGCAGATGAACTCGCCGGACTTCGATCTCTTGAAATCGCTCGGCTTCGCCCGTGCGGAGATCGACGCCGCGAACCTGCATGTCTGCGGTTCGATGACGCTGGAAGGCGCGCCGCATCTGAAGGACGAGCATCTCCCCGTGTTCGACTGTGCCAATCCATGCGGCCGCATCGGCAAGCGCGCGCTCAGCGTCGACAGCCACATCCACATGATGGCCGCGGTGCAGCCGTTCATCTCCGGCGCGATCTCCAAGACGATCAACATGCCGAACAACGCGACCGTGAAGGAATGCGGCGAAAGCTACATCCTCTCCTGGAAGCTCGCGCTCAAGGCCAACGCGCTCTATCGCGACGGCTCCAAGCTCTCGCAGCCTCTCGCCTCCTCGGTGCTTCAGATCGATGACGAGGAAGACGAGATCGAGGATATGTCGCCCGTGCAGCGCACGACGGTCGTCACCGAGCGCATTGTGGAAAAAGTCATCGAGCGCGTGCTCGACAAGGAGCGCGAGAAGCTGCCGCAGCGCCGCAAGGGCTATACCCAGAAGGCGATGGTCGGCGGACACAAGGTCTATCTGCGCACCGGCGAATACGAAGACGGCCGTCTCGGTGAAATCTTCATCGACATGCACAAGGACGGCGCCGCGTTCCGCTCGCTGATGGACGGTTTCGCCATCGCGATCTCGGTCGGCCTGCAATATGGCGTGCCGCTGGAGGAATTCGTGGAGGCGTTCACCTTCACGAAGTTCGAGCCCGCCGGCATGGTCATGGGGAACGACTCCATCAAGAACGCGACCAGCGTGCTCGACTACATCTTCCGCGAGCTCGCCGTGTCCTATCTCGGCCGCTACGACCTCGCGCACGTTCCGCCGGGCGACCCGGATGTCGGCCCCGCCGCCGATGACAGCCACGACGATCGCTCGCGCGAAGTCGTGCAGGCGGTGAAGAGCGTCGCCTCCACCGGCTTCGTCCGCGGCCAGATCCACCGCACCATCGCCGTGGTGCGTGGCGGCGCGGCGCCGAAGATGATGGAAGACGAGCATCGCCATCAGCACGAACCCATCGTCCACGAAATCCTCGAAGACGAGGACGAGATGGAAGCGATGGAGACCGTCGATCTCAGCGAGATCCGCAGCTCCGTTCTCGAAGCTGCTGGCAACCCTGTCGCCGACATCGTGAACGCACTCGGTCAGTCGCTCACCGACCGTGCGACCGCCGCGGTGGCGAAGTCCGGCACGGCGCGCGACACGCACGCTCGCCGCGCCGCGGAAGCGCGCATGAAAGGCTACGAAGGCGACGCCTGCGGCGGCTGCGGCAACTTCACGCTCGTCCGCAACGGCACCTGCATGAAGTGCAACACGTGCGGTTCGACGAGCGGGTGCAGCTGAACGACGGAACGCGAATCAGGGAAGTGCGTTTGGGCCAAGTAGCCGGAAAGGAAAAATCGATGGCCAAAGTGTCCAAACG
>DATJUS010000021.1:0-15323 GCA_035502175.1 Rhizomicrobium sp.
CGATCGGACAGGTATCGTGCGCTTCGACGTTCCGGTTTGCGGGCTGAATGCCAAAGCCGTGCCGGTCGCGGACACCAGTGTGCCGGTTACGTCCATGGCGGGCGTCGCCTATGGGTATTCCCTGTTTGCCGGGCGCAACGCCGCAACGGGCGTTTCGTTCGATACCGTCAAGAACATCGATTCCCTCAAGCAATCCGAAAAACTGGTGCTGGAGCCGGCGGCCAATGTCCCGGCGCTGTCCGGGTTCGAGCTCACCGGCCTGTCCGGGCCGGAACGAATCGTTCCCTACAATCTGCTATCGCTTTGGCAGCCTGGCGGCGGCAAAAAGGAAACGGTTATCCGCAGTTTCGATCTTCCCCAATGGAACGACGTACGGCCAGCGCCCAGTTTTCCGCCGGAGACTCTGGCCGATCTGCCTGTCGCTCTGGCCGCCGTGACGGGGGTTTATTCTTCTGATGACAGTACACTCTACATGACCGCGGTAACGCACGCCGCACCCGGCGAGCCGACCGATATTCTGTTTTTTTCCTGGAAGCCGGAACACGGCTAGAGCAATCCGGTCACTCTCCCATGACCATTTCCAACCGCATCGTTCTCTCCAGCGATCATGCCGCCATCGCGCTGCGGCAGGCGATTGCGGCGCATGTCACCGCGCGTGGGTGGGTGGCGGTGGATATTGGGCCGACCACAACAGAGAGCACGCATTATCCGGCGCATGGCGAGGCGGCGGCGCGGCGTGTGGCGTCGGGGGATTGCCGGTTCGGCATTATCCTCTGCGGCACGGGGCAGGGGATTATGATGGCGGCGAACAAGATCAGGGGCATCCGCTGCGGCGTGTGCGCCGATCCGTTCTCGGCGCGCATGATCCGTCAGCACAACGACGCCAACATGCTGGCGCTCGGCGCGCGCGTGGTGGGCGAGGGGCTCGCGCTCGAGATCGTGGATGCGTTTCTCGCCGCCGCGTTCGAGGGCGGCCGCCATGCGACGCGCGTGGACATGATCAAGGCGCTGGACGAGACGCGATAACAATTCGTGATCGTTCGCGGTCTTGAATCGCGGCGCCGCGCGCCCATCTCCATCCTCTGGTTTGGTCTGAACGGATCGGCGGTGTTGCGCAAGGCGCGAGGGGGCCCCCCTCATGATTTTCGGCGAACAATTATCTTGCTCTTCGCAAGGAGAGGGGGAGCCGGGGTGGGGGGTGTCGCCAAAATGGAAACGCAATTATGCACTTGGCAAACCCAACGGAAAATCTAGGGATTTGCTCGCTTGCAAGACCAGACAGTTTGGAAGGTCGTTTCTGATACCGTCGGAGAGCAAGCCTTCGTCTCTCCCGTCCAGCGATCTAAAATGAAAACTGCAGCGCCGTTATTCGATGCGACGCCGGATATCTGCCATCTCCCTACAAGGCCGATAGTCACGGCTATCACCACGGCTCCAAAGGCAATCGCCGTTTCAATCTTCACTTCTTCGCTTTCCGCTTTTTGGCCTTGGGCGGTGTCTTAGAGGTTTGTCCCGCTTTGCCGGAAACAGCGTTGGACCGTTGGGGCAAGCCTCCAGCGTGAGCCTTTGCTTTCTTAGGCGCTGGCGGTGCTTTGCCGGTCTGTAGGGCTGCGCGGATGAATGTCTCAAGGTCCAAATCATTAACTTGCCCTTGTGGTCCTTCATGGACCTTGCTATGGTCCACTTGGTTTTTTGAAATTCGCGCCATGTCCGTGTCCAAATTTGAAGAAGGTCTCAATCTTCTGGAAAGGGCTATCCCCTTGCTCCGGCAAGCATTTGCTGAGCAAGAGGGCACCGTGCGTCAGGCGATCATAGACGCGATCAACGGCGGCGGACAGATTCGCCATGCTTCTTCTGCGAAGCCCAGCACCAAGGGGAAAAAGGCCCCCAAAGGGGCAGCAGAAGCTGCTGCTAGAGCGATCCTAAGGGATCGTGGCCGGGCAACATGGGCGACGTTTGAACAAGATGCGGAGAAGCATTTTGTGTCTTTCTCAGCGCTTAAGAAAGCCGTCCATAGGCTTAAAGAGGCCGGAGCAATACGGCAGGAGGGTTATACCTTCATGCTGAAATGAAAACGCCGCCTTGCGGCGGCGTTCTAGTTCGGGACTCGCGATCCCGATGCGACCTAAGGCTGATACCTTAGGTGCTTACCCCCTCCGGCCTCGGCTTTCGTGCTTGGGTCGGAGGGACCCTTGTTTGCCCGTGTGGCGGAATTGGAAGACGCGGGGGACTTGGCCTCCCCTGGTATCCCTCACCCGGAACCGTGCGAGTTCGAGTCTCGCCATGGGCACGCTAAAGTCAAGTAAACCTTTGAATTTGATTGAATATTCTGAAAAACCCGAATCTTTCAATCACTTAGCGGATTGCTTCTGGAGCCTTTCCGACAGCTTTTGAAGGCTATTCGCCCGATCCTTGGCAAGTTTCGCCACTGTTCCTTCCCACCCTTCTGGCGGGCTACGCCGGGCCTTGGCTCCTTTGTCTAGCCTCGCTTGTCGGATCGTCGCGACAGATACGCCGAGAGCATCCGCAAGGTCTTGGTGACTTATTCCCTCAAACAATTCGTCCGTCGCTTTTCTGAAATCCATGTATGCACTCCGCTTGACAATTCGTGCGCAGCGTCTTACATACTGCATACAACGTCAAGAGCCGAACCGATGAACCTCTCCCAAATTTCCAAGCTGACCGAAGCCGAAGCCCGCGAGATGCTAGAGCGTATCGTGTGGCCGAACGGCGTTGTCTGCCCGCATTGCGGCTGCACGGAAGGTCACACGAAGCTCAAGGGCAAGAAGCATCGCGCGGGCGTTTGGAAGTGCAACAAGGGTTGCGCGGAGCAATTCACCGTGACGGTCAACACGATCATGGAAAGCTCGCATCTACCGATCCGTATTTGGTTGATGGCGTTCTCCATCATATGCACTTCAAAGAAGGGCGTTAGCGCGCTTCAATTGCAGCGCCAGCTTGGCCTCGGTTCGTATCGTTCGGCTTGGCACCTCTGCCATCGCATCCGTCACGCGATGGCGCAAAATCCATTGAAGGGTTTGCTGCAAGGCGACGTGATCGTGGACGAGACCTATGTCGGCGGAAAACCGCGCAAGGGCGGCGAGAAGGGCATCAAGGGCCGTGGCACGCGCAAGACCCCGGTTGTCGCGCTTGTGGAACGTGGCGGTCGCGTCCGTTCGTGGCCGATTACCCGCGTCAACGGCAAGACGCTCAAGAGCGCGATCCGCAAGAATGTCGATAAGTCTGCTACGATCCTGACGGATGAGTTCTCATCCTACAAAGGCATCGGCGTTCACTTCGATGGCGGCCACCACACTGTCAATCATGGCGCGGGCGAATACATGCGCTTTGAAGGCGGCAAGGGCATCACGACGAACGATGCAGAATGCTATTTTTCACTGCTAAAGCGCGGCGTTGTCGGCTCTTTCCATCACGTCTCCGACCGTCATTTGCACCGTTACTGCAATGAGTTCTCTTATCGCTGGAACGAGCGTAAGGCGTCTGACGCGGACCGCACGGCCAAGGCATTGCAGCAAATCTCCGGTGCGCGTCTCACCTATCGCGATCCAGTCCGTAAGCCACTGCACGTTGAAACACTGGCGGATTAAAGCGCCGTTGGCGTAAGCTTCTCCTTTCGGACGAAAGGGGGACAGATGAAAACCATTTTGGCAACGGCTGCTATAGTGCTGCCCTTACTCCTATCCGCAGATGCCGGAGCCTACGTTTTCGGCGGCACTAATTTCAGCTTCAGCGGCTATCCAGACCCGTTCTGTACAAAGCCAACGAAGCCCTTTGACCTGAGCGACCAATTTTTGGTGCAGCAGTACAACAATGACGTGGACACCTACGTTCGATGCGTCAAAGAGTATTTGGATAACGCTGATAATGACCGCAAACGCATCTTGGAAAAAGAGAACGATCTAATCGCTCGGGCAAAAAGCGACTACTAAAGCCAGGCGCTAGATTTTGACCCGGGTTTGCCAAGTGCATAATTGCGAATGGAAAACAACTGCTCGCCACTCGCCGCAACCGCAACATGTTGTGGTCTGTCGCATAAGCGGATTTGCGGGCCCCCTCTGGAAAAGTCGCGGTTCAAATCGGCAGCGATGTATCGCGGTGGGAAAATTGTTGAGAATGCGATTTTAAGTCTCAACCTGTTGGGGTTTCTGCGCGCGCAACGGCAAGAGCTGCGACGCGCTTCTTTGTTGCCACCGCGCTTGCCGCCATGCCTAATGGCGCGACATCAAAATCGGAGAGTTCCATGTTCCCATCGCACACGCTGCTGCGCGGCGTGCTTCTCGGTTCGGTCGTCGCGATCGCGGCCCTTGCACCCGCCACAGGTGCAGACGCAACGCGTTCGGATTTCAAGCGGCTGCAGGCGCTTTACGGCAATCGTGGCGCGGCCGCGCACGCGATGACGCGCTCGGCCTTCGGCGCCGTGTCGACCGATGGAACCTATACGATCCTGCACCGGTTCACCGGCCGCAAGAAAGACGGCTGCAATCCCGGCGCAAAGGTCACGTTCGACGCTGCCGGAAATATGTACGGCACGACCGATTTCTGCGATCAGTACGGCGATGGCGACGGCGTCGTGTTCAAGCTGGCGCCTGACGGCACATATACGGTGCTGCACTTCTTTACCGGCGACACCGACGGTGCGCAGCCCGATGGCGCGGTCACGCTGCTGCGCAACGGCGATCTGGTCGGCACCACGACGAGCGGCGGCGCCAACGGCAACGGCACGATCTTCCAGCTGAACGGGAAGGGCAAGCTGAAGGTTCTGCACGCCTTCACCGCGGACGAAGGCTCGGAAGCGCGCGGCAATCTCTATCGCGACAAGGCGGGCAATTACTACGGCACCGCGCTGTTCGGTGGCGCGGATTCTTCCGGCACGCTGTTCAAATACGGCGCGGACGGCACAATGACGGTGCTGCACACCTTCACGGGCGGTGCTGACGGTGAATTTCCGGAGCATGGCGTTGTCGCTGACAAGGCCGGAAACCTCTATGGCGTGACGGCCTTTGGCGGCGCGAACGGCGAAGGGTCGGTGTTCAAGTACGACACCGCGGGAAATTTCAGCACGGTCTACAGCTTCACCGGCGGCAACGACGGCAGCTTTGTCTATGGCGGGTTGGCGATCGACGGCGACGGCACGCTCTATGGCAGCACGGGGGATGGCGGCGCGAACAATTCCGGCACCGTCTTCAAGCTGACGACGGACGGCGCGCTGACCACGCTTTATGCCTTCACCGGCGGCACCGATGGCGCGAGTCCGGAAGGCGACATGCTTCTTGTCGGCAAGAATCTCTACAGCACCGCCAATGCCGGCGGCGATCCGACCTGTCAGTGCGGCGTCGTCTATGAGATCACCGCGAAGGGCAAGGAAAAGGTCCTGCACACCTTCACCGGCGTCGATGGCAGCGGCTATTCCGCCGGTCTGGTTCGGAACAACGGCACGTTCTACGGGACGGTTCAGTACGGCGCGATCCAGCAGCAGGGCGCGGTGTACAGCCTGACGAAGAAGTAGCGTTCATTCGCGTCGCCGAAGTCCTCTCCCGCATGCGGGAGAGGATTCCGGTCGCCTGAGAAATGGCACAGGCTTTCGTTTCGCGATCAGGCCGGAACGCAGGTCACGCAAACGGCCTCGTCGCCGAAACGCTCGGTGGCGACGAGACGAAGCGGCGGGCGCGCGCCCGAGAAAAACGGTTTGCCGGCGCCGAGCACGAGGGGCCGGTAGTAGAGGCGATACTCATCGATAAGACCGAGTGCGGTGAGCTGTCCCGCGAGGTCCGGACCGCCCACGTCGATCTCGCCGTCGATATCCGTTTTGAGCTTGCGCGCGAACGCTTCGAGGCCGCCCGCGACAAGCGTGGCGTTCGCGCCAACCGATTTCAGCGAGCGCGACACCACCCATTTCGGCTTCGCCCGCCACAACTGCGCAAACTCACGATCGCTCGCGTCCCACTCCGGCCGGTCTTCGTCCCAATAACGCATGATCTCGTACATGCGCCGGCCATTCAGACTGCCCGCGTTGCGGCGGAATTGATCGTTGAAGTGCTGTGTCAGCGCGGGACCGGGCGGCGGGAATTGCAACGTATCGCCGACGCCGTCGACATAGCCATCGAGAGACTGCATCATTCCGAAGACAAGTTTTCCCATGTGCGAACGCTCCGTGCAGCTTCTTTCAATCTAGATTGAGACCGTAGTTCGTGAAAGCATGATCAAGATGCTGAGGGACCGGAGATGGCTGCGCAGATCAAAGAGCAGATTGAAAAATACATCGCCGCTCAGCCCGAACCGAAGCAGAGCGATATGCGCGCGCTGGACCGCCTCATCCGGAAAACGATACCGCGGTGCAGATTGTGGTTCCTCGACGGCAAAGATGCCGAGGGCAAGATCGTCTCCAACCCGAACATCGGATACGGGCTCTACACGATCCACTATGCCGGCGGGAAAACCCGCGAGTTCTACCAGATCGGACTCAGCGCGAACACGACCGGCGTTTCGGTTTACGTCATGGGCCTTGAAGACAAAACACATCTGGCGAAGACCTATGGCAAGAAACTCGGCAAGGCGAGCGTGAGCGGCTATTGCATCAAGTTCAGGACGCTCAGGGATATCGACGCCGATGTGCTCGTCGCCGCGATACGCGATGGCGTTGCGGCGACAAGCTAGAGCGGCATCGCTCTATAGCGTTGGCAGAAGCGCCTCCAGTTGCGCGAACTGTTCTTCGAATCCGCCGGCTGTGCTTCCCGACGCGATGGCTTCGTCGAGCGCTTTCTTGGAGGGATATAGGTCCTGCATGACGACCAGTGTCTTGCCGCCTTTTTCCTCGAAGGTCACGGTGGTAACGGCGCCATCTTCGCCGCCTTCCTCATTCGTCCAGACGAGGCGGGCATTGGGCACCACTTCGAGGTAGCGCCCGAAGAACGGCATGGGCTCCCCCGACTCCGGATGACGGAACACCAGGCGATAGCCGCCGCCGACTCTTGCGTCCATTTCGCAGGACAGCAGGGTCAGGCCGTACGATTTCGGCACCCACCATTGCCGGAACAATTCCGCTGTGGTCCAGGCCTTGAACACGATCCGCGCCGGCGCGTTGAAGGTGCGTGTGACGACAAGCGCGCGATCCGACTCCCGTTCCGCTTTCGTGAGATCATTTTTTCCGTTTGCGGCCATCGCCTTTTTCCTTCCGTTTCAATTCCTCGACAACCTCGTCCAGCGCGTCGAAGCGCGCAGCCCAGAGTTCGCGATAGGCTTCGATCCACGCCGTCTCTTCCGCCAGAACGCGCGGGCCGAGCCGGCAGGTCCGCACGCGGCCGACCTTTTCCGTCGCGACGAGCCCGGCCTCTTCCAGAACGCCGACATGCTTCTTCATGCCCGTCAGCGTCATATGGAACTTCTCGGCCAGATCCGTGATCGAGGAATCCCCGCGGCCAAGTTGTTGGAGAACGCCGCGCCGCGTGGCGTCAGCGATCGCAGCGAAAGAAGCGTCGAGGTGGGCTGTCGAATATTGAACCATATGGTTCAGTATAGAGGGCGCCGATCGGCGGCGTCAAGGGGCATGGCTTTCGCGCGGGCAGCCGGGGATAATTTCCGGCGCGAGCAATGAGGAGCGAGACATGATCACCGTCTGGGGCGAGGGCAGGGGCTTTCGCGTTGTCTGGCTGCTGGAGGAGATGGGATTGCCGTACCGGATCCGGCAGGTCGATCTGCTTGCCGGCGTCGAGAACGATCCGGAGTTCCTGGCGATCAACCCCGGCGGCTTCATCCCGGCGCTCACCGACGGCGACGTCACGATGGTCGAGTCGATTGCGATCATGGAATATCTGATCGCGCGTCATGGGCATGAATCGAAAAGCGGCGCACCGCTCGCACCTGCGCCGAACGATCCCGCATTCGGCCTGTATCAGCAGTTCCTGCATCTCGGCGAGGCCGGTCTCGGCGCGAACATCCAGGTCGTCGTGGTCAGCGGCTTCGTCGCGCCGCCGAGCGAGCGCGACAATTGGGGTGCGCGATGGGCGCTGAACCAGTTCAACAACCGCATGAAGCTGGTGAAGCGGCAGCTCGCAAGCGCATCCTATATGGCGGGTGATGCGTTTACGGCGGCAGACATCTCGGTCACCTACACCTTGAACCTGGCCGGACGACGCGGCGGCATCGTTCTCGACGCGGCGGAGAGGGCCTACATGGCACGCACCACCGGACGCGACGGCTACCAACGCGCACTGGAAGCCTGTCAGGCCACTAAGGGGTTCTACGCATCGGTGCCAATGCTGTGAAACCCATCCTCACCGCGTTCAAAGCGTCTCCCGATCGCGGCCGTGACCTGGCGCGCGACATGCCCGTCCGCTGGGCGCTCGAGGAAGTCGGACAGGACTACGACGTTCATCTCGTGACATTCGAGGAGATGAAGCAGCCCGCATATCTGGCGCGTCATCCCTTCGGACAGATTCCAACCTATGAAGAAGACGGTCTTGTCCTGTTCGAGTCCGGTGCGATCGTGCTGCATGTTGCGGAGATGCGTCCGGGCCTTCTGCCGGACGAGGCGCGGGCGCGCGCACGCGCGATCGGGTGGCTGTTCTCCGCGCTCAGCACAATCGAGCCGCCGATCCTCGATCTCCAGACCGCGGTCCTTCTGGAGAATGACAAGCCGTGGGCGGCCGACCGCCTGTTGCTGGTAAAAGACCGCATACGCGCGCGATTGAATGCGCTCTCCAAACGCCTGGGCGACGCAGACTGGCTCGATGGGGCATTCAGCGCCGGTGATTTGATGACGATTGCCGTGCTGCGCCGCCTGCGCGCATCGGGATTGCTGGACGAGTTCGCGAACGTCGCCACCTATGTCGCCCGCGGCGAAGCACGGCCCGCGTTCCAGCGCGCATTCGCGGCACAACTTGCCGTCTTCACGGCCGCGTCCGGTTCCTAGCGAAAATCAGATGCGCAACACCTTGCGCAATGATTTCTCGATCTTGCCGCCGCAATATGCGTCGCCGTAATCCTCGCGTGCCTTTGCGGCGAGGGACGCCAGCGCCGGTCGTTCATACATGCGCGCCGAGAGCGCGGCCGTCATTGGCGCGGTGCGTTTGAGGATCGTGCCGATCTTCCCGAAGCGCTCCGTCATCGTGGACCACAGCGTTGCCGTCACCACGTCGGCAATCCCCGGCGAGTCACCGCCGAGAAGGTAGCCGTGAGCTTTCTTCAGTCCATGGCGGCGTCCGGTTTCTTCCCAGAACGACATCCATTTCTTCAGACGCGGGACGAACTCCTTCCAGCGCTTCTCGGTCCACATCTGCATTCCGCCTTGCAGGGTGATTTCATCGATCACATCGTTGGCGTCGTTGACGATCTTCATGGTCAGCGCGCGCAACGTCGGTGTCGTGGGCATCAGGTCCAGCGTCTCGCCGAGATAGAGAACGATGGCCGGCATCTCGGCGATGGCGAAATCGTTCCTGCGGTCGATCAGCAGCGGCGGCCCCATGAACGGCACCGGCATTTTCTTCACGGCGCCTTCCATGAGACGGGAGATGGCGTCGTCGCCGGCTTCGTCCCAGGTCTTTCCCGCATGGGCGAGCACTGCGCGTACGAATTGCCCGCGGAACGGAACGGACCAGTAATAGAGCGTGTAGTCGGGCATCCGGCTCGGTGTCTTGGGTTGCTGCATCCGATAACGCTGCGCGGGCTGCGGAGTTTCGTGGTAGCGTCGCGCATTGTTTGATGGAGATTGTCGTGAAGATATTTCGACTGGCGGGCGCCGCCCTGGCGCTGCTCGCCGTTTTTCCCGTTCGCGCGGCGGATGATCCCGCCATCGAGCGCATGGCGATGTGTCAGGATTCCTGGGTCGACTGGACGAAGACCGATGCGAAGGCATTCGGTGTCTTTCGCGACCATGTCATGGGCGTGTTTGCGCGGAAAGACAACGAACCGTACTGGCTTCCGAAGCCGAAGGTGAACGTGTCGGTCCTGGGCCTGCGCGTCGTGCAGCTGTTTCCCGACAGTGTCGGCATGGGGGTGGGGTTCTCGCTCACTGTCGATGCGCCCTATGAAAAGGCGCGCGCCGCGATCGAGAAAGCGGCGGGCAAGAAGCTCGTTCATTGCGAGGCCAGCGATGGCATGAAGTCCTGTGAACTCGAAGTCGCGGCGCAACGGACAATCACTGTGATGGCCGATGACAGCCCAAAGACCAGCCAGACGCTGATCGGTTGCTATTACTTCTACGAGAAATAGTGCCTCAAGAATTGCAGCGCGCATCTGAATCGCTAGGATGTACACGCTGGGTATTTTGAATTGCTTTTCGATTTCGAAGGGGCCGTAGACGTGAATCCGTTTCCAGAGGACATCTTCACCGAGCAGGACGATGTCGATCCCGATACACTCGCCAATCTCGGTCCGCTGCGCCGCCTCGCGGGCGTGTGGCAAAGCGCGAATGGCGTCGACCTGAATCCGAAGGCCGCGGGGCCGGAGCGGCGCAACTACATCGAGCGCATCGAGATGCAGCCGATCGATCCGCAGGCCAACGGGCCCCAACTGCTCTACGGTCTGCGCTATCACGTCCACATCAACACGCCCGAAGAAGACATCACGTTCCACGATCAGGTCGGCTATTGGCTGTGGGAGCGGGAAACGGGCCTGATCATGCAATCGCTCACCATTCCGCGTGGGCAGACGGCGCTGGCCGTCGGTCACGGCAAGCCTGACGATATGAAGATCGTCGTCAATGCCGCGCGCGGGCAGACGAATTACGGAATCTGCTCCACCGATTTCCTCGAATATGCATTCCGGACGGATTCCTATTCCCTGGAGATCACGTTCAATACCGATGGCAGCTGGAGCTACGTCTCCGACACGATGCTGAAGGTGCGCGGTCGCGACGAACTGTTTCGGCACCGCGATGTGAACACGTTGAAAAAGATCGCGGAACCGACGTCCAACCCGCTGTTTCAGATCGTCAACGGCCGCAAATAGCCTCAAACATTCGCTGGCTGCGGCGGCAGCGCGGGGGTATTTTCCCGGCGTATGACCGTTCTCGATCAGCGCGCGACTCTAACCACGCCGGCAGCGATGCCTTTGCCGGCGCGCACGCTGTCCGCGCACGGCGTCCATATCAGCGACCGCATTGTCATCGATCGTTCACGGTTCAAGGGCGTCGTCTCCACGGTGCCGTTCTGCTATCGCGAGGGCGAGGGCTACGTCGTGGTGTTCCGCTATGGCGTCGTCGTTTTTGTCGGCCTGACGGACGACGAAGAAAAGCAAGCGCTGGCACAGTTTCAGGCCGAGGCGCCGCCTGCCGGCCCCATCGAGGAAGAGCGTGTCGCGCTTGAAATTCGCGCGGGCGACGAAGAGGGTGCCGCAGCCAACGGCGTGTTCCAGATCAGGGAACTGAGCCTCGCGCATGTCCTCGTGCTCGGCGATATCCTCGCAAAGAGCGTCGCGCTCGCGCGCTATGAGCGTGAAATCGCATCGGTCTTCGACACGATAGAGCCGGAAGCGAGCAGATTGGCGGTCAGCGGCAAGCTCCCAAAATCGCGCACGGCATTGCTGCGGCTGATCGGCAGCGCGCTGCTCGCACAGCATCGCGTATCCGGCCGCATCGCCTTCGCCGAGAAGCCCGACGTGCTATGGGAGCATCCCGAACTTGGCCGCCTGTACGCGCGCCTCGAGGATGAATATGAGATCATCGAGCGCGGCACGTTGCTGAATGGCAAGGTGACGGTGGTCGGCAGCGCCGCCGAGACCTTCACAGACATGATGGACACCGCGCGCTCTGCCCGTCTGGAATTGCTGATCGTGATCCTCATCCTTGCCGAGTTGATTATTGCCGCTGCCGCCCTTTTCCGGCCCTGAGCGGCTGCATCCAATCTGCCCGCCGGCGGGCACCAAGCATCGAACAGGGGCGGATATCCGCCGGACATACGAAGGATGCGACGATGATTGAGCTTTTCCGCGAGTTTTTCTGGCTGATCTTCCCGATTCTCGGCATGGGGATCGCGTTCATGGCCGTGGCGGGCGAATTCGGGCGGCAGAAGAAGGCGCTCGACGTGCTGCGGACCTACGCCGAAAAGGGGACGGAGCCGCCGGCCAGCGTCCTCGCGGTGCTCAGCCGCGCCAGTTCTGAAAAGAAAAAGAATCCTTGGGCGTCGTTTGTCTTCTTCACCGTTATGGCCATCGGCTTCATCTTCACAGCGGGTTGGTTCAGCAGCACGGGCGGCGGTTGGCCGTTTGTGCTCGGCTTCGCCATCACCTCCTTCGTCATGGCGGCACTGGCGCTTTCCAATCTCGTCCAGGCGTTGAGCCGCAGCTCCACGAATGACGGATGATGACGATGCCGCGCTTGTCGCCGCGGCGCGGGACGGATCGGTCGCCGATCTCTCCCGTCTCATCGACCGGCACCAGCAGGCGGTGCGTGCGTTCCTCGCACGCATCGCCGGCAGCCGTGACGAGGCGGAAGATCTCGCGCAGGAAACATTCCTCACCGCCTGCTCGCAGCTCTCGACCTATCGCGGCGATGCCAGCGTGCGAACATGGTTGTGCGCCATCGCCTGGCGCAAGGCCAAGAGTGCGCGGCGTTCGTGGTTTCGCGCACGGACACGCGACACGAATTATGTCGACCGCGTGGAACTGGAGCGGCCGAACGAAATCAGCGTTGAAGAGGGTATCGCGTTGAAAGCCGCGCTTTCATTTCTGCCTCTTGAGCAGCGTGCGGCCGTTGTGCTGTGTCTCTCTGAGGATTTCTCGCATGCCGACGCCGCGCAGGCGCTGAATCTCCCGCTCGGCACGGTGAAGTCGCATGTCGCGCGCGGACGTGCCAAACTGCTGGCCGTGTTGGGTGAGACATCATGAGCGACACCGAGACAAAGCTCGCGGCATTCTTCCGTGCGGAGCGGCCGAAAGCCTCCGACGCTGCTTTCCGTCTTGCGGTGCTGGAACGCCGCGCGCGGCGCCAGTTCTATCGCTACACGGGGGGCGTGGTTGCGGGCGGCGTGTTCGCCGCGGGATGTGTCGCGGCCCTCGCGCCGGATTTGTCGGCCCTGACTGCATCGCAACCGTTGCCGGGTGCGATCCCGTTTGTCTGCGTGATCGTCACGGGTGCGTGCATGGCTCTGGCTTACGCGCGCAGCCGCCAGACGTTCTGATCGTCAGATGCTGTTGGCACGCGCGATCGCACCGAGATGCAACGCACTCGGCTTCAGGGTGCGCCTGAAAGTCTGAAGATCGACCGCGACGAGTCCGAAATGCTTGTCGTAGCCGGACGTCCACTCGAAATTGTCGAGAAGCGACCAGTAGAGGTAGGAATGCACCGGAATGCCTTCGTCGAGACAGTCGCGCACACCGGCGAGCGCCTGATCGATGAACGCGATGCGGCGCGTGTCGTCGTCGGTGCCGATGCCGCTCTCGGTGATATAGATCGGCTTGCCGATGACGCGGTGCGCCCAGCGGATCGTGTTGGCGAGCGCGGGCGGATAGAATTCATAACCCGCCGCGGTCAGCTCCGCGTCTTTCGGCGGCATGACTAGGCCTTTCTCATCAACCCGGAAACGCGTGTAGGTCTGGATGCCGATGAAATCGGCACTGTTGCGCGCGATATCGATCCAGTCGCCATAGAGTTTCTTCTGATAGATTTCCACCAGCGACGGATCGCCGACGGACTGGATGTCCTGTGTGGTGAGACTGATGCCCACCCGCAGATCGGGACGCGCGGCCTTGATCGCCGCGTAGCCTTTGCGATGCGCTTCCTGCAGCAGCGGCGTCGTGATCGCGGGATCGCCGATGGCGAGGCTTGAGAATTTCGGCGAGCCCGTTGCTTTCGCGGCAGCGGCGGTCGTGAGCGCGGCGAATTCGCGATATTTGTCGTAGCCTGGAAAAAACGGCAGCAGCAGACCGATATTGGCTTCGTTGAACGTCGTCGCCATGTGCATGAGGCCGCCCAGGTGCTCCGCTGCCTTGCCGCAGAACCGCGCGAACAGCGCGGGCGAATCCGCGACCTCGAAGCAGCCGCGTTCCGCGAACCACAATGGCGTCGTGAAATGGTTGAAGGTGACGATGGGTTTGAGGTCGTGCTTGCGGCAGGTCTCCAGCACATTGGCATAGTGGTCGAGTTCGGCGTTGGAGAAATGCCCTTCGCTCGGTTCGATGCGCGCCCATTCGATGCCGAGGCGGTAACAGTTGAAGCCGAGCTGCGCCGCGATGGCGATGTCTTCCGCATAGCGATGATAGGAGTCGCAGGCGTCGCCGGAGCGGTCCTTGTACATCGTCGGCTGAATGTTCTCGCGCAGCCAGGAATCGCTGTTGGTGTTGTTGCCTTCGCTCTGATGCGCCGAGATCGCCGTGCCCCAGAGAAAATCCTTCGGCAGCGCGCGGGGCTGTTTCGGAGGTTCGGCAGATGCTTGCGTCGCAGCGGACAGCGCTGCAGCGCCGAGAACAAGGCCTCTGCGCGAAATATCGATCATCGTTCGCTCCAATGGATCATGGGCAGGCCCGCAATCGGGCTTTCGAAACAGGGCAGGGTGGTCGCCTTCAGCGTGCCGAGATAGACGGTGCGCAGATCGGGGCCGCCGAACGTCACACTGGTGAGCCACGGCGCGATCTTGCCGCCGCTCGCGTTCATGGTTTCGGGGCTGATTGGCGTGCCGCGGTCGAATTCCGCGTCGAACTTCGCCGAGGCTTCGCGGTCACCGTCTTCAAAGAGCGTGAGCAGATCGCCCGTCGGCGTGATCGCGACGAGCCTGTCCGCGAACACCATCGTCGCCCACAGATTGCCATAGGAGTCGAACGCGATGCCGTCGATCAGGCCGGAGCCGAGCGAGCGCGGACCATAGATCTCGCGCTCGCGCACCGATCCGTCCGGCATGATGTGCAGGCGGGTGACGCGCCGCGCGCAGGTCTCGGCGACATAGAGCCATTCCTCATCGGCATCGAAGCGGATCTCGTTGGTGAAATAGAAGCCGTCGGCGACGATGCGGATGCCCGTGTCGTCGATCATGGCGATGTAACCGTCGGCCTGATAGTTGCGGATCGCGTCCGGCCACGGATTGATCTTCGTCGAGACCGTGATCCAGAGGCGGTCCTTGCTGTCGCGCAGGACGAAATTCACCTTGCCGAGCCGCTTGCCGTCGATGCTGTCGTAAAGCGTGCGGCGCGCGCCGTCACGCGCCATGACTTCCAGAACATCGGTGCCGAAATTCGCGATCAGGATGTCGCCGTTGCGCGCGAAGGCGAGGCCGTTGGGCAGCGTGCCCTCGACAAGATTCTGCGCACCCGCTCCCGCGTCGCCGGTCGTGATCAGGGCCTGGCTGCCGTCCGGGCGGATGTGCATCACGCCGCCG
>DATJUS010000022.1:0-10413 GCA_035502175.1 Rhizomicrobium sp.
CAGCGACATTGCGTACCCATGCGATGTGCCCGCCATTGCGCGCAGCGGCCATCTCGGTCGCGTAGGGATAGCTGAGCGCCTGCTCCATCGTGAACGGTTCGTTTGCAGCATGCGCGGATGCGGCAAGCGGCAGGATGCAAAGCGCGGTGAGAATGCGACGCGACGATCTCATTGTCTGATTTCCGGAGCTGGCGGGCGTTCGAAATGTGGCGCGATCTTGGCAGATTCTCAAGATCACGGAAAACGCGCGCAAACCGCCATCGCGACACGGCAATTCGCGCGCGAATGGAACGTTTCGGGACGGCAGGACATTAAATAATCGGCAAAATAGAGCAGTTCATCTGCGGTTCAGGATCGGACCTCTTAACTGCTATCCGACGATCTCGCCCCCGCGACAGGAGTAACGACATGAACAAAGGCATTCTCTTTTCGGCCCTGCTGGCCGGGACCGCGCTGGTCTCGACCGTGCCGGCCGGAGCGGCACCGATAGACCATCCGCACCGCTTCTTGGCACATCACCCTTACGCGCACGCGCGTGCGCATTTCGTGCTGCGCCACGATTTTCGCCACTTCACACCGGCTGAACATCGCTGGTGGGTCGGCGGACGCTGGCGCCACACGTGGTGGCACGGCCGCTACGGCTGGTGGTGGAATGTCGGCCCGAGCTGGTATTTCTATGACGCACCCGCCTATCCGTATCCCGGCTACGTTTCGGACACGTATTACGACGACGAAAACTACGACGATGACGATCAGGGCGGATACGGCGACCAAGGTGGCTATGACCAGGGCGGCCCGGGCGATCAGGGTGGCTATGATCAGGGTGGCCCCGGATACGGTGGACCCGGCGGCGGATATGGCGGTGGCGTGTGGTACCACTGCAGCAGCCCGGAAGGTTACTATCCGTACGTGAAGAATTGCCGGAATTGGGAACAGGTGCCGGCGCAGCCCAGCGATATGGGCCCCGGGCCGGATGGTGGACCGAATGACGGACCGCCTCCGGGCTATAACGGCGACGATCAGGGGCCACCGCCCCCAACGAACGGACGCTAATCAGTCCATGGTTGTGGAGCGACCGCTGGCTATCCAATCCAGCGTGTCGCTCCACACTTTTTTGGCGTCCAGGTCGCGCATCAGCATGTGATAGCCGTGTTCGTAACGGTGAACGAGAGCCTGCTTCCCCAATTCCCTGATCACCTGCTCTGTCGGCTCTTTGGGGATGATCTGATCGTTTGCACCGTACAGGAAAAGGATCGGCGCCTTCGCCGTGAGATGTTGCGGCGCCCTGCGCGCCTCATCCATCAGATTGACGAGCCCGTAGATCGCATCGGCACGTGTCTCGTGCTGGAATAACGGATCGCGCGAAATCTTGCGCAGCATCTCGATATTGTCCGACGGCCAGATATTGAGCCCCCGGCCGGTGAATGTCAGCCACGGCGCGGTGTGCGCCACCGTCCAAAGCGCTGCGCGATAGGACCACGGCATGTCCTCGCGCGACCACACCGCGGGCGCGACAAGAATGATACCGTCCGCATGCGGCGGATTGTTGCTTGCAAGCGCAGTCAGCACGACAGCGCCGCCCATGCTTTCGCCAAGTGCATACACCGGGACACCCGGATGCCTGGCGCGCGCCGCATCCACAAAATCATCGAGATCGCCGCGCAACGCATCGGCGCCCGCCCACAGGCCGGGGTTCGGAGACTTACCGAATCCCCGCTGGTCATAGGCGTAGGTCGTGATGCCGTTCTGGGCCCAGAACGTCGCCGGCATGTCGAACGCGTTCGAATAATCGCCCATGCCATGCAGCGCCACGATGACGGCGATCGGCGATGCCGCGTCCCAGTGGCGCAGCGCAAGTTTCTCGCCGTCGCGAGCGACAAATACATCCTGCTCGATCGCCGGCTTGAGGTTCTCAAGACCTTGTTGCGCAACGCGCGGCGCGCACGCTGAGAGCAGCGCTAGGATGACAAGACACGCCGCACGCGCCGGCGCAGATGGGGCAGTAGTTCCGCTTCGAACCATGGATTTTTCTTGATCCAGCCGCTGTTGCGCCACGAAGGATGCGGCAAGGCAATATAGCGCGGCGCATATTCCCGCCAAGCCTTCACCGTCTCGGTCATGTTCGCTTTGGCGCCGTTTCCCAGATGCCAGGCCTGCGCGTAGCTACCGACCAGAAGGGTGGTCTCGAACGCCGGCCGCGCCGCCAGCAGCCGCGAGCGCCAATGCGCCGCGCAAACTTTCGGCGGAGGCTTGTCGCCACCGAACGCGACATAGCCCGGAAAGCAGAACGCCATCGCGGCCAGCGCGATCTTGGAACCGTCGTAGAACGTCTCGCGATCAACGCCCATCCAGTCCCGCAAGCGGTCGCCGCTCGCATCGTTGAACGATAGCCCGGTCTGATGCACGCGAAGCCCCGGCGCCTGACTGGCAATCAGGAGCTTCGCCTTTTTGG
This sequence comes from Rhizomicrobium sp., assembly GCA_035502175.1. Taxonomy (GTDB): domain Bacteria; phylum Pseudomonadota; class Alphaproteobacteria; order Micropepsales; family Micropepsaceae; genus Rhizomicrobium. The sequence goes on from DATJUS010000022.1 coordinate 2,453, forward strand.
TGACCTGAAGAACCGGACGCGGTTCAAGAATCTGTTCGCAGATACGACAGGCGCGGATTTCGCCAAGGAGTTTGCCAAGACTTTCCGCCAATCACTCGCCCTTCAGCAGATTGCGCGCGATGACGAGCTGCTGCACCTGGCTGGTACCCTCATAGATGCGGAAGATGCGCACGTCCCGATAGAAACGTTCGATGCCGTAATCCGCGACATAACCCGCGCCGCCGAATATCTGTACCGCGCGATCCGCGACACGGCCGACCATCTCGGAAGCGAAGTATTTCGCGCAAGCCGACTCCATCGTTACGCTCTCACCGGCATCGCGCTTCTTCGCGGCATCGAGGACCATGGACCGCGCCGCGTACATCTCCGTCTGCGAATCCGCGAGCATCGCCTGCACAAGCTGAAAGTCGCCGATGCGCTGGCCGAACTGCTCTCGCTCGCGCGCATAGTTGACCGCCTCGGTTATCAGACGCTCCGCAACTCCCACGCAAACACCGGAGATATGCAACCGCCCGCGGTCGAGCACCTGCATTGCGACTTTGAAGCCTTCGCCCTCCTTGCCCAATCGCAGATGCGCCGGCAAGCGCGCATTCTCGAACACGACGTCGCAGATATGCGCGCCCTGCTGACCCATCTTCTTCTCTGGCTTGCCGACGTGGATACCCTTCGTGCCGGCGGGCACGATGAACGCGGAAATCCCGCTAGCGCCTTTCTTCGACGGATCGCTGCGCGCCATCAGCGTGAACATGCCGGCACGGTTGGCGTTGGTGATGAACCGCTTGGTGCCGTTCACGACATAATGGTCACCATCGAGGATCGCGGTCGTTTTGAGCGACGCCGCATCCGAACCGGCTCCCGGTTCTGTCAGGCAGAAGCTCGCGACCGTTTCGCCGCTCGCGAGCTTGGGCAGCCACTCTTGCTTCTGGGCATCCGTGCCGAACATCACCACGCCCTGGCTGCCGATGCCGACATTGGTTCCGATGACCGAGCGGAATGCCGGCGAGGTGTGGCCCAGTTCCATCGCCACCAGAACCTCCTCCTCCATCGAGAGTCCGAGGCCGCCGAATTCTTCGGGGATCGACAGACCGAACAGTCCGAGTTCGCGCATCTGCGCGATCACGGCATCGGGCACACGGTCTTCTTCCGCAACCTTGGCTTCGATGGGAATGCACACATCGCGCACGAAGCGGCGCACCGTGTCGATGAGTTGGTTGCGCGTTTCGGTATCCAGCGCCACACGCGCCTCCGTCAAAAGCCGGAGGATAGATTAGCGTATCCGCGCGAAAAGCAAGCCGTCAGCCGATCTCGAAGCCGCCGCGGCCGAGATAGATGCCTGCTGAAATGATGTGGTCCACGGTCGCATCCGTGTCCCCGAGCGGAAGGTAGATGACTTCGTGGAAGGAATACTTGGTCTCGGGCATGTCCCGGCCGATCCAGCCGCGATAGGCGACGGGCTGGCGTCCCATGCGAACACCGTCATAGAAAATCTTGAGCCCTTCGGCGAACTTCGGATGCTGACGACCCATCTGGCTCAGCATCAGGTTCGAGAAATTTTCGCCGTATGCCTGCACATGGACGTCGCCCATAACGCGAAACTGGTAGTCCGCGCCGCCATCAATCACACGGAGCAGCGTCACGTGTCGCAACAGACGCCTCAAGTTGACCGGCTTGAAATCGTTGCGCGACGGAAACAACCGATAGCCGCGCAGCCCGTTCCAGTGATCCGCGATCTGGCGCAGCGTCATGCTCTCGATGTTATCGAGACCGACAACACGGCCCGAAGAATATTCCGGGATCGTCAGTTCATCGACCGGGGGCTTCGGCGCGTAGGTGGACTGGGTCATGCGGGAACTTTCGCCCGGAAAAGGTAGGGAATCGGTAAATATCGTAGCGGCATGTCACGCGTGTGCCATAGTGACCGCATGCTACTTTCTGTTCTCGATCAATCACCTATCCGCAAAGGCGGCACCGCCGCCGATGCGGTGGCGGAGACAATTGCGCTCGCCAAAGCCTGCGAAGCGCTCGGTTATCACCGCTACTGGCTGGCCGAGCATCACAACAGCAATTCGTTTGCCGGTTCGGCGCCGGAAATTCTGATTGGACGCGTGGCGTCCGAAACCAAATCGATCCGCGTGGGCTCCGGCGGCGTGATGTTGACCCACTACTCGCCGCTCAAGGTCGCAGAGCAGTTCCGGATGCTGGAGGTGCTCAACCCGGGCCGGATCGATCTCGGTCTGGGACGGGCGCCCGGTACGGATCAGATGACGGCGCGGGCGCTGCAGGCCGGACCGCAAGGCTGGGACATCGATGCATTTCCAAGTCAGGTATTTCTGCTGCGGCAATTCCTCGACGATGCATCGGGACGCGCACCGATCCCCAACGATCACCCCTATCGGAATATCCACGCGATGCCGCGGGGCGATATCTCCGCGGGCCCCGAGCTCTGGATGCTGGGATCAGGAATGCATGGTGCCGTCTATGCCGGCGAACTCGGCCTGCCGTTCAGCCATGCGCACTTCATCAATCCCGAAGGCAGCGAAGATGCGGTCGCCGCCTACCGCGAGCGATTCAAGCCCAGCGCGGCCTGTCCTCGCCCGCGCGTATCGATGGGCGTCGCGGCACTCGCGGCGGAGACGGAGGAGGACGCCCGCGCACTCGCGACCTCGCGCAATTTATGGGTCGTGAAGCTTCTCACGGGAAACCCGATCCCATTCCCCGCGCTCGAAGAGGCGAAGGAATATCCCTTCAACGATCAGGAGCTCGCGCTTCTGCGCACCGTGCAGCGCCGCTCCATCGTCGGCACGCCGGAGCAGGTACGAACGGGATTGCTGCGTGTGGCGGAAGCGCATGATGCGGAAGAACTCGTCGTCGTGACGATCACCTACGATTACGCGTCGCGGCTGAAATCCTACGAGCTTCTGGCGAAGGCATTCGCGCTCACGACAACAGCATGACGAGGCCAAGCATCAGCCCGTACTGCGTGAGGCTGCTGACGTTATGCCCGACGATCGGCGCGATCACGCTCTTCGATTTCTCGAGCCAGTAGGCATAGAGAACGCCCAGCAGGAACTGACATACGAACTGCGCGAGCGAAACCAGCAGCGGCGCCGTCAGGAAACCCGCGGCCCAGATGGCATAGATAAGCGCCGCCACGACGCCGGCTGCGTTCATGGAATAGCGGCCGATCCGCCAGCTTCCCGGCATCGTCGCCGCAAGATAGGTCACCACCAGCGCACGGAATGGGATTTCCTCCGCAAGGCCCACATACAGCCCGTTAAAGGCGAGCCAGCCGGGAATGTTCTCCGTTTGCGAGGGATCGAGTTTCGGCGCGACATGCGCCAGAAGGCTCGGGCCGACTTCGACAAGCGTCAGCAGCACGCCGAAGATGATGCCCCACAGAAACGCGACCGCGACATAACTGCGCTCATCTTGCAGATCGAGACCGTAATCTGCAGGAACGATCAACTTCGCGATGCCGATCGAGATCAAACCCAGTATCAGCAGGACGGTGTGATGCGCGGTCAGCCAGCCGAGCCTGTCTGCAAATCCCGGCACCAGATGCGAATAGTGACGCGCCGTGTCGACCACTTCCTGGGCGACATACGGAAGCCCAAAGGTCAGAAGGACGGCAACCAGGATAGGCACCGGCCGGAAATGGAAACGTGCTTTTGCGTCGCTCATCGAGCCCCCCGGCTCGTAATGCGTCGAGCATACGCCTTGGCCGGTGACAATCAAACGATTGGTAGGAGTCCGATCATCGCGCCGGTCAATCCGCTCGCCATGGTTCCCGACACGAGGGCACGCATGGCCAGAGGCACGATCTCGTCGCGCCGCTCCGGGATCAATGTGCTCATACCCGCAATCATGATCCCGACGGAGCCGAGATTGGCGAAACCGCACATCGCATAGACTATGATCAGCGTGGCGCGCGGATCGAGCGCGCCCCTGGGCAGCGCCGCCAGGTTCAGATAGGCGACGAGCTCGTTCAGGATCGTCTTGATGCCCATGAGACTGCCTGCGGTCGCGGCCTCGGACCACGGAATGCCGTACAGCCAGACCACCGGCGCGAACAGCCAGCCGAATATCCGCTCCAATGACAAAGGTGCACCCCAAAGCCACGGCAGATTCTTCAGGATCGCGTCGGCCAGCGCGATCAGCGCGACCATCACGATCAGCATTGCAAGGATCTGCAGGTAGATCTTGAGACCGTCTTCGGTCCCTCTCGCCACCGCATCCATGCTGGAGCGGTATTTGAGGTCGCTCTCGCTGTCGGTCGCAACGCCCGCCTCGCCTGGCACCATGATGCATGAGATCAGGATCGCGGCAGGCAGCGACATCATCGACGCGATAAGGATGTGACCGAGTGCCCCCGGCACGGTGTCCTTGAGAATTGTCGCATAGAGAAAGAACACGGTACCCGCGACCGTTGAGAGACCGACGCTCATCAGCATGAAGAGCTCGCTGCGCGTCAGCCGCGAGAGATAGGGCCGGATAAGGAGCGGCGCCTCCACCATGCCCATGAAGATCGTCGCCGCGGAGCCGAGCCCCACCGCGCCGCCGATGCCGAGCAGCTTGCGCAGCGCGAACGCGAACCCCTTCACGACCACTGGCAGAATGCGCCAATGCCACAGCAATGCCGACAGCGCGGAGATCACGATCACCAGCGGCAATATCTGGAACGCGAAGCTCACCATGCCCATGGGGTTGGTGACGGCGAATGGTGGCGTGCCGCCGCCGACGACACCGAACACAAATGACGTGCCTGCCTTTGTCGCACCGGTCAGCGCATCCACTGCGCCATTCAGCGCGAGCAACCCTTCACGCGCCAGCGGCACTTTCAGAAGAAGCATCGCAAGCGCGGCCTGCAACGCGAGCCCCGCCGCAACCGTGCGCCACGGAAATGCGCGACGATCTTCCGACAACAGCCACGCCAGCAGGATAATGACGCAGATTCCGAGCGCCGACTGGAGATGCGGTAGCATCAGTATTTGTAAGTCTTCAGATAGGTTACGAGACTCGGCGTGTCCTTGTCGCCGATGTCGTGGATGCGCCAGGCGTCCTTCGTCCAGACCAGCGCGAACTGAATCTTTTCGACTTCGCCAAGATCTTTGAAGGTGACATCGGCGTTGGCTTCGTCCTTGCCCCGCATGGTCACCTGCACGGACGTCACCTTGATCGAGCCCCAATCCTGGCAGTTGCAGATGGGGTCGCTGTCCATCGCGCCGACCTCGCCATTCGATTTGTCGCGGTCGCGTTTGAGCAATGCCATCATGGCGGGGTCGGCGATGGTCTTGGCATCCGGATAGACGAAAGGTGTAGGTTTGCCATTCGGGATATATTTCGCATACAGCCCGCGCAGGAACTGTTCGGCGGATGCCGGCGTCGGGTCCGCCGCCTGCGCTGCGGTCGACGCGAGAAACAAGCCGGCCGTCGCCAAAGCCAAAAAGCGCATCTTTACCCCCAGAATCCGCCAAGACGTCACAGTATCACATCGTCCGGTGGCGGCCCAAAAGGCCTAGCAATGACGGCGCGTATTGACTAGTTTCCCGGCCCGAAACAGACCAGCCAGACACAAGGACTTGAAGACCATGGGCGCAGCCGGAATGAACGCGAAGCGGAAAGAGAAGCGCCGTCGTCACGCCAAGGCACGCAAAGCCTCGCGCGAGAAGATCGATGCGAATGCCGCGAGCCGTCCGCAGCAGCCGCGCCGCGCGCCACAGGGCAACCGCTAGGACGCGAACCTTTTGAATCTGAGCCGAGGGCGGGGCATCCCCGCCCTTTTGCTTTTTGTCCGATCCTGATTGAGTGCAGCGGGGCTTATTCGGGGGCGGCACATGGCGTCCGGCACAACGGCGCAATTCGCGCCTTATCACAGGTGGGACCGCAACTTCTTTCTCATCTATGTCGCGCTGATCTGGCTCGGCATCGTCATGGGCTTCGGCGGCGACATCGTCGATCATCTCAATAGCAAAGACCCGCCCTATCCGCTCATCGTCCATTTTCACGCCGTTGCTTTTGTCGGATGGCTCGTCGTCCTGACGACGCAAGTCCTTCTCATCCGGCGAAGCCGGCATGATCTGCATCGGCAACTCGGCATCGCGGCGATGGCGCTCGCTGCCCTGATGATCGTGCTCGGACCGGCAACCGCCATCGTGGTGCAACGCGCCAGGTTCGGAACGCCGGACAGCGATCCTGCATTCTTTGCGATCCAGGCATTCGACATTGTCGGGTTCGCTGGTCTGGTGATCGCGGCATTCCTGCAGCGCGGGAACTCGCCGGCGCACAAAAGACTGATCCTGCTCGCCACGCTTATGATCAGCGACGCGGGTTTTGCGCGCTGGTTAGGCGGGCCGCTTCACCACATGTTTGGCGATCGCTTCTGGCCCTATATGCCGAATTTCTATCTCGGCAATGACGTTCTGATCGTCGGCCTCGGTATCTATGACCTGATCACGCGGCGGCGGTTGCATCCGGCCTATATCGCAGGTGCCGTCTGGATCTTCGCGATACAGTTGCTGATCGGATATCTCTACACCGCGCCCTGGTGGAAGATTTGCGCGACACATCTGATCGGACACTGATCGTGCCATAATCCCCGCCGACTCGGGGGAGAGATGGCAGCGTCACGGCCTGTGGAGATAAAAGCGTTGTCCGGCGCGCGGGCGTTTCCGCCGCTGATCCTGGTGCTCTACCACTTCGGCGAGGGGCATCACTATCAGAACGCGTTCTGGTACGACGCGCTGGTGGCAAAGGGCTATCTCTGGGTCGAGTTCTTCTTCGCACTGTCAGGATTCATCCTTGTCCATGTTTATGGCGAGCGCGCCGCTGAGTTCTGGCATGGCACGAAGACCTATCTCACCTTCGTGAAGACCCGGCTGGCGCGGCTGTATCCGCTGCATCTGTTCATGCTGTTCGCCATTCTCGCGCTGGTGATCGGGTTGCGTGCGCTCGCGGCGCATGGCGGATATGTCTCGATCTACGACCAGCGCTATCATCCCCAAAACACGCTCGAAGGTTTCGTCGCAAGCCTGTTCCTGGTGCAGGCCTGGAACATCCTGCCTTATCTCACCTGGAACGGTGCATCGTGGTTCGTCAGCGTCGAGTTCCTGCTTTGCCTGCTGTTTCCGCTCTATCTGTTCTTCGCGCGCGGCAATGCGCTGAGTGCGGCATTGCTGATCGTCGCCGGCGGGCTGGCGCTGAACATGCTGGCACTGACCTCGGGGCACGGACTCGATCTTACTTTTCACAACGGCGTCTGGCGCGGGATGGCCGGGTTCGGCATCGGCGTCGGGCTGTCGATGCTGTATCGCGAGGCGATGGCGCGCGGCTGGGGCGATCTGCCGGAGGGTTTGCTCACGCTGGCACAGATCGCGGCGCTGCTGCTGTTGCTGGACTCGATCTATCGCAGCGCCTGGGCGCACAAACCGCAGGATATCTACGTCGCGCTGTCGATGGATGCGCTGATCCTTACCCTCGCCTTCGACCGCGGCATCATCGCGCGCGCGCTTTCCACCGCGCCTGTGCTGGCACTCGGCGAATGGTCCTACGCGATCTACATGGGTCAGACATTCTTTCTCCAGTTCGTCCGCTATCTGGAGCAGCGCTGGTATCCGGCATGGAACGCGCAGATTTTCGGCATGCAGTGGTCGACGTTCATCTGGTGGGCCGAACCGCTTGCGCTTCTTGCCGTCTGCATAGCCTGGGGCATTCTGCTTGCGAAGCTGATCGAAATCCCGGCGAACCGGGCGCTACGGGGTTACATCGCAAGCACAAAAACGTGACGAGATTCGCGACGACATGCTGAGCACCGTCGCGACCTTCAACGAACTCCATGGTGCTCACATTCTGCGCGGACGCATGCTCGCCGAAGACATTCCGGCGTGGATCACGCACGAATATCAGATCGCAAACGACTGGTTCCACGCGACGGCACGGCACGGCGCATGGGTACAGGTTCCCAC
>DATJUS010000023.1:0-10306 GCA_035502175.1 Rhizomicrobium sp.
CCGGGAACGGTTGAAGCGGGCGCGAGAAGACTACGAAGCGAGAGCGAGCGAGAAGGATGCCTAAGACGAAAATCACCCGCGGCAGCCGCAACGTGTTCGCCGACATCGGCTTTGCCGACGCGGGCGAGCGTCAGGCGAAGACGCGCCTCGCGCTCGAACTCAACAAAATCCTGAAAGCCCGCAAACTCCGCCAGGTCGACGCCGCCAAACTCCTCGGCATCCCGCAGCCGAAGATTTCGGCACTGGCAAACTATCGCCTCGACGGCTTCTCCGTCGAACGCCTGATGGATTTTCTGACCAGCCTCGACCGTGATGTGGAAATTGTTATCCGGCCAAGAAACGCGCGCGCTGGCGCCGGACAAATTTCAGTGGTCGCGATAGGCTAGTTGGCAAATATTTATGCCAAGAATCCGCACTCCAGAAGACCTTCAAAGGGCGCTTTCTATTCAATCAGCAGCCTTAATCGCATCATGCGCGGCATATGATGCAGGCGGCGCAGATTGGGAAGCACAGCGAATGGCAACCGTAGCCTATATCTTGTTCCACGATGGCGGAAAGCGAAACATCTCCCTGCTCACGCAAATGAAACAACGCGACAAACTGAAATACCTTTCCACCGCTGACGAAATACATCCTAACAATCTGCTTCGCTCGGAGTGTTTAGTGATGATGCAGATCGGTTCGGAAGGCGGACGGTATATTCCTAAACTCGGAAATAGCCACCGCCGAGAAAACGTCTCTTTTCGCAAATGGTGGGAGCGTGAGCCTATTGTCCAGTCGGGCAAGGGCAATGCTTCGGCCTCCAGTCTTACACGAAAGCGGCTTGTCTATGCCCTTCGCAACAAAGATGGTGGTGCTCATTTCGATCCCATCGTGGAAGATCAGGATTACATGGCCGCGCAAGAGTCAACTTGGATAGTACATCACAACGGAAAAGAGGAAGGCCTCTTGCGTCTCGAGACAACAAGTATGAGGCAAATCGCCTTTGAAATTCTTGAGACGTTGCGGGGCGGCGGCCTTATTGCTTAGCGTTCCAATCGTAATATCAGTTATCGGCCATCCATCTCCGCAAATCGTGTCTGAGACGCTCTCACGATCTTGTCGCTGATGCCATGCCGAAAGCCGAGACGAGTCGCTTCAGCGAAACAGCGTTCTGACTCAGAAACGTTTCCCGTCGCTTTGAAGAGTGCGCCTAGATTGAAGAAGGGCAACGGGCAGAGTGGGTCTTTCGCAATAGCCTCTTCCAAATGCGCGCGCGCCACATCGACCTCGCCCAGCGCCAGCTCGGCAGCGCCAAGATTGTTGAGCGCTAGAACTTCTGGATCGCGAGAGTAGGTGCTCGAACCGAGCCAGATGAAGTGTCTGATCCAAGGTTTCTCGCGGACTTCAACCAAAAATCGTTCCGAGCACACTTTGGACGCAACGTAGTCTTTCGCGTTGAGGAGGCGCAGACCACGTAATAGATCGCGCCAGAAATATCCCAATATTCTTCCTGGTATGAGAAGCGCGACAACGACAACAAGGAATGCCAGCGGAGAAAATTGGAAATAGGCGAGAACGCCCAGCGCGAGAATCGCCGCGCTCCCAAACATGGCGAAATAAACGCCCTTATAGAGTGTCGTTCTTGTCACGAATCGCCGCTCCAGACCCTCGCGGTGCTGCATTTTAGGCCACTAGCGTAGCCTCCGCTCAAAAGGGTTGCTACCGGCGTCTCACCTCGCTAAACGGTCCCCTTAACCTGCAATTTGGCCGGCCCGGCGCGCGATGGTTCCCACGCGCCTGCACACACGCGCGAGAGACGATGCCCAAACGCTCCGATATCCATACCGTTCTCATCATCGGCGCGGGGCCCATCGTCATCGGGCAGGCTTGCGAGTTCGACTATTCCGGGGTGCAGGCGTGCAAGGCGCTGCGCGAGGAAGGCTATCGCGTCGTGCTGGTGAATTCGAACCCGGCCACGATCATGACCGATCCGAATACCGCGGACGCGACCTATATCGAGCCAATCACGCCGGAGTTCGTGGAGAAGATCATCGCGCGCGAGCGGCCGAACGTGCCGCGCGACCGCGTGTTCGCGCTGCTGCCCACCATGGGCGGGCAGACCGCGCTCAACACCGCGCTCTCCTTGCGCAAACGCGGCACGCTCGAGAAATACGACGTCGAGCTGATCGGCGCGAGCGCGGAGGCCATCGACAAGGCCGAAGACCGAGAGCTGTTCCGCCAGGCGATGATGAAGATCGGCCTCGACGTGCCGAAGGGCGTCACGCTGAAAGGCGAGTTGCGCCATCGGAAGGATGCGGAAGGCAACTTCCTCTACGACGACCAGAACAATCCCGTGATGGGCCTTGCGCCCGAAGCGCAGACGCATGCGAAGCAGGCGCTATCGCTCGTGGGTCTTCCCGCCGTGATCCGGCCGAGCTTCACGCTCGGCGGCACCGGCGGCGGCATCGCCTATAACCGCGAGGAATTCTTCGACATCGTGGAACAGGGCCTCGAGGCCTCGCCCACCAACGAGGTGCTGATCGAGGAATCCGTTCTCGGCTGGAAAGAGTTCGAGATGGAGGTCGTGCGCGACCGCGCCGACAACGCCATCATCATCTGCTCCATCGAGAATGTGGACCCGATGGGCATCCACACCGGCGACAGCATCACCGTCGCGCCGGCGCTGACGCTGACCGACAAGGAATATCAGCGCATGCGCAACGCATCCATCGCGGTGCTGCGCGAGATCGGCGTGGAGACCGGCGGATCGAATGTGCAGTTCGCCGTGAACCCGAAAGACGGCCGTATGGTCGTGATCGAAATGAACCCGCGCGTGTCGCGCTCCTCGGCGCTGGCGTCGAAGGCGACGGGGTTCCCGATCGCCAAGATCGCGGCGAAGCTCGCCTGCGGCTACACGCTCGACGAGCTGGAAAACGACATCACCAAGGCGACGCCGGCGTCATTCGAGCCGACCATCGACTATGTGGTGACGAAGATCCCGCGCTTCGCGTTCGAGAAATTCCCCGGTGCCGAACCGCTGCTCACCACCTCGATGAAATCCGTCGGCGAGGCGATGGCGATCGGGCGGACCTTCGGGGAGTCGGTGCAGAAGGCGCTCCGCTCGATGGAAACCGGCCTCACGGGGTTCGACGAGATCGCGCTTTCCGACGACGAGACCGGAATCCGCGCGGCGCTGGCGCGGCCGACGCCGGACCGTCTGCGCGTGACGGCACAGGCGATCCGTCAGGGGTTTCCCATCGAGGAAATCGCCGCGATCACGAAATACGATCCGTGGTTCCTGGGCGAGATCGAACACATCATCCACACCGAAGCGCGCGTGCGCGCCGACGGTCTGCCCGATGACGCGACGGGCATGCTGCGCCTGAAGCAGATGGGCTTCTCCGATGCGCGGCTTGCGAAGCTCACCGGCCGGCATGAAGCCGATGTCCGCGCGGCACGCACCAAGCTCGGCGTGCACCCGGTGTTCAAGCGCATCGACACCTGTGCTGCGGAATTCGCGGCGCTCACGCCCTATATGTATTCCACCTACGAGACGCCGTTCGGCGGCAAGGCGGAGTGCGAGGCCAATCCGTCGGACAAGAAGAAAATCATCATTCTCGGCGGCGGCCCCAACCGCATCGGTCAGGGCATCGAGTTCGACTATTGCTGCTGTCACGCCGCGTTCGCACTGTCGGCGCAGGGTTTCGAGACCATCATGGTCAACTGCAACCCGGAAACCGTGTCGACCGACTACGACACCTCCGACCGTCTCTATTTCGAGCCGCTGACGGCGGAAGACGTGCTGGAGATCGTGCGTGTCGAGCAATCGAAAGGCACGCTCGCCGGTGTGATCGTGCAGTTCGGCGGCCAGACACCGCTGAAACTCGCGAACCGCTTGGTCGAGGCCGGCGTACCGATCCTCGGCACCAGCGCCGACGCCATCGACCTCGCCGAAGACCGCAAGCGCTTTCAGGTTCTGCTCAACGATCTGGGCCTCAAGCAACCACGCAACGCCACCGCGCTGACCGCTGATGAAGCTATCGCGGCGGCGAAGAACATCGGCTTCCCTGTGATCCTGCGTCCGTCCTATGTGCTCGGCGGCCGCGGCATGGTCGTCGTCACCGACGAAACGCAACTGAAGAAGCAGGTCGAATCGGGCGAGCTGTTCCGCATCTCCGGCGACAATCCGGTGCTGATCGACGGCTTCCTGCACCGCGCCATCGAGGTCGATGTCGATGCGATCTGCGATCACACCGGCGACGTCTTCATCTCCGGCATCATGGAGCATATCGAGGAAGCCGGTGTGCATTCCGGCGACAGCGCCTGTTCCCTGCCGCCGCACTCCTTGAAGCCCGCCACCATCGCCGAGATCGAGCGCCAGACCGTCGCGATGGCGCGCGCGCTGAAAGTCCGTGGACTGATGAATGTGCAATATGCGGTCCAGGGCAACGACATCTTCGTCCTCGAAGTGAACCCCCGCGCCAGCCGCACGGTGCCGTTCGTCGCCAAAGCCATCGGCCTCCCCGTCGCCGCCATCGCCTCGCGCGTGATGGCGGGCGAGACGCTCGCCTCGTTCAAACTCGCGAAGCCCGCGCCGAAACACATCTCGGTCAAGGAAGCGGTGATGCCCTTCGCGCGCTTCCCCGGCGTCGATGCGGTGCTGGGCCCCGAGATGCGCTCCACCGGCGAGGTCATGGGCGTCGATGAAAACTTCGGCCGCGCCTTCGCGAAGAGTCAGATCGGCGCGGGCCATCGCCTCCCGCAATCGGGTCAGGTCTTCATCTCGCTCAAGAACGACGACAAGGACGACGCCATCGCGCCGGCGCGCGCGCTGGTGGAGATGGGCTTCAAGCTCGTCGCCACGCGCGGCACGGCGAAGAGCTTCCAGGAAGCCGGGCTACCGGTGACGGTGGTGAACAAGGTTCTCGAAGGCCGTCCGCATATCGTCGACGCGATCAAGAACGGCGAGATCCAGCTGATCTTCAACACAACCGAAGGCGTTCAGGCGCTTGCGGACTCCGCCTCGATCCGGCGCACGGCGGTGACGATGAAGGTTCCCTACTACACGACCCTGGCCAGCGCCGTGGCCTCAACCGAGGCCATAGCAGCCGTGCGCAGCGGCTCCCTTGAAGTCGCGCCCATCCAGTCTTACAATTTGGGGGTAGCAGCCGTGCCTGGCTGATAAAAAACGCAGGCACAGCAAAGGTTTAAGTACAGCTTTACGACGCCCGCGCGGCCGAGAGACAACTCAAGGTCGTGGGGAGGCGTCGTTTTGCCTATCAGGATTTGAGACTGCCATGGAACGCATCCCGATGACCGCCGACGGGTACAAGTCCCTCGAAGCTGAGGTCAACGACCTGAAATCCGTCGAGCGCCCCGCCATCATCAAGGCGATCGCCGAAGCGCGCGCGCACGGCGATCTGTCCGAAAACGCGGAATATCACGCCGCGAAAGAACGCCAAGCGTTCATCGAAGGCCGCGTGATCGAACTCGAAGACATGATCGGCCGCGCCGACGTGATCGACGTCTCGCGCCTTTCCGGCACCTCGGTGAAATTCGGCGCGACCGTGACGATGGTCGATGAAGACACTGACCAGAAGCGGAAATACCAGATCGTCGGCGATCATGAAGCGAACGCCGCCAAGGGCCGCATCTCGATCTCATCCCCCATCGCCCGCGCCCTCATCGGCAAGAGCAAGGGCGACACCGTCGAAGTCGCGGCACCCGGTGGCGCGCGGTCGTATGAGATACTAAAGGTCGAGTGGCTTTAGAAGAGATTTGGCTGCGCCAACTCCCCACGTGTCATGGCCCGCTTCATGCGGGCCATCCATTTTTTCGCAAAAGAACCTCAGTGGCCCGGTCAAGCCGGGCCATGACAATTTGGAGCTTGGCGCTTAGCTTGCGTCGCGATCTTGCCGTCATCTCCGCGAGTAATGGGGGCTCCCCGTTGCGTGAAGCCGGTAACGCCCGCCCGCTGACATTATAGATTCAAAAAAAAACGCCCATCGCGTTCGCTTTTGTCGCTTCAGAACAAGATTGTCGCTCGCGCCCAAGAGGTTACATCCGGCGTCGACTATATCGCGCTTACGGCCATGTGATGGCCCTAACCGTTCAATGCATAGGAAACAAAATGAAACGCGCAATATTGGGAGCGGTTTTCGTCGCGCTCGCCGGTGTGTCATCCATCCACGCGAACCCTCTGACGGCCGGAAACGCCAAGTCTGACGCTCTACGTGGCGTGGCAATGCACCGCGCTCTTACTCCCAACGTTCCCAAGACGCCAATTGCCTTTGGATATATCGACTCAACCGGTGCCGTAGAATCCGGCTCCGGGAATTTCACCGCGAGCTTCAATTCTACAACCAACACCTACACGATCGCGATCGATCAAATCGGCTACTACTACTCCTGGTATTCGACTGTCGTAACCAGTTCTGCGCCTACGCCAAGCGTCTGCACCACAGGGAGTTTAGCAGGCAATCTTTTGGTCAACTGTTATACCGTAAGGGGTGAGCCGACCGCCGCGCGCTTTGCATTCATCACATATTGAGAGGCGGCGAACTGCAGCGCCCCGTTCGATGTTGGATGGGGCGTTGCAGCGCATCGCAGGATTTGGCTTCGCCAATTCTTCACTTGTCATGGCCCGGACAGGTCGGGCCATGACAATTTTTTGTGTTGCTGCCAGCCAAAGCTATCTGGCCGACGGCCCCACCACACAAAACCCATTTCCGAACGGGTCGCTGCAGAAGGCAATTGGTGGACGTCCGTCGATGACGTATTTCTGCTCCACGACCGCGCCAGCGTTGATGGCCTTTGTGAGAAAACCTTCGAAATCGTCGACATCGAAGTCGATGTGCACCGGCGTCCAGTGCCGCTCGTAGCGGCGGACGTCGTCGGAGCTCGTGGCAGGCTTGGTGCCGGCCGCTTTTTCCATCAATCCGATCTTCGCGTCGCCGCATTGCAGGACGACATAGATGGGAATCGGCCGCCGAACCTCGGCGAAACCCAGCGCATCGCGATAGAACTTCAAGCCCTCTTCGATGTTGGGGACGTCGATGGATACGGAATATTTCATAGGCGTTCTCCAGGCCGTGTTGCGATCAGCGCCGTCATCTCGGCGATTTCGGTGAACTGTCCATCCGCCGACAATTCGGCCAGACGCGAACGCAGCCGCGTTTCGAATTCACCCTTGCGCGCACCGAGCTTCTGCGGCGACGAGGTCGAGAGCGAGAATGCGAGCCCGACGATATCGTCCGCGCTCATCGCGCGGGTCACGAACACACTGATCCGCTCCAGATGACCGAAGGGCGAATTCATCAGCGCGGACTCATGCGCGACGAAATCGGGGCTGTTGCGCGCTTCGATGTGGTGCTCGGTGTCGCGGCCGAATTCGTTGCCGACGTCGTGCAGCACGGCACGCCAGCGGTTTTCGGCGGTTTTGGTGTGCAGGTCATGCATCAAGACGACGGCGCCGCCGCGCACGACACGCGCGTCCAGCGCCTTGAGGGTCGCCGGTCCGTCCATCCAGTGAAACGCGCGGCCCATCGTCACCAGCTTGAATGGACCGATATCGGTGGGAAGTTCGTAGGAACTGCCTTGCCGGAACGCGACCGTGACACCGGCTTCGCGCGCGGACTCCTGCGCAGCCGCGAGCATCGCCGGTTCGGGATCGACGCCCACGACGTTGAGGCCTTCGCGCGCGAAGGGGATCGCGAGCAGCCCCGGCCCGCATCCGAGATCCATCACCGCGTCACCCGGCTTCGTACCCGTGTGCGCGACCACCCACTCGACCAGCCGCTGCGGATAGCCGAGTCGGTAGCGGGTGTAGTACGGGACATTGGTCTTGAACCGGTTCGGGTCATAGGTTTTGACGGATTCAGACATCTTTCCGGCGCATTTTGATTTGGAACTGGTGTCCTTATACTACGCCAACGCAAACCGGGCTGGGAACGCATGGCCAATATCGCACTGGTCGACGACGACAAGAACATACTTGCCTCCGTGAGCATGCTGCTGGAGCAGGAGGGCTACCATATCCGTACGTTTTCGGACGGCGCCTCTGCGCTGACCGGCTTGACCGCATCGCCACCCGATCTCGTCATCCTCGACATCAAGATGCCGCGGATGGACGGGCTCGAGTTGCTACGCCGGTTGCGCCAGGGCGGCGATCTCCCAGTGATCCTGCTCACGTCGAAGGACGAAGAGATTGACGAGTTGATGGGCCTCAACGCCGGTGCGGACGATTACATCCGCAAGCCGTTCTCGCAGCGCCTGCTGCTGGAACGGGTGAAAGCCGTGTTGCGGCGCTCGGATTCACACAAGGGCGTGCCCGCCGGACCGGAAGGCAAGAAGGAAGCGCTGGTGCGCGGCAAGCTCGCGCTCGATCCGCAGCGCCATGAGTGCACCTGGGACGGAAAACCGGTGCGCCTCACCGTCACCGAGTTCCTGATCCTGCAAAGCCTCGCGCAACGCCCGGGGTTCGTGAAGAGCCGCGACAGCCTGATGGACGCGGCCTATGACGATCAGGTCTATGTCGACGACCGCACCATCGACAGCCACATCAAGCGGCTGCGCAAGAAGTTCAAGCAGGTCGACGACGATTTCGACGCCATCGAAACGCTCTATGGCGTCGGCTATCGTTATCGCGAGGCATAACCTGCCCCGCGCCGCGTCATGAAAGTCTTCGAGCATCCGATACGGCGGCGGACACGGCATTCCACGCTGGCCCGCCGTATCGTGCTCGTCAACATGGCGGTGCTGCTGCTGCTGATCGCCGGCGTGCTCGCTTTGCAATCCGCACGCGTCGGCCTGGTGGACGAACGGCTGAATGGCGTCGAGACCGAAGCCCAGATCGTCGCCAGCACGCTCGCCGAATACGCCACCGATCCGGAGACGCACACGCTGAATGTCAAACAGGCCGAGCCGCTGCTGCGCCAACTGATGGCACCGAGCAAATTGCGCGGCCGCCTCTATCTGACGAACGGTTCGCTCGCTGTCGACACGCGTGACTTGCTCGCACGCAACGTGGTGCAGACCGGTGAGCTTCCGGCCATCGATTTCTGGAGCCAGACCGAGGATTTCTTCAGCCGCGCCTATGACAATGTGATGGGTGTGCGGCCGTTCACGAAGCTCGATCCCTATTTTGAAGCCGGCGACGACGGGCGCGTCTATCGCGAGGTGAACACAGCGCTGCAAGGCGACATGGCGAACGCCCAACGCGTCAACGACCAGAACAAGCTCGTGCTCTCCGTCGCGGCGCCGGTGCAGCGGTTCAAGGCCGTCTATGGGGCGCTGCTTGTAACCACCGAAGGCGGCGATATCGACGACGTTTTGCGCGAGGAACGCCGCGCGCTGATCGGCCTTTTCATCGTCGCCATCGCGGTGATGGTGGTCTCGTCGGTGCTGCTGTCGCGATTCATCGCGCGGCCGGTGCTGACACTTGCCGAGGCCGCAGACCGCGTGCGCAGTGGCCGGTCGGGGCGTGAGACCATTCCGGAAATGGCCGAGCGAAGCGACGAGATCGGCAATCTCGCGGTCAGCTTCTCGGCGATGACCGCGGCGCTGTACGACCGCATCGACGCCATCGAAAGCTTCGCCGCCGATGTGGCGCATGAGATCAAGAACCCCCTCACCTCGCTCAAGAGCGCGGTGGAGATGCTGACGCGCGCCAAAGACGACGCGTCGCGCGAGAAGATGATGGCGATCGTGCGCAACGACGTGAAGCGCATCGACCGCTTGATCACGGATATTTCCGACGCATCCCGCCTCGATGCGGAACTCAGCCGGGAGCACAGCGAGCCTGTCGATCTCAAACACCTGCTTGAGGCCATCGTCGAGGTCTACGGCTTCACCGACCTGGCGGCGCGCGTACCGATGGCGTTGAATCTCGATCTACCCAAAGGCGCGACCGTGATCGGCCGCGACGAACGCCTTGGCCAGGTGATCCGCAATCTCATCGACAATGCCGTGTCCTTCAGCCCCGACGGCAAACCCATCAGCATCACCGCAACGGCGGCGGATGGCGTCGCGCGGATCGTGGTCGAAGACGAAGGTCCCGGAATCCCACCGGAGAACCTAGAGTCGATCTTCGAACGCTTCTACACCGAGCGCCCACAGGAACACGGCTTCGGCAAGAACTCCGGCCTCGGCCTCTCCATCGCCAAGCAGATCGTCCTCAGCACCAACGGCCGCATCTGGGCGGAGAACCGCGAGAGCGGCGGCGCACGGTTTATCGTCGAACTACCGCTGGCGAAATCGATATGATGCGCCGCTCGGAATCGATCGCGCTTAAAGATCCTCCCCCGTTTGCGGGGGAGGGGGACCG
>DATJUS010000024.1:0-30409 GCA_035502175.1 Rhizomicrobium sp.
GCCCCCCCCCCTCCACCGCTTCGCGGTCCCCCTCCCCCGCAAACGGGGGAGGATTTTGATGGCGCAAGTTGTCAACATACACGCAACGTGCGTGCTCCTCGGGCGCGCGGGGGTGGCGTTCGGTGCACCGGCGACGTGCGGCATTCTCCTTCTCGGCAAAAGTGGCGCCGGCAAATCCGATGTCGCGCTGCGGCTGATCGCGCTGGGCGCAAGGCTTGTGAGCGACGACCGCACCGATCTGTTTCTGGAACGCAGCAAGCTGTTTGCCCGTGCGCCCAAGCGCATCGCCGGGCTGATCGAGGCGCGCGGGTTGGGCGTCGTCGCACTGCCGCACGCAACCAAGGCGCGCATCGCCCTTGCAGTTTCGCTGGAGCGCCCTAAATCTAGGCTTCCGCTGCGGGAGATTTACCAAGCCCCGCTCGGCTTGTCCGCCGCCGTGCCTCTGATAAGACTCGCGCCCTTCGAGGCCTCGACACCGGCAAAGATCGCGCTTGCGGCCGCGGCATTCGAGAACAACAGGTTCCGCGAAAGCGTTTTGTCATGATCGGTATCGTCCTCGTCACCCATGGCCGCCTGGCGCAGGAGTTCATCTCCGCGATGGAGCACATGGTCGGCCCGCAAACGCATCTGCGCGCGGTGTGCATCGGCCCGGAGGACGACATCGAGCGCAGGCAACGTGAGATTTCCGCCGCGGCGCATTCGGTCGATATGGGCAAAGGCGTCGTGATCGCGACCGACATGTTCGGCGGCACGCCGTGCAACCTCGCGCTCACACTTCTCGATCGCGGCAAGATCGAAGTGCTCGCCGGCGTGAACCTGCCGAGCCTTATCAAGCTCATCGACGTTCGCACGCGCCTGCCGCTGGAGCAGGCGGTGAAAGAAGCCATCGATGCCGGCCGCAAATATATGCGCGCCGGATCGGTCGATCTGGTTGGCGGGGCCTGACGCGTGAGTGACGGGGGCAAGCACTGCGCCATGGTGCCGATCATCAACAAGCGTGGGCTTCACGCGCGCGCATCGGCGAAGATCGTCGAAGCATCGGCGCGGTTTCAGTCGCACATCACCGTCAGCAAGGACGGCCAGACGGTGGACGGCCGCTCGATCATGGGCCTGATGATGCTGGCCGCGAGCTTCGGCAGCAAAGTTGAAATCTGCGCCGAAGGTCCTGACGCCGTGGAAGCGCTCAGGGCGATGCAGGCACTCGCCGAGGCGAAGTTCGGCGAGGAATAATCAGCTCTCGTTCGCGGCGACGCCTTCGGCTTCCGGAAAGAACACGGCGTCGTCTTCCAGCGAATCCGCATCATCGGCGCCGTACTGATCATAGAACTCAGCCACCGCGGCGGCATGCGGGAACATTACGTCCATCACCGTGGTCTGTCTGGGCAGGTCGAATGGGTTTGCCATTGGATCGATGCTCGCGATCATCTGCGGCAAGCGCACCGACTGCGGCGTATCACGCAGCCACATCTGCTGCGTTCCGAACGCAACCGCGCCGATCAGCAGCGCAGCCGAAACGGCGCCGGCTGCAAGCCGAACCCTGCGACGGCGCCCGGCAATCGCGTGAGCTTCGGTCACCACCAGCGCGGCAAAGCCGGGGCGGAACGGCAGTTCTCGATGGAGCATCTCTTCTGTCATTCGGAATTTTCCGTCAGCATGAGCGCGCGCAGATTTTCGCGGGCACGATGAAGGCGCGATTTCACGGCCGATACGCTCGACTGTGTGACCCGCGCCATGTCTTCATAACTTCTCTTGTCGTCCAGCGACAGACGCACCAGCGAACGCTGCGCCTCCGGCAACCGGTCGATCCCGCGTTGCACCGCTTCGGTCATATCGGGCTGCGCTTCCGGTGCGGACACCGCTTCATGCTTTTCGTCATAAGAGACGAACAGACGGCGCCAACCCAATCGCGCCCGCAGATGATCACGGCACGCATTGCGCGCGATCTGGAACAGCCACGGCTCGAATTTCTCGACAGCCCGCAGCTTCGGCAGTGACAACACCATCTTCACGAAGATCGTCTGGCATAGATCTTCGTAGTGCGCCTCGTCGCCGGTTTGCGCGACGACGAAGCGCGCCACGCGCTGCTGATACAGCGCGATCAGTTGCTCTGCTGCGCGCCGTTCGCCATCGGCGGCCCGCATGACGAGCACGGCGATGTCGAACGGCGGCAGGTCGGGGACGATCGCGCCCGACAGCTCAGTTATCCTCTTGGGGCGGAGGCATATCCGAGCCAGGACCCATGATGCCCTTGATCTGCTTGTGGATGCTCTCAAGTTTCGCATGGGTTTCCGCAAGCTTCGACACCTGGGCGGGCGTGAGCACGTTGCGGATCGAGATTGCGGTCTCGGTCATGTTTTCATTCAGCGCCGCTTCGAGGTGCGAGGCTTTGTCGACCAGCGGCTTCAGATCGGCCGCCGTCACGCTGCCGGTGCCGAGAAGTTTGTCGGAGATCTTCTCGTGCAAGGTCATCAGCTGCTGGCGCATCGCCTGCATCTGCGCGCGGTTGTTGCTCATGATGAGATGGACCTGGGCTTCCTGCGCCGCAGTCAGGTTCGCGGACTTGAGCAGCATGAGGAAGCGCGAACCGTCATGCATCCCACCCGGACCGCCGGGACCACCCGGGCCGCCGTGGAAACCCATGTGCTGGGCAAAGCCGGCCCCCGCCGTCAGCGGCAGCGCGACAAGAAGGCCGAGCGCGGCGGCTGCAATTTTGTTTCTGATCATAAGGTGAACTCCATGTTCTGGCTGATCTATGCCCCAAAGACGGACGCTGCCCGCGAAAGTTTCGGTCCTGTCGGAATTTTCACGCGGATTTGTGGGTATCCCGGCGCGCGGGCGATGCATTTCCCCGCAAATTTGTTGCGCGCGATCCAGCCCCACGCCACTCTTCCCCGGCTTCGAGGGGACATTTCATGAATCCGACCAAAGGACTACCGGCCTGGGGGGCGGCGGTCATCGTCGTGCTGACCTTGGCGTTGGCGTGGTGGCTCATTCCGCATGGATCGAAAGACACCCAGGTTGCAGACCAATTCCCGAATGATGAATTCCCCTCCACCTACAAGCCGCTTCCATCGAAGCCGACCTTGATCCGCGGCGCCACGATCCTGACCGCGACCGAGAAGGAAATCGCGCACGGCGACGTGCTGATGCAGGACGGCAAGATCAAGCAGGTCGGCGAGAACATCGCGGCACCCGCGGGTGCGGTCGTCGTCGACGGCAAAGGCAAGTTCGTCACGCCGGGCATCATCGACATCCACTCGCATCTCGGCGTTTACCCCTCGCCGTCCAACGAAGCGACGTCCGATGGCAACGAGGCGGTTAGTCCGGTGACGGCGTATGTGCGCTCGGAAAATTCCGTGTGGCCGCAGGATCCCGGCTTCACGCGCGCGCTCGCAGGCGGCGTCACGTCGATGGAAATCCTTCCCGGTTCGGCCAACCTTATCGGCGGCCGCTCGGTGGTTCTCAAGAACGTTCCGTCGGTGACGACGCAGGGCATGAAATTCCCCGGTGCGCCGTACGATCTGAAGATGGCGTGCGGCGAGAACCCGAAACGCGTCTACGGCGAAAAGGGTGGACCGCAGACGTGGATGGGTGACGTCGCCGGTTATCGCGCGGCGTTCGCGAAGGCGCAGGCCTATCGCGCGACCTGGCGCAAATACTGGAAGACGAAAGCGGGCGATCCGCCGGATCGCGATCTCGGGCTCGAAACGCTTGCCCTCGTCCTCGACAAGAAAATTCCGGTGCAGATGCACTGCTATCGCGGCGATCAGATGGCGACGATGATCGATGTGGCGAAGGAATTCGGCTTCCGCATCGCCGCATTCCATCACGCGGTCGAAGCCTACAAGGTTGCGGACCTTCTCAAGCAGAACGACATCTGCGCCGTGATGTGGGCAGACTGGTGGGGCTTCAAGATGGAAGCCTATGACGGCATCGAGGAAAATATCGCGATGGTCGATCACGCCGGTGCGTGCGCCATGATCCACTCCGACGATCCGATCGGAATCCAGCGCCTCAATCAGGAAGTCGCCATCGCGATGGCCGCGGGGCGGCGCATGGGCTATCCGATCACGCGGGCGCATGCGGTGGCGTGGATGACGCGCAACCCTGCGAAGGCGCTCGGTATCCTCGACAAGATCGGCACGCTGGAAGACGGCAAGATGGCGGACGTGGTCGTGTGGGACGGCGATCCGTTCAGCGTCTACAGCCACGCGGAGAAAGTCTTCATTGACGGCGCGCTCCTGTTCGACCGCGACAATCCGAAGCTCAGCCCCCGCAGCGATTTCGAACTCGGCCAGGAAAACAATGGTCACACCGGAGGAGCAGGACAATGAAAAAGCTTCTGCTTTTCGCCAATGTTCTCGCACTTTCGATTGCCGCGGCATCGGCACAACCCGTGGCCACTGCGACGCTCATCAAGCACGGTCACATCTATTCCGTCGGCGCGGCAGGCACGCTCGCTGACGGCGACGTTCTGATCGAGAACGGCAAGGTCGCGCAAGTTGGTGCGAACCTCACCGCGCCGACCGGCGCCAAAGTGATCGACGCGCATGGCAAGCCGGTGACGCCCGGTCTGATGGTATCGGCCACACAACTCGGTATCGACGAAATCGATCTGGTGGCGGAGACGAACGATTCCGGACCAGGCCTCGACTACAGCAAGTTCGATGCGGACGGATACACGGCGGGCCCGAAGGCGTATGAGAAGGCTGCCTCTGCCGCGTTCGACGTGTCCGATGCGATCAACCCAAACTCGACGCTCATTCCTGTCGCGCGCATTGCCGGTGTAACGCGTTCACTAACGACGCCATCGACCGGCGGCGGCGTGTTCCGCGGTCAGGCCGCGATCATCAATCTGGGCACCGGGAAGAATCTTCTCGACAAATCCAAAGCCGGAATGGTGGTGGACATCTCGACCGGCAACGGAGACAGCCGTCCGATGCTGTGGGCGCAGTTGCGCGAGACGCTCGACGATGCCCGCGAATATTGGGCGGATCGCGCGGGCTATCATCGTCCCGGAGGTGCACGCGACCAGCGCACCAACCGGATCGATCTCGACGCGCTAGAGCCGGTCATTCACGGACGCGAGCCGCTGATCGTCAACGTCAACAGTGCTGCAGACATCCGCGCGCTGCTGCAATACTGCCAGACGAACAAGCTGAAACTGATCGTGCTTGGCGGCCAGGAAGCGTGGGAAGTGGCGGGCGATCTCGCGGCTGCGCATGTGCCGGTCATCATCGACAGCGAGCAGAACCTGCCCAACAGCTTCTCCGGCCTCGGCGGTACGCTGAAGAATGCCGCGCGTCTTGACGCCGCCGGCGTGACGGTCGTGTTCCAGCCGCAAGGCGGCACGGCGCACTACGCGCGCACGATCACGCAGATCGCGGGCAATGCTGTCGCCAACGGGATGAAATGGGATCACGCACTCGCCGCGATCACCAAGAACCCGGCGCAGGTGTGGGGCATCGACGCGACTTACGGCACGCTCGACCCCGGCAAGGATGCCGACGTGGTGATCTGGGATGGCGATCCCCTTCAGGTGACCAGCGCGCCGACCGCCGTGTTCATCAAGGGCGCGCAGATGCCGATGACCTCGCGCCAGACCGAACTGCGCGACCGCTATCGCGACCTGTCGAAGAAGAACCCGCCATTCGGTTATCGCTAGCCGATGCACAAAGCGTTCGCGGCGTTCTTCGCTTTCCTGGCGCTCACCTGCACAGCGCGGGCGGAGACCGTCTATGCCAAGATCCCGGCGCATCCGGCGCTGTGGACGGTGCATGGGCCGAAGGGCACGGCTTACCTTTTCGGCTCCGTCCATCTCCTGCCGCCGGAAGTCGACTGGCACACGAAAGAAGTCGACGCGGCGATCGCGAAGTCCGACACGCTCGTCTTCGAACTCGCGATGGACGACAAATTCCAGGCGCGGATGCAGGACTACATCAAGGCGCGCGGCATGCTGCCGGAGGGCCAGCACCTGCACGACATGCTGCCGCCGGAAACGAACAAGGCGTTGGACGCCGAAATCGCCAAGACCCACATCCCGCCGGTCGTCATCGATCGCATGCGCCCGTGGCTCGCAGAACTGACGCTCGAAGTCGCGGAGATGGGAAGCCAGAACTACGCCGCCGGGTCCGGCGTCGATGTTCAGATTCAGGCGAAAGCGAACGGCAGGCCGGTGATCGGACTCGAGACCATCGAGGATCAGATGGCGCTCATCGCACCGTCCGATCCGAAAAAGGAATTGGAGTCCTTCGAAGCCGACCTCAAAACCTCAGGCTCCGAAGCCAACAACGAGATCGGCCCGCTGGTCGATGCCTGGATGCACGGCCGCGTCGACCGGCTCGCCGCGCTGACGAAGAAAGAATTCCAGAAATACCCTGACGCGCAGAAATCGCTGTTCGACGACCGCAATGCCGCTTGGGTGAAGAAGATCACCGCGCTTCTCGACGAACCCAAGACCTATTTCATTACCGTAGGCGCGGGGCACCTCGCGGGACCGCAAGGCGTGCCCGCCGTGCTCAGGGCCAAGGGATTCAGGGTCGACGGCCCTTAAGCGCCAGAAATACCTCGACAAATAAAGACATAAAGATTTCTTTATATCATCCTTGCCCGGTCCTGCCGCCGCTGCTATATCCCCGGCGCCAAAAGCAGGACCCGATTCATGACCGCCGCCCACGACTACATCGTCGCCGACATCAAGCTTGCCGATTTCGGCCGCAAGGAAATCTCCATCGCCGAAACCGAGATGCCGGGCCTGATGGCCACGCGCGAGGAATACGGCGCGTCGAAGCCGCTGAAGGGCGCGCGCATCGCCGGCTCGTTGCACATGACGATCCAGACCGCGGTGCTGATCGAGACCCTGAAAGAACTCGGCGCCGACGTGCGCTGGGTGTCGTGCAACATCTATTCGACGCAGGACCACGCCGCCGCCGCGATCGCGGCCGCCGGCACGCCGGTGTTCGCGGTGAAGGGCGAGAGCCTGAAGGACTACTGGGACTACACCGCGCGCCTGTTCGATTGGCACGGCGGCGGCTTCCCGAACATGATCCTCGATGACGGCGGCGACGCGACGATGCTCGTCCATCACGGCCTGCGCGCCGAGAACGGCGACACCGCGTTCCTCGACAAGCCGGAGAACGAAGAGGAAGAAGCCTTCTACGCGCTGATCAAGCGCCTGTTGAAGGAAAAGCCAGCGGGCTGGTTCGCGCAGGTGGCCACGCACATCAAGGGTGTGTCCGAAGAGACCACGACCGGCGTGCATCGCCTCTATCTGATGGAGAAGGAAGGCAAGCTTCTCTTCCCCGCCATCAACGTCAACGACAGCGTCACCAAGTCGAAGTTCGACAATCTCTATGGCTGCCGTGAATCTCTGGTCGACGGCATCCGCCGAGGCACTGACGTGATGATGGCCGGCAAGGTCGCGATGGTCGCGGGCTTCGGCGACGTCGGCAAAGGCTCGGCCGCATCGCTACGCCAGGCCGGCTGCCGCGTGCTGGTGAGCGAAATCGATCCGATCTGCGCACTGCAGGCCGCGATGGAAGGCTATGAGGTCGTGACAATGGAAGATGCCGCGCCGCGCGCCGACATCTTCGTCACCGCGACCGGCAACGTCGACGTCATCACGCTGGAGCACATGCGCGCGATGAAAGACCGCGCCATCGTCTGCAACATCGGCCACTTCGACAGTGAGATCCAGGTTGCCTCGCTCAAGAACTTCAAGTGGAACAACATCAAGCCGCAGGTGGACGAGATCGCGTTCCCGGACGGCAAGCGGATGATCCTTCTCTCCGAAGGCCGCCTCGTGAACCTCGGCAACGCAATGGGCCACCCGAGCTTCGTGATGTCGTCGTCGTTCACGAACCAGACGCTCGCGCAGATCGAACTGTTCAAGAACGAAGGCAAGTATCAGAAGAAGGTCTACACCCTGCCCAAGCACCTCGACGAAAAGGTCGCGCGCCTGCACCTCGACAAGATCGGTGTTAAGCTGACCAAGCTGTCGAAGAAGCAATCCGACTATATCTCTGTACCCGAAGCCGGTCCGTTCAAGCCGGATCACTACCGCTACTAAAATCGGAAACAGGCGCCATGTGGGGGAACGATGGTTGATTGCTCGGTCCCCTACTGGTGGCAGCAGCCGGGTGCGCTGCAGTCGATAAACCTGATGACTGTGATCGCCGCGATGTTTGTGGCGTTTTGCATCGCCTCGACCGTCTCGTTCATCTGCAGCATTGTGTCAAAGACCGAGAGCCCCCTTCGAAAAACGATTTGGGCGGTGCTGTCTTTGGGAAGCGCGGCGATGTTTGCCTATTTGCTGTGGATGACGATGCATATCGCATCTTGTCTTTGATCTGCGCTTCGCTGCTGACAACAACGGACGTCGCCGGCTGATACGATCCACGATCGAAACGGCGCTTGGAGGTTCGAATGGTTGAAGGACGCTGTCACTGCGGCAAGGTTCGCATCGAACTCGACGCCGCGCCGACGGAAGTGAAGAGCTGCAACTGCTCCATCTGCCGCCGCACCGGTGCGATCTGGGCCTACGATTCCCCGACGCGTATCCGCGTCATCGAGTCTGTGCCGACCGACACCTACATCTGGGGCGATCGCATGCTCACGATGCACCGCTGTTCCGATTGCGGCTGCATGACCCACTGGCGCGCCACCGATCCCACCTATGACCGCATGGGCGTCAACGCGCGCCTGCTGGCGGTAGAGGTATTGGCCGCCGCGCACGTCATCCATTTCGACGGCGCCAGCATGGGCACGCCGACATTCTGAGTCGGTCACCGCTAAATCTGGTCCCGCGGAGCAGATTTAGGATTTTTACGATTTGTTAACCACAATCCCTATGCGGACTCAGTCGATATAGGTACCTTCGAGATTCCAAGGTGATTCGCGCCATTTGGCTGGAATCGGGGGTTTGCCGGGATGGGTCCCATCAAGGGACATAACAAAAGCCCAGGCGTGGGAAGTGGCAGGGTGCGACGTGTGGCGATGGCCACCGTTGCCGGATTCGCGCTTCTTCCCGTTCCTGCGTCTGCCGATGGTTTGCCTCTGCTCGCCGGCGGGGATGTCGCGCTGGCGGCGGTCACCGGCGGTGCTGTGGCGCTTGCCATCGCAGCGGCGCTTTGGGCCATCGCGGAACAGAAGATCAGCGGCCGCCTGAAGCGCGCGCTGCGCGTCGCCGGATCGCGCACGCGCGCAGCCGTGGGCGAGCGCGATGCCCTTCTGTCCGCCGGCAAGGAAGCACTCGTTGTTTGGGGACGCGATGGTTCTGGCCCCTATTCCTATGGCGGCGCGGATGCGGTGATCGATTCCTGCCTGCATGGAACCGAGGCACTGGAACTCTCGCGCGCTCTGGATGCGCTCAGCGAAACGGCGACAGCGTTCGCGCTCTCGGCGCATGACAAGAACGGATTGCTCATTCATCTGCGCGGGCGCGCGGTCGGCGGCATGGCGGCGGTGTGGCTGGAGCCGGACCAGGCGAAGAAGTCGACACAGAATGTCGACTTCCGCACGGTGCTCGACGCGCTGCCCGTGCCGGTGTGGCTGCGCGACAAGTCGTTGTCGCTGGTGTGGACCAACCGCGCGTTCGCGGAAGCCGCTGGCGCCGCCGATGCCGAACAGGCGATCGTCAAACAGGCGACGCTCGACAAATCCGAGGCCGATCTCGCCGCGACCGCGCGCAATGCGGGGGAGATTCAGGAAACCCGCCGTTTCGCCGTCGTCGGCGGGCAGCGCCGCGCACTCGCTTTCACGCATACGCCGCTCGAAAGCGGCGCGGTGATCGGAAGCGCCGTCGACATCACCGAGAATTTGCAGGCCGACGCCAAGCTTCAGCAGCATGTCGATGCCCATGCCGACACGCTCGACCGGCTGGCGACGGCGGTCGCGATCTTCAGCAAAGATACGAAGCTTACCTTCTACAACCGCGCCTATGCGCGGCTGTGGGGATTGCCCGAGACGTGGCTGGACACGCATCCGAGCGACGCCGAAATCCTCGACCGCCTGCGCGAAGGCCGCAAACTGCCGGAGCAGCGCGACTATCAGGCGTGGAAACGCCAGCGCCTCGCGCTCTACAGCCAGTCGGCGGATTTCCTGTCCGAAGAGCTCTGGCATCTGCCGAACGGCAAGGCGCTGCGCGTCGTGCCGCAGCCGCATCCCTTCGGCGGCCTGACGTTCCTCTTCGAAGACGTGACCGAGCGCATCGCGCTCGAAAGCTCGTTCAATACGCTCATCAAGGTGCAGTCCGCGACGCTCAACACGCTGCAGGAAGGCGTTGCCGTGTTCGGGCCGGATGGACGGCTGAAACTCTACAACGCGGCCTTCGCGCGCATCTGGGAGCTGACGCCCAAGGATCTCGCAGGCGAGCCGCATGTGCGCCTGATCGCGGCGGCGAGTGCGGAGAAGTTCGGCGCGTCGCAGGCGTGGGAAAGCCTGATCCAGGCCATCGTGTCGGGCAGCAGCAGCGCGCGCGATCTGGGCGAGATCGAGCGCAGCGATCGCACGATACTGTCGCTGACGCTGTCGCCGCTGCCGGACGGCGCGATCCTTGCGACGTTCTCCGATGTCACGGACCGCTCGCGCATCGAATACGCGCTGCATGAGCGCAACGCCGCACTGGAAGCCGCGGACCGGCTCAAATCCGATTTCATCAAGCATGTTTCGTATGAGCTGCGCACGCCGCTGAACACGATCATGGGCTTCGCGGAAC
Source organism: Rhizomicrobium sp. (assembly GCA_035502175.1). Classification (GTDB taxonomy): domain Bacteria; phylum Pseudomonadota; class Alphaproteobacteria; order Micropepsales; family Micropepsaceae; genus Rhizomicrobium. Next base: position 10,715 of record DATJUS010000024.1, read on the forward strand.
TGCTGGACGGCGGCGTGCCCGGTGCGCTGAACGCGCGGCAGGCGGACTATGTGAAGAACATCGTCTCCGGCGCCAACACGCTCACCACGCTGATCGACGATATTCTTGACCTCGCGCTGATCGAATCCGGCGCGCTGCGCCTCGAACTCACCCGCCTCGATCTGTTTGCGCTGCTGAACGACGTCGCCGCACACGCGCGCGAATGGGCTGCCAAGGTCAACATCACCCTCGCCGTCGATTGCCCGGAGGACGTGGGGAAATTCCTTGGCGATGACCGCCGCATCCGCCAGGTCGTGTTCAACCTGCTCAACAACGCCTTCCGCTACGCGCCGGATGGCAGCACGATCACACTCTCGGGCCGCATCGTCGGCGAGGATGTCCAGATCGCCGTCGCCGACAACGGCCCCGGCATCGCACCTGAAGTGAAGGCGACGGTGTTCGAGCGCTTCGAATCCAAGAACCGCTCCGGACAGCGCGCCGGTGCAGGCCTCGGCCTCGCGCTCGTGAACCGCTTCGTGGAGCTCCACAATGGCTGGGTGGAGATCGAAAGCGAGAACGGAACACTCGTCCGTTGCCACCTGCCACGCCGCATCCACGACGGCGATCCCGCGCCGGAACGCAAGACGGCCTGACCGGCCCGTTTTCAGCCATCGCAAAAGCGCATAGCTGCGTCGGAAGCCTACAGTGCTAAAAAACTAGCACCAGCGCCCTATCTTTCGGAGGCACCATTCTCCGGAGGATCCCATGAGACTTGCCGCCCCGTCCCTGCTCGCCGCAGGGCTGATGCTGACTGCGCCCGCGTTCGCGGCGACCGCCGTTCCCGTCGGCCATTTCGATGCCGTCTCGCTCAGCGGCGGCGGTCACGTCACGATCCGTCACGGTGCCGTGCAGAGCGTGACGTTTGTGCAGGGCAGTCCCGAGTTCACCACGGTCAAGATCAAACATGGCAACGATCTCGACATCGAAGCCTGCAACAGCCGGTGCCCGGAGCACTACGATCTCGAAATCGAGATTGTGACGCCCGACCTCAAAGCTGCTGCCATCGAAGGCGGCGGCCATGTCACCGCCGAGAGCGGATTCTCCAATACCGGCGAGCTTTCAGCAGCTGTCGATGGTGGCGGACACCTCGACCTCACCGCTCTGAAGGCGGAAAAAGTCAGCGCGGCTGTGAACGGCGGGGGGCACATCGAAGTCACCGCGCTGCGCGACCTGTCGGCAGCCGTCGATGGCGGCGGTTCGATCGTCTATCACGGCAACCCGCAGGTCAGTCAGGCGATCGACGGCGGCGGCTCCGTCTCGCGCGCGATGAAATAAAGACATGCGAGCGACCGGTTCGTCCGGTCGCTCGCGATTTCTTCAGGCTTTGAAAAACGCCAGAAGGTCGGCGTTGATGATCTCGGCATGCGTCGTCATCATGCCGTGCGGCATGTTGTCGGCGTAGGTCTTGAGCGTGCCGTTCTTCAGCAGCGCCACAGATTTCGGCCCCGACAGCGCATACGGCACGACCTGATCGTCCTTGCTGTGCATCACCAGCACCGGCACGGTGATCTTGCGCAGATCGTCGCGGAAGTCGGTCTCGGAGAACGCCTTCACGCAATCGACCTGGGCTTTCACGCCGCCCATCATACCCTGACGCCACCAGTTCTGGACGAGCCCCGGAATGGTTTTCACGCCCGGCTTGTTGAAGTTGTAGAACGGGCCCGACGGCACATCGAGATAGAACTGCGCGCGGTTATACGCCGTCTGCTGGCGATAGGGATCGAAGCCCTCGCGCGGGATACCGTCCGGATTGGTATCGGTCTTCAGCAGCAATGGCGGCACCGCGGAAATCAGAACCGCCTTCGCCACGCGCTGCTGATAGCGCGCGACATAGTGCACAACTTCACCGCCACCCGTGGAATGGCCGACATGGATCGCGTTCTTGAGGCCCAGCGCCGCCGTGAGCGCCGCCAGATCGGCGGCGTAGTGGTCCATATCGTTGCCGGTGTCGGTCTGCGACGAACGGCCATGCCCGCGGCGATCATGCGCGATGACGCGATAGCCCTGGGCCAGGAAGAACATCATCTGGGCGTCCCAGTCGTCGCCGGAAAGCGGCCAGCCATGGCTGAAGACGATCGGCTGACCCGAACCCCAGTCCTTGTAGTAGATCTTCACGCCGTCGGACGTGCGGATGAAACCGTCGGACTTGCTCGGCATGTCCGCCGCTGGTCTGGCCGCGTGCCGCGGCGCGGAAACCGCAGCCGTCGAAGACGCAACGGACGCAGCGGCAGCGACACCCACACCGCCCGCGAGCAGTGCCCGCCGGGATGCATTCGAGGTTTTGTCTTTCGTCATAATAATTTCCTTTCTCAATCGGCTTCGACGTACCCGTTCCAGCTTAGCACTCGCGGGACCGGGTTCTATGCGAAGCTTTCTAGAAAGGATTCCCGAAACCGAAAATATTCTGGTTGTGCGCGTCGATCTCCTTGCGGAAATCCGCAACAACAGCACGCACACCGTCATAGTCCGGCACCAGAAGATATTTCCAGCGCTCGAAAAGGCCTTTGACGTCCGCCTCTTCGCCGCCGAACGAACTGCCGCCGCCTGTCTTCGGAACGACACTGCGCGCTATGTTCAATAGCGGGACGCCGAGGCGTTCGAGCACCGTAGCGGCATAGGATTCGTCGCTCACCCAGCGGCCATAGGAAATGCGCTCCAGTCCCTCGCCGAGTTGGACGGTCTCGCCAGAAAATTCGCGCGCGTAGGCCAGCCACATCCGGATCATGGATCGCGTTCGCCTGGCGAGATCGACGCCGCCGCCCGAGCGCTTCTCGATCAGCTTTATGCGCGAGGCGAGCCAGTTGTAGAAATCGCGCAGCAACAGCACGCGCCGAACCTGCCGGCTCTCGCCAAGCCATTCCGAACGCTTCGGAAGAATGTCCGCGCCGTCCAGCGTTTGCAGCTTCAGGTCTTCGTAGCTGATCAGCAGCAAGGTTTTGCGCGCGGCGCGGAGTTTCGCCGTCGCATCGGGCGCCAGCCTGCGCTCGGGCATCGCATTGGGGATTTTGCCGAGGCTGAAGGTCGTGAACGGATCTTCAAACGGCTCGACATCGTTCAGGAAGACGATCGGCGCCTCATATTGCTGCGCGATCCATGCAATCACGCCGTGATTGCCGCTGCGCCTGAGGCCAAAGAACTGGACTTCGAGATCGTTGCGATGGGAGGACGCCGCTTCCATCGCTTCCTTCAGTGCTGGCTCTTCGGCGTCTTCACGGTGAGACCGTCGAGTTCTGCCGTCACCTTGATCTGGCACGACAGGCGGCTGTTCGGCTCCAGCTCCTGCGCGAAGTCGAGCATGGTCTCTTCCATGTCGGATTTCGGCGGCAGCTTGTCGAGGAATGCGGCATCCACATACACATGGCAGGTCGCGCAGGCGCAGGCGCCACCGCAATCGGCATCGATGCCGGGGATCAGGTTCTTCACCGCGCCTTCCATGACGGTCCAGCCAGTGGGTACTTCGACGTCGTGCTCTTTGCCGTTGTGCTCGACGTATTTGATCTTGGGCATGGATGGTCCTCGGATGCTCTAGACGATGTTTTTCATGGGAATGGCCGTGTCTGCAAGCCGTTCCGGCGCCACATGGACGCCATCGGCGATCAGCTTGCGGCCGATCAGGTATTCCGGCGCGGCGTTTACTGCCTCTACGGCAGCTACGGCGCCGTCGCGCAGGTGGAAGACGGCGAACTTTCGGGCCGCGGGATCACCCCGCAGGACGATCCGGTCCGCGGGCCACGCGAGGCCCGCGATCTGGAGCTTCAGGTCGTACTGATCGGACCAGAACCAGGGCACCTCGTTGTAAGGCGTCGGCTTGCCGACCATCGCCAGCGCGGCATGTTTGGCCTGGTCGATCGCGTTCTGCACGCTTTCCAAGCGGATGAGATCGCCGTTGCGGCCGTGATGACGCGTGCAATCCCCCGCCGCGAAAATCGCGGGATCTTCGGTCGTGCAGGTCTTGTCGACATAGACGCCGTCACCGCATTTGAGACCTGCGGCTTCGGCAATCTCGCAGTTCGGCAAGACGCCGATGCCGACAAGCACGATGTCGGCGGAGAATATCAGTCCGCCCGCGCGAACGCCGGTGATCTTGCCAGTTCCTTCGAAACCTTCGACGCCGGTGTTGAGATGAAACATGACACCGGCTTCCCGGTGGATGCGCTCATAGAACTCCGACACCGGCTTTGAGGCCGACCGCGCCATGACGCGGTCCATGGCTTCGATCACAGTGACGTTGAGATCGTACTTGCGCGCGACGGCGGCGACTTCGAGACCGATATAGCCAGCGCCGACGATGACGAGGTTCTTTGCCGTCTTGAACGCCGGCCGCAGTTCATCGACATCGGCGATGGAGCGCAGGTAATGGATGCCGGAAAGCTCCGCGCCCGGCACCTTGATCTTGCGCACGCGCGTGCCGGTCGCGATCAGAAGCTTGTCGTAGCCGAGCGAGCGTCCATCGGACAGCGCCACCGATTTCGCCGCGCGGTCGATGGCGGTGGCGCTGACGTTCAGCAGCACCTCACATTTCGCATCGGCATAGAACGCGTCGGGCTTCAGGAACAGGCGATCGCGTTCCATCGTGCCCATGAGATAGGTCTTGGACAGTGGCGGCCGCTGATAGGGCGCGTAGGTCTCGTCGCCGACCATCGTGATCGCGCCGGCAAACCCTTCGGTCCGCAAGCTGGCGACAGCCTGACAGCCGGCCTGCCCCGCGCCGATGATGGCGATCCGCTCTTCCATAAACCCTTGATCCGTACGCCTGAAACCGGGGCTAACATGCCCTTTGTGCAGGTGCAAACGGCGGGCTAAAAGACCGCCAATGACCAAGGATTCTCAACCCTTTGACCTGATCGAGATCGCGGGTGACCGGGCGGCGACGAAAGCGCTGGGCGCGCGCATTGCTGCCGGTCTCGAGCGGGGAGATTGCGTGCTTCTGGAGGGCGATCTCGGCGCTGGAAAGACGACTCTGGCCCGAGGAATTCTGCAGGCCCTTGGGGTTCAGGAACACGTCGCGAGCCCGACGTTCACGATGGTGTGGAGCTACGAAACCCCGAAGATGTTGGTCAGCCATTACGATCTTTATCGCGTCCAAGACAGCAGCGAGATAGACGAACTCGGAATCGACGATGCGCTGGAGGCAGGCGCGGCGCTGATCGAGTGGCCGGGGCGGGCGGGCAACCGTCTTCCGCCCGATGCTTTGCATGTTGCGATCGAAATTCGAAGCGAAGGCATGCGTCTCATGACGATCCATGGCTCCGGCAAATGGAGACAGGTTCTATTGGCGGATCACGATGTCGCCTGAACGCGAACAGGAACGGCGCGATTTCGTCGAACGCTCAGGCTGGCGTAGTGCGGATGTCGTTCCACGTCCCGGCGATGCGTCGACACGCTCCTATGCACGCGTGAGCCTGAACGGCCGCAAGGCGATGCTGATGGATCAGCCGCAGGCGGCGGAAGCGCCCGCAGCACCGGTGAAAGCGACACCGGAAGAGCGCCGTGCGCTCGGTTACAACGCTATCGCGCGATTGGCGGGCGGTGACACCGCGCGGTTCGTGGCGGCCTCGAACTATTTGCGCGGTCTCGGCCTCAGCGCACCGGAGATCTACGCCGCCGATCCTGAGGCCGGATTCGTCCTGATCGAAGATCTTGGCGATGCGCTCTATGCCGACGTGCTGACCGACGGAAGCGGCGACGAGCGCACGCTGTATGAACACGCCGCTGAAGTTCTGGCGGCGTTGCATGCCGCTGGCGCGCCCGATGTTCTGCATCCCGGCAAGGCGCTGCACGCCTATGACGAGACCGCGCTGCTCGCCGAAATCGATCTGATGACGGAGTGGTATCTGCCCTATGCGCTGGGTCGCACCGCGACGGCGGATGAGATCGCAGAGCATCGCACGCTGTGGCGCAGGACGCTGGAGTCCGTCAGCGAGCCGTCGCCGGTGTTTGTCCATCGCGATTATCACGCGCAGAACCTGCTTTGGTTGCCCGAGCGCAAGGGCACAGCCCGCGTCGGTCTGATCGATTTTCAGGATGCGGTCGCGGGCACGCGCGCCTATGACCTCATCTCGCTTACCGAAGATGCGCGCCGCGACGTGCCACTGGAGATCGCGGACGCCACGATGCAGCGGTACCTCGCCGTCACCGGCGCTGATCCGGAATGGTACAAGGCGCAGATGGCGGTGATGGCGGCGCAGCGCAACGCCAAGATCGCGGGCATCTTTGCGCGCCTTTACAAAAGAGACGGCAAGCCGCGCTATCTTTCCTACCTGCCCCGTGTGTGGGGGCATCTGAACCGCGATCTCGAGCATCCGGCGCTGGCCGCGCTCAAATCGTGGTATGACAAAACCATTCCGCGCGATCGCCGCGGCGAGATCAGTGGAGCGTAAATTGACCGGACCGACACGCGCGATGGTGATGGCGGCGGGGCTGGGCACGCGCATGCGGCCGCTGACCAACGATCGCCCCAAGCCACTGGTCCAGGTGATGGGCAAGGCGCTGATCGATCACGCCATCGACCGTTTGGTTGCGGCGGGCGTGACGCTCATTGTCGTCAACGCACATTACAAATCCGACCAGCTGAAAGCGCATCTGGCGGCGCGCAAGGATGTCGAAATCCGCATCTCCGACGAGCACGACGAGATCCTCGGCACCGGCGGCGGCATCGTAAAGGCGCTGCCGAATTTCGAAGGCGAACCGTTCTTCGTGCTCAATTCGGATTCGGTGTGGGTCGAAGGCATGGGCCACGCACTGGAGCGCATGCAGGAACGCTGGAATGCCGACGAGATGGACGCGCTACTGCTGATGGCGTCGATGGTCACGGCGCTCGGCTTCGAAGGCGGCGGTGATTTCAATATGGATTCAGAAGGTCATCTGACGCGCGTGGCAGACCGCCGCGTTTCGCCCTTCGCCTATCCCGGCGTGCAGATCGTCCATCCGCGCATTTTCGGCAATGCGCCGCAGGGTTCGTTCTCCATGAACGTCCTCTGGAATGTCGCGATCGAGAAGCAGCGCCTCTACGGCATCCGTCTCGACGGCGTGTGGATGCATGTCGGCACACCGGAAGCGGTGAAGGAAGCCGACGATTTCCTGGCAGACCTTGTCCCCGGCTGAGCGCACACCGAATGTCCTGACGATCGCGGCGAGCCTGCCCTTCGCCGAGACCTTGGCGCGGGGATTGATCGCGCGCCTCGGCACCGACCCGCTCGCACTGTCGTCGGCCACGATCTACCTGCCGACGCGGCGCGCGGCACGGACCTTCGCAGACACATTCGCGCGCGTGCTTGGCGGTGCAGCATTGCTGCCGGATTTCAAAGCACTCGGCGATGTCGATGAAGACGAGTTCCTGTTCGACGCAGACGCCGACGATCTCGATCTGACGCCCGCGATCGCGCCGATAAGGCGGCGCCTGTTGCTTGCCACGCTCGTAAAACGTTGGGACGAAACGCGTCGGCAAGGACGTCTCGGTTTTGCGCAGGCCGCGGCTCTTGCAGGAAGTCTCGCCAGCTTGATGGACGAGATGGAAACGCAAGGAGCCGATCTTTCGCACCTTGGCGATCTCGTGCCACGCACACACGCAAGACACTGGGAAGAAGTTCTGACACTTCTGCAGATTCTTGGGGATCATTGGCCTGCACAACTGTTGGCGGAAAAAGCGCTCAACCCCGCGGCAAGGCGCAACACGTATCTTCATGCGCTCGCGAAGCGCCTCGCTGACCACCCGCCGCAAGGTCTCGTCATCGCGGCAGGCTCGACAGGCTCTATTCCTGCCACGGGACAATTGCTCGGCGTCATCGCACGATTGCCGAAAGGCATGGTCGTGCTGCCCGGTCTTGACCGCGACCTCGACGCCGACAGCTGGAACGACCTCGATCCAGGCCATCCGCAATACGGTATGAAGCAGTTGCTGGAGCGCATCGAGGTCAAACGCAAAGATGTGCGCGACTGGTCCGATGCCGCGCCGTCCGCCGAACGTGAGCTCCTGCTGCGAGAGACCTTGCGCCCTGCGCCAACAACAGATGCGTGGCGCAAGCTTGCCGAAAGCGGCCGAGACGACATCGCGAACGGCCTGAAGAATATCTCCCTGCTCGAAGCTGCCGATCCTGCGGAAGAAGCCTCTGTCATTGCCCTGGCGTTGCGCGAAGCATTGGAGACGAAGGCGCAGACAGCCGCTCTCGTCACGCCGGACCGCGCACTGGCGCGGCGTGTGGCGGCGAATTTGCTGCGCTGGGATATCGCCATCGACGACTCTGCAGGCCAGCCGCTCTCGCACACGCCGCCGGGGACATTTCTCAATCTGCTCGCGGAAGCTGCCGAGTCCGGGTTCGCGCCGGTGCCGTTGCTCGCGTTGCTCAAACATCCACTCGCGACGATGGGCGGAGATGCCGGTGCGTTCCGCGAGAACGCACGCAAGCTCGACATCCTTCTGCGCGGGCCGCGGCCGGATGCCGGACTGCACGGCATTGCGCTGCTGATCAAGGACGATGCGTTGCGCCTGTGGTTCAAGCGCGTCACCGATACTCTCCTTCCGCTCGGCGATGTACTGGCCCAACGCGAGGTCTTTATCACCGACGCCGTGGCCGCTCATCTCGCGGCTGCGGAAGCTCTCTCTTCTCCAGATACGCTGTGGCGCGGGGAAGCGGGAGAAAAGGCAGCTGAGCTGTTTGCAACGCTGAAAGAAGCCGCTGGCGATCCAATTCCGGCCGTCGAAGCGAGCGCGTACACGCCGCTGTTCCGCGATTTCGCGCGGCGCATCGCGATACGGCCTGCCTATGGCAAGCATCCGCGGCTTGCGATCCTCGGCGCGCAGGAAGCGCGGTTGCAGAATTTCGATCTTGTGATCCTCGGAAGTCTCAACGAAGGGACTTGGCCGCAAGCTGCGGCGACCGATCCGTGGTTCTCGCGGCCGATGCGCAAGGCGTTGAAGCTGGAACTTCCCGAATTCCGCATCGGGCAATCGGCACATGACTTTGCGGTGCTCGCCGCGGGGCCGCGCGTGATGCTGACCCGCGCGCTCAAGTCCGAAGGCACGCCGACCATCGCCTCGCGCTGGGTGCAGCGGCTCGTACAGCTGTGCAACGGATTGGGGTTGAAAGACGCGCTCAAGCCAGAACACGACTATGCGGCGTTGTCGCGTGCTCTGGCCGAGCCCGGCGCACCGGAGCGCATCCAGCGCCCCGGACCAACGCCCCCGGTGAAAGCGCGGCCCGACAAATTGCCCGTCACCGACATTGAGAAATGGGTGCGCGATCCGTACGCGATCTATGCGCGACGCATCCTGAAGCTGAAGCCGCTCGATCCTCTCGACGGAGAGCTTGGTCCCAGAGAGCGCGGCACGCTGGTCCACAAGGCGCTCGAAAACTTCGTGGCGAAATTCCCGGATCGCTTGCCGGACGATGCCGTACAGCATCTGACCGCGATCGCAACTGAGGCGTTTGCCGAATTCCGCATCCCCAAGGCGGAACAGGCGTTGTGGAGCCCGCGCTTTCTGCGCGCCGCGATCTGGTTCATCACGGAGGAAAATGCGCGCCGTGCCCGCATCGAAAAATCGTTCACCGAGGTTCAGTCCGCGGAGTGGGCGGTCACCGAAGGTTTCACCATCCATGCGAGGGCCGACCGCATCGATGTCCTCACCTCCGGTGGCGCGGCGATCCTCGATTACAAAACCGGCGAGCCTCCCACGAAAAAGCAGATCGAAGCATTCCTTGCGCCGCAGCTCCTGCTCGAGGCGGCAATGCTCGAAGCCGGCGCGTTCGAAGCCGTCGGAAAGCGCAGCGCGGAAGAGTTGCTCTATGTCTGGTTCAAAGGCGCAAGAGAAGCGGGCAAGATGCAGTTCGTCGACCTTTCGCTGGTGGCGGAGACGGTTGCGCGGCTGAAGGCGTTCATCGAAAAGTTTGCCGATGAGAACACACCCTATCGCGCGCGCATTGCTCCCCAGACAACCGATTTTGTAGGCGACTACGATCATCTCGCGCGTGTCCGGGAATGGTCGCTGAGCGGGTGGGAGGAGGAATGAGCGAGCCCTCCACCATCGCCGCCGATCCGCGGCACTCGGCCTGGGTCGCGGCCAACGCCGGATCGGGCAAGACGTTCACGCTCGCCAACCGCGTGACGCGCCTGCTGCTCGCGGAGGTGAAGCCGGAGAAGATTCTCTGCCTCACTTACACGAAGGCGGCGGCAGCGGAGATGCAGGGCCGCCTGTTCAAGCAGCTGGGCGAATGGTCGATGCTGCCGGACGATGCACTCAAGGCGAACATCGCGAAGATCGGCGCCGAGCCCGGCGGCGCACAGCAATTGCGCAAGGCGCGCCGCCTGTTCGCACAGGCGCTCGAAACGCCGGGCGGCTTGAAGATCCAGACAATCCATGCCTTCTGCCAGAGTCTGCTCACGCGCTTTCCCATCGAGGCCGGCATCGCACCGTCCTTCGACGTGCTGGACGATCAGACCGCGCGCGAATTGATGGCCGCATCGCGCAATCGCGTGCTGGAGCGCGCGGGCAGCGGCGATGCTGCGCGGGCAACAGCGCTCGCGTTCCTGCTCACGCAGACGAGCGAAACCACGATGAGCGCGCTGCTCGACGCCGCGCTTGCCGGTGACCGGCGCAAGCTGGAACGCTTTCTGGACGATATCGCCGCGAACAATGAAAGCATCGGCGCGGCTGTCCGTCGTGCGCACGGCGCACGCGCCGAACACAGCGCCGACGATATCGCCACGGATCACTGCGCGGCCCTGCAACGCGATGTCGCCGAACTGAAAGACGTGGTTGCGTGGCTCGCGGGCGGCACAGATGCGACCGCGAAACTCGCGGCACAGATCGCGTCCGTGATCGGGAGCGCACCGTCGGCGGATGCTTACTATGCCTATCGCGCGGCGCTGCTCACGCAGAAAGGCGAGCCGCGCAAGAAACTCGCGACCAAGGGGCTGGCCGATGCGCGGCCCGATCTCGCGGCCCTGCTGGAGCGCCTGCAATCCGATCTGCTGGCGTGCGAACAGCAACGCAAAGCCGCGCACGCGGCGATGCTGGCGGAGGCGGCGCTGGTCGTGGTCGATGCGGTGCGCGGCGAATACCAGATCGCCAAGCGCGCGCGCGGCGTGCTCGACTATGAAGATCTCATCACCACGACGCGCAATCTGCTGGAGCGCAGCGATGCGGCGGCGTGGGTGCTCTACAAGCTCGATGGCGGCATCGATCACATCCTGATCGACGAGGCGCAGGACACGAGTCCGGAGCAATGGCGCATCGTGAAGGCGCTGACGCAGGAGTTCTTTGCCGGCGAAGGCGGCGATGCCGACAAAGGCCGCGAGCGCACGATCTTTGCCGTTGGCGACGAGAAGCAATCGATCTTCAGCTTTCAGGGTGCGGACCCGGCCGAGTTCGCGCGCCATCGCGACGAATTTCAGGCGGCGGCCAAAGCCGCGGGCCGCGACTTCATCGCGCAGCCGCTGCTGCAATCGCGCCGCTCGGTGCCGGAGGTTCTGCAGTTCGTCGATGAAGTATTCAAGCCAGAAGCAGCGCGCCAAGGGCTGACCTCCGACAACGAGCCGCTGCATCACGATGCGTATCGCGCAAAAGACAAAGGCCGTGTCGAATTGTGGGACACGACCAAGCCGGAAGACAGCGAAGACGAAGACCCGTGGACCGCGCCGGTCAATGTGCTGTCGAAACAGAGTCCGGCCGCGAAGCTCGCGCGCGAGATCGCGAAGAAGATCAAGAACTGGATCGGTCACATGGTCCTGCCGGGTCACACCGAAGCGGTGAAGGCCGGCGACATCATGATTTTGCTGCCGAAGCGCGAGCCGTTCGGCACGGCGGTGATCCGCGAGCTGAAGCAGCTCGATGTGCCGGTAGCCGGTGCGGATCGCGTGACGCTGACCGAACAGATCGGCGTGATGGACCTGATGGCGCTCGGTCGCTTCGTGCTGCTGCCGGAGGACAATTACAATCTCGCGGCGTTGCTGCGCTCGCCGCTGTGCTCGGTGAGCGAAGAGGAATTGTTCAAGCTCAGCTATGGCCGCGAAGGCTCGCTGTGGCGCGAATTGCAGCGTCGTCACGACGAAACGCCATCGTTCACTGAGGCGCACGATTTCCTGAGCGCGATGCGCAGCCGTGCCGATTTCGTGCCGCCGTTCGAGTTCTATGCCCATGTGCTCGGCACGCTCGGCCACAAGAAGCGGCTGCTGAAACGTCTCGGCCAGGAAGCGAGCGATGCGATCGAGGAATTCCTGTCGCTCGCGCTCGCCTTCGAGACGGACAACACGCCATCGCTGGAAGGCTTTCTCCACTGGATCGAGCGCGGCGAAACGCAGATCAAGCGCGACATGGAACGCGGCCGCGACGAGGTTCGCGTGATGACGGTGCACGGCGCCAAGGGGCTTGAGGCAGACATCGTCATTCTCGCCGACACCACGCGCGCCGGCGCCGCCAAGGCCGACCACGGCAATCTTCTGTATACCGACGATGGTGTGCTCTACCCCGTGACCAATGACGAGGCGCCGCGTGCCGTGCTGGCGGCAAAGCAGGTCGTGAAGGAGCGGATGCTGGAAGAGCATCGCCGGCTTCTCTATGTCGCCCTCACCCGCGCGCGCGACCGGCTGGTGGTGTGCGGCTTCGAGGGCAAGAAGGGCGTCAGGCCGGACTCCTGGTACACGCTTGCGAAAGCCGCCGCCGAAAAGCTCGGCAAGGCGATCCTGCGCGAAGACGGCGAAACGGTCCGCGTCATCGGCGAGACAGACGCCCAGCTTGCGCAGCCGACGGAGGCCGCCTCCGAAATAGCCATCGCCATTCCGTCCTGGGCGAACCAGTCACCGCCCATCGAACGCGCCAATCCCCGCCTCATCCGGCCGTCGGATGCCAGCGATGTCGAAGAGCCTGCCCCCTCGTCGCCGCACAACACACAGCGTTTCCGGCGCGGGCTCTTGGTCCACGCATTGCTCGCGCGGTTGCCGGAGATCGAGCCGGAACAACGGCGCGGGATCGCATTGAAATTCCTCAAAGCCCAGCGCGATGTCGAAAACATCGAAGCCATCGCGGACGAAACGATCCGTGTACTGAACGATCCGCAGTTCGCCGCCGCTTTCGCACCGGGAAGCCGCGCGGAAGCCGGTCTCGTCGCCGATCTGCCGGAGCTTGGTGAAGGCGCGCGGATCAATGGCCGTGTCGACCGGCTCAAAGTCAGGCACGACGAAGTCCTCATCGTCGACTTCAAGACCAACCGGCCACCGCCGGCACGCGAAGAGGACGTGGCCCAAATCTACAGAACGCAAATGGCCCTTTACCGCGCGGGGGCAACGAAGATTTTCCCCGGCCGTCGAATCGCCTGCGCGCTGGTGTGGACGGAGGGTCCACGCCTGATGCCGCTGTCCGATAGCCTTCTGGACGCGGAACTGGCACGGATTTCGGCGCGTTTGCAGGCGCGTTGATTTTCGCTCCCCGCGTTCCTAGATTCACGGTCAGCTTCCAACTCAAGGTGTTCCCATGCCGCTTAAAGTCTCCGATGCGTCCTTCCAGAACGACGTCCTCAACGCCAAGGGCCCGGTCGTGGTCGATTTCTGGGCGGAGTGGTGCGGCCCGTGCAAGATGATCGCGCCGGCGCTGGACGAGCTGTCGACGGAGATGGCGGGCAAGGTCACGATCGCCAAGATCAACATCGACGAGAACCCGCATGTGCCGCAGAAATACGGCGTGCGCGGAATCCCGACGATGATGATTTTCCAAAACGGGCAAGTCGCGGCGACCAAGGTCGGCGCGCTGCCGAAGTCGAAGATCAAGGAATGGATCGAAAGCTCCGTTCCCGCGAGCGCCGCGAAGACCGCGTAACGCCCTACCCTCCCCTTGAGCCCGGCTACGCGATAGCTTCGCCGGACTAAGCGCTATACCCGGCGAAGCGTGAGCGAAGTCGGGTTGAGGGAGGGTCGACAATTTGCGAGCGCAGCGAAGCAAATTTCGGGGAGGGGTTATTGGCGTCGAGTACGTACCCCTCCCCGAAAACCGCTTCGCGTTTTTCGACCCTCCCTCAAGGGGAGGGTTGTTCTTTATGTAAGCCAGCTCTTCTTCACGCGCTTTCACCAAGCGCTCCGCCCTTCGCATCGCATCCCGCGCGTACTTCTTGAACGCGTGAATCCGGCTGCGCAGGGTGCGCATGCGGGTGCAGTGGTAGCCCGTCTTCCAGGCGTTGCGGTTTCCGGGTCTTGCGCCCCGCTTTGGTTGCCAGACATCGGCGGGACACAAGAGCTTGATTTTCGTTTTCACCGGCGCGCGCGTTTTTTCTTCTTCTCGTCCGGTTCGGCGAGCAAAGGATTGCGCACGGTGCCGATGCTGGCGCCGACTTTGGCGCTGACTTCGGCCAAACTCCGCGCGCTCTCGATGAATCGGATGCGGTCGTCGACGATCGGCGTCGTCCGCGCGGATTCGAACACCATCTCGCGCATGAAATAGCGGCATTCCGCGATCACGGCGGTGAGTTCGGTCTCCGCGTCGTCCAGCGCATCGGTGCACGGCGTATAGCGCGCAGCGGTCTTCTCTTTCGGCGGCGCCACCCGCGGCACGCGCTTGTCGATGCGGTAATCATAGGGGTCCCTGTTGTCGAACGGCGCCAGCCGGGCCTCGCGGCCCTCGGCATCGGCGAGGCGCTCCTTTTCCCACGCGCGCAGCGAGGCCTCGCGGACCTGCTCATCCGCCCCGGCCATGATCCAGCGCGCACGCTCCTTCTCCTCGGCATTGCGGGTCAGCTCGGACGCAAAGTCCGGCTCGGCCGCCGGGGGCGGCTTTTCCGCAGCAGGATCAGGGGTTTCGCCCTCTTCGTCCGCGTCCTCGATATCCAGGTCTTCGTCTTCGATCAGGTCTTCCATGGCTCTTTCTCCAATCTTGAAAGGCTGGAGATGGTGATGCTAATATTCCTTGTCAAGGACTGTGGTCATATTTTATTTTCGAGAGCGGACACAGAGGGTTAGGCGGGAATTTCTGTACAATCGCGCTTCGGCGCAGCGCGGATAGAGTCGCGGCGGCAATCAGGGGGCATCCATGGTCAGAACGATTTTGAGCGTAGCCGCAGGCGTCATCGCGTGGCTTGTGCTGGTCACCGTCATGGACAGGACCATGCGCCACTTCTGGCCGGACTATGCCGCGAACTTCGTGGCCATGACCTTCACGCTGCAGATGATGTTCGCGCGGCTGGCGGAAAGCACCGTCGCGCTGATCATCGCGGCGATGATCGCCGCCGGTGTCGCACCAACCTCGCGCGCGGCACCCTGGGCGTTCGCCATCCTCATGCTCGCGTTCTTCATTCCGGTTCATTACACGATCTGGGCGAAGTTCCCGATCTGGTATCACGTCTACTTTCTTGCCTCATTGTTGCTGATCCCTTTGATCGTCGGACATCTGTTTCGCACAAGAACGGCGTGACTTTTCGACGGCCGAAGCGTTACGTACCCCGGTGATCGCACGCGTGGCGTTGTTCGCGCGACCGCATCCGTCCATCAATCATTGGGGAACGAAATGAAGAAGATTGCTCTTGCGGCGTTGTTCGCCGTCTTCGGCACGGCCGCACATGCCGATGTGTTCAATGTCGAAATCAACAATTCCTGCACGAAGTTCTATGTGAACGTCGAGAAGTTCGTCGCCTCGGGCGTGCGCTACGGTTGCGCGGGCGAGGCGATCGAGGGTGGCGCTGTTGCGCGCCTCGACCACAAGCGCGGTGTCATCCTCAGCGAAAGCTACATGGGCTACATCGTCACGTGGTTCTTCACCACTCCCGAGGCCGGCGCCGGCAAGGTGTACGTCACCATTTCGAACGGCGAGGAGGTTGAGGAAGTGGCCGCAACGACCTACGAGATCCTGCGCAATCCGCCGCCTTCGGGGTCACCGCAGTCTTCAGGCCCCGACTTCATGAAGAGCCTGGATTTCAGCAAGCTGAAGCCCGGGCGGTAACGCCGGAATTCACCCATCACGGCGGGCAATGTGTCCGCCGCGATGGCCTTGCGAAGAGCGGTGGCCGGGCAGCGCGCGACGGCCGCGACGCATCGAAAAGTCTCTGCGATTTCAAAGCATTGGGACGGCGATCCATCGCCCGATTGCCGCAGCACGCCCCAAATTCCGGGCAATCTTTGTTCGGTTGATTGATTTTGCGACAATATTGAGATGAATTGCAGACAATCAAAAATGGGGTGGGAAGATGATGATCCGCAAATTGGCAATTGCCGCCGCTTTGGCATTGTTTGGGACGGCGGCACACGCCGAAGATGACCTGTTTTTCAATGTCGGGATTGACGGCTACTGCACCGTGCTCTTCGTGCATATCCAGGGCGAGATGGTCTCCGGGATTCGCGAAAATCAGACATGCGACACGAATTCTCCGGGGTTCGCGACCGAAGGCGGAGTCGTCGCGACCGTCGATCATGAAACCGGCGTCGTCATGAGTGAGACCGACGATCGCATCGTGTATACGTGGCTGCTCACGAAGCCGGTCGACGGCACGGGCACCGTGTATGTCATCCGCTCCGACGGCAAGAGTTCGCGCAGAACCGCCAAGGGGACGTACCAGATCCTGCGCCGGCAGCCGCACGAGAAGCGCAGCGGACCGGACTTCATGGATCAGGTCCGCACGATGGGCCAGGTCCACGAATAGCGCCCGCGTCGGGCGCCCTGCCGAAACCGTTTCCTGTCGCCCGCCGCGGATGAGCGTTCGCGGCGGCGTTCCTTTTTATGCGCGCGCGCGGCGCACGTCACGAATTCTCGCTCAGCACCACGCCGGCGAGATAGAGCGAGCCGCAGATGAGGATACGCGGCGGCGGCTCCTTGGAATGCGCGCGCGTCCAGGCTGCGAGTTGCAGCATGGCGTCTTCGATGTCTTCGGCGGGGGCTGCGTCCAACCCGGCGCCGCGCGCGCGGTCGTAAAGCTCGCCGGCGCCGAGGCTCATCGGTTCACCGGGGATCGTCACCGTCGCAACATGGCGCGCGAGGCCACGGAACGGCTGCAAAAATCCAAGCGCGTCTTTCGTCCGCAGCATCCCGCAGATGAGATAAAGCGGGCGTTCGCCGCGGTCCTCGAGATCGGCCATCGCCGACGCGACCGCCGCGGCACCGTGCGGATTGTGTCCGCCATCGAGCCAGACTTCCGCGCCTTCGGGCGCCGCCTCGACCAGCGGCCCGCGATGCAGGCGTTGCAGACGTGCCGGCCATTCGACGGTGCGCAATCCACGTTCGATCGCGCTGTCCTTGCCCCATCCGTGACCGGCGCGGCGCAGACCGGCAATCGCCGTCGCCGCGTTCTCGATCTGATGGCGGCCGATCAGTTTCGGCAGCGGCAGATCGAGCAGGCCGTCGGTGTCCTGATAGACCAGACGTCCGTGTTCCTGATGCGCGAAGAAATCCTGGCCGAACACATAGGCGGGCGCCGAAAGCGCATCGGCGCGGCGCAGGATCACGTCGCGCGGCACATCTTCTTGGTTTCCGACGACCAGCGGGACGCCGGGCTTGACGATGCCGGCCTTCTCCGCCGCGATGCCCGCGATCTGCTCGCCGAGAAACTCCGCGTGATCGAGGCCGATGGGCGTGATGATCGTCATGCGCGGCTTCGCGATCACATTGGTCGCGTCGTATTTGCCGCCAAGCCCGACCTCCAGCACCAGTGCGTCTGCCTTGTGCCGCGCGAAGGCGAGGAACGCGGCGGCGGTCGTGATCTCGAAGAAGGTGATTGGCGCGCCATCATTGATGCGCTCGCATTCTTCCAGCGTCGCCGACAATTCTTCTTCCGAGATCAGCACGCCGCCGAGGCGGATACGCTCGCGGAATTCGACCAGATGCGGCGAGGAATAGACGTGCACCTTCA
Source organism: Rhizomicrobium sp. (assembly GCA_035502175.1). Lineage (GTDB taxonomy): Bacteria > Pseudomonadota > Alphaproteobacteria > Micropepsales > Micropepsaceae > Rhizomicrobium. The sequence continues at coordinate 28,570 of DATJUS010000024.1, forward strand.
GCCCCTGCGCCTCCAGCATCGCGCGGCTGAACGCGCAGGTGGAGCCCTTGCCGTTCGTGCCCGCGACATGGATCACCGGCGGCAGCGCGCGCTCCGGATGCCCGAGCTGCGCGAGCAGGCGCTGGATCCGGTCCAGCACCAGGTCGATTTTCTTCGGGTGAAGCGAGAGAAGCCGTTCAAGGACCGCGTCGCTGCGCGTGGCCGGTAGGCTCACGCGCGGCTCGCGGTGGCGTTCACGATGGCGGGCGGCGTGGGCGCCTTCTTCGGACGCGAGCGCTTCATCATCAGATGCACGATACGCGACAGGGTCTCGCGCATCTCATGGCGATGCGTGACCATGTCGAGCAGGCCGTGCTCCAGCAGATATTCCGCGCGCTGGAAACCTTCCGGCAATTGCGCGCGTATGGTGTTCGCGATCACGCGCGCACCGGTGAAACCGATCTGCGCGCCGGGCTCCGCGATCTGCACGTCGCCGAGCATCGCATAGGACGCACTGACGCCGCCGAAGGTCGGATCGGTGAGCACGACGATGTAGGGCAGACCGGCTTCCTTCAGCATATCCACGCAGATCGTCACGCGCGGCATCTGCATCAGCGAGAGGATGCCTTCCTGCATGCGCGCGCCGCCGGACGATACAAACAGAATGAACGGACGCTTCTCTTCCACCGCCGCCTGCATCGCGCGGACGAGACCCTCGCCCACGCCCATGCCGAGCGAACCGCCAAGGAAATCGAACGGCTGCACCGCGATCATCACCGGCATGCCATCGAGCGTGCCGCGCGCGGCGGTGAGTGCTTCCTGGCGCGAAGTCTTGGTGCGCGCCGATTTCATCTCGTCGGGATATTTCTTCTCGCCGCGGAATTTCAGCGGATCGGCCGCGACAGGCGTCACCGGCAATTCCTCGAACTGTCCGCCGTCGAACGTCGCGGCGAACCGCTCCTTCGGGCCGATGCGCATGTGGAAACCGCAATTCGGGCACACGTCCTGCGCCGCGACGAGATCGCGATGGAAGATCATCTCCCCGCAGGAGGGGCATTTCTTCCACAGATTGTCCGGCGTGTCGCTCTGCGCGCGGCCACCCATCAGGCCTTTGATCCGTGGGCGGACGAAATTTGCGATCCAGTTCATGTATTCACTTTACCACGCTTTGGATTCCAAAAGCCTCAACAATTTCGTCATGGCCGGGCTTGTCCCGGCCATCCATTGACGCAGGCCGTAGGCTTCTGGAAAATGGATGGCCGCCACCAGGGCGGCCATGACGGAATTGCAGTTATGGGCGTGCTGCATGAACGCTGTCCGCGAGCGCTTTGCAAAATTCCGCCACATTCGAAACCAGCGCGGCGCGCTTGGCCTTGGCGTTAAGATTTTCGAAGATTTTGCTCACAATCGCAGTTCCCACGACCACGCCGTCCGCGAATCGGGCAACGCCATGTGCTTGTTCCGGTGTGCGGATACCGAAGCCGACGGTGCAGGGCAACGCCGTCGTCTTGCGCAGTTCCGCAAAAGCGGCCTGTGCCTCATCGGCGGAGATTGCCTTGGTTCCTGTTATGCCAGCCATCGACACGTAATAGAGATATCCGCTTGCGCCATCGAGAATGGTTTTCCGCCGCGCGGCATCGCTCGTCGGCGTGACGAAGCGCACGACGTCGAGGCCATGCAAATTCGCCGGCACGCGCAGCACCTCGTCCTCTTCCGGCGGCAGATCGACGATGAGGAACCCGTCGATGCCCGCCTCCGCCGCGTCCTTGCAGAAGCGCGCGGTGCCGTAAGCATGGATCGGATTGTACGACCCCATCAGCACGATCGGCGTCTTCGCGTCGCTCTTGCGGAATTTGCGCAC
>DATJUS010000025.1:0-4651 GCA_035502175.1 Rhizomicrobium sp.
GCAGTGAATGGATTGTCGCGGCGGCGGCTCCTTTGACCAGAAGGAATTGCGTTCAGGCCTGAGGCGGAGATCGATGGGACTGTGATAGATTGCGGTGTTTTCGATTCATTCCACGGCAACGCCTGACACTGTGCCCCAAACGATGCCCTCAAACCTGGACAAGACCCCATGAAGCCTTTGAGCATCGCCGTCGCGCTGTTCGGCCTTATTGCGCTGGCGCAGTCTGCACTGCAGGCGGATGCTCCCGCCACCCTTCTCGGCGTCGCCGCGCTTGTCGCCGCCGCGACCACTTACCGTTCGAGCGGGATATCGAGCTTCCTGAAAATCTTCGTCGGCATCTTTTCGACTGAGACGATCGTGTTCGGTCTGGCTGTGGTGGCGTCGCGCGCCGGACTTTGGCCGGGCTTTCTCGCGGAGGAGGTAATTCCGGAGTCGCTGCCGCTCACGGTGGCGATCTTTTCGATCCTGGTCTACGCGGTCGCGCAACTACGGACGGTCGGACAGGTCATGCGCATTGCCGACCGCTACTTTAATGCTGGCGAAAGCGGTCAGGCGCGCATTTGGCCGTTCCCGACCTACACCGCGCTCGAGCGGCGCATCGCCATCGCCATGGTGGTATTTCTCGTTGTCGTCAATCAGGCCGAGGTCGGCGTCCTGGTGCGCCTGAATTTCTTCAATCGCGCCTGGTTCGATGCGATTCAAAATCGCGATGCCGAGGCATTCTGGTATCAGCTGCTGCTCGTCTTCACGCCCTGGGCTTTTCTCTACGTGGGGATGACAGTCATTGAGTTTCTCGTCCAGAACATGCTGGTCATCCGCTGGCGCACCTGGCTGACAGATCATTTCGTGTCGCGCTGGCTGACCCAACACAACCATTACCGGATCAGCCTGGTCGCCGGGCAGACCGACAACCCGGATCAGCGTATTTCCGAGGATATCTTTCGCTTCATCAACGGCGGCGCGGACGGCTCGACTGCCGCGTATGGGTTGTACGATTTTTCCATCCTGCTGATCTCCACGGTGACCACGCTCGTCTCGTTCTCGATCGTGCTGTGGACGTTGTCGGAATCGTTCACGATTCCCGGCACCAACATCGTGTTTCCCGGATTTTTGTTCTGGGTCGCGCTGATTTATGCCGCTACCGGAACGCTGATCACTCATCTGATCGGCCGGCCGCTGATCCGACTCTTCTTCCAGCGCCAGCACATGGAAGCCGATTTCCGCTTCTCGCTCGCGCGGCTGCGCGAATATACCGAGCAGGTCGCGCTTCTTGACGGCGAGAATGCCGAGAAAAGCATCCTCGGTGGACGATTCTCGGCGCTGGTCGGCAATTTCCTCGACGTCATCTATCGGCGCATGCGGGTGTGGACGTTCACGCAAACGTTCGGCCAACTCTCGCCGATCATTCCCTTCGTGTTCACGGCGCCGTTTTATTTTGCCCGTAAAATCGAGCTCGGCACGATGACGCAGACAGCGCAGGCATTCGGGCAGGTCTCGAATGCGCTGACCTTCTTCGTCAACTACTACACCTATCTCGCCGGATTCAAATCGGTGGTCGATCGCTTGAACTCGTTCGATGTCGCGATCGACGAGGCGCAGGGCCTCATCGAAGCCGGTCCGATTGGCGTGGCCGCTCCGGCCGGCGCGGCGTCGATCGATCTCGATCGGGTCGATCTTGTTCTTCCGGACGGCAGGCACATCTTCGAGACCGAGCACCTTCAGCTTAAGAGGGGCGAAACCGTCTTGGTCTCGGGTCCGTCCGGATGCGGCAAGTCCACTCTGTTTCGCGCCATTTCCGGCATCTGGCCATACGGCGAGGGCCGTATCAGCAGGCCGCAAGGCGCCGAGATCATGGTGCTGCCGGCGAAGCCCTATATTCCGATCGGCACGCTGCGCGCGGCCGTGACCTATCCGGCGGTGTCCGGCACTTACCGCGACGAGGACATCCGCGCGGCTCTCGTCGACGTGCGGCTCGGCGAACTCGCAGGCGAACTCGATCGCGAAGAGGTCTGGTCGCAGCGGCTGTCGAGCGGGGAGCAGCAGCGCATGGCCATCGCGCGCGCGCTTTTGATGCGGCCCGATTGGCTGTTGCTCGACGAATCGACGTCCGCGGTCGAGGAAGCGCTGGAGGCCGAGCTTTACGCCGTATTGGCGCAGCGACTGCCGCAGACCACGATCGTCTCCATCGGCCATCGCTCGACGCTTGCCGCGCTTCACCATCGCCATATGGAGATGACCGTGAAGGGCGATCGCTTCACCTTGCGCGAGGCCGTCAAGGCCGAGGCCGCGCAGTGATGCTGCGGCCGCCAGGGTCGAAACTCATTTCCTCTTAGAAGTGGATCGCGCCTGACTGAATGCGCTGGTAAATCGCTGCATCGAGCCGCACGAACGCTTGGTTGGCCGGATCGTCGAAATAGATCGCATCGGGCGTCGCCGCCGGATCGTAGCCCTCGCGCTTGAGCTCGTTCGTCTTGTGCTTGAAGGTCGGCGTGACCTCTATTTGGTCTTTGATGCGCAGAAACAGCGGCCGCGCGTAGCTCGGCAGCGTCCGCGCGAGATGCGCGCGTAACGCTGCAAGATCCAGTGCGCCGTTGACTGCGAGCGTCGCCATGCCGGCCGCGCCTTCGGTTCCGGGAACCGCGACGCCGTACACTGTCGCTTCGGCGACGCCAGGGAACGCCGCGACCGCCGCACTGACTTCCGAAGCCGCCACGTTCTCGCCCTTCCAGCGGAAGGTGTCGCCGATGCGGTCGACAAAATGAAAAAAGCCGCCTGCGTCCCTGCGCATGAGATCGCCGGTGCGATACCAGGCGTCGCCGCGCTCGAACACATTGCGCAAGATCTTGCGCTCGGAGTCCTTTTCGCTGGTGTAGCCTTCGAAAGCGCCGCCCGATTGCGCGCTGTCCGCGCCGCCGATGCGCCCGATAGCCTCGCCCGGCTCATCGGTGCCGCAGCGGATGCAGAGACCGTTTGCATCGCGCGCGGGCTCTCCCGTTGCCTCGTCAAAGCGTACCAGCGCCAAGGGAAAGCGGTGGGACAGAAACGAGGGAACGCGGCCGATGGTGCCGACTTTGCCTTCGACATTGTAGAGCGAGACGTTGCCTTCGGTCGCGGCATAAAATTCCAGGACCCGCGGAATGCGGAAATTTTGCTGGAAACGCTGCCACACGTCGGCGCGAAGCCCGTTGCCGCAAGCGAGCCGCAGCCGGTGTGCGGGCGCGCGCGGATCGTCCGGCGCGTTGAGAAGATAGCGGCAGAGCTCGCCAATGTACTGAAACAGCGTGCAGTCCCAGTCGCGGATGTCCGGCCAGAAATTCTGTGCAGAGAATCTGTCGCGGATCACCACCGAACCGCCGTTGACCAGAAGAGCGCCGGTCGCCACGACGCCGCCGATCGAGTGGTACATCGGCAGACAATCATACATGCGGTCGTCCGGACCGGTGTTCATCAGGCCGGCAAACCAGAAGCTCCATTGCAGGATCCGGCGATGGCTGACATTGGCCGCCTTCGGCAGGCCGGTCGTGCCCGAGGTGTAGATCAGGAGCGCGCGATCGGCGACGGTTACGCCGCGGTGCTCGGCTTCGGTCAGAGGCGCCGCCGAAAGCTGCGCGATCTCGTGGTCGATGCGGGGTGTCTCGGCCGCGCCGCCTGAGCCATGCGTCCAAATCTTCGGACGTGTGGAAAGGTATTGGGCTGCGGACTGGCAGGCTTCGACATGATCGTCCGCGACGATGAGGTGCCTGGGTGCGGCAACGTCGATGCAATGGGCAAGCGCGCTGCCGCGCAGTTGGGTGTTGATCAGTGCCACGACGCCGCCGACGCGGCTGATGCCGAGCCAGATCGCGAGATATTCGGGCTGGTTCGGCATCAAGAGGCCGACGATGTCGCCCTTGGCCAGATTTTGCGCCAGCGCCCAGCGTGCGTAAGCGTTGGCGCGCGCGGCGAGGTCCCGATAGGTCAGACGTTCGTTCGCCGCCAGCAACGCCGGAGCGTCGCCGCGTTTTTCGGCGTGCTCCGCGATCACGTCGAGCAGAAGGCGCTGCGAGTTGCGGCTGATCGGCGCAGTCGCTTCGAGCGCGCGCACCCAGTCGTGCAGCGCGCTTGCTTGGCTTCCGGTCGACGCCGCCGGACGTTCCGCTTCGATGAGAGCCATGCGCGATGATCACCCAACAAAGTGAATTTTCCTGCGTGAAACTCGATAAAATTTTAATCGTCTACCGTTGAGGTGCGGTGGGCGGCAAACAATTAAGGTTATTAGATAGAAGCCGCGAACGGTGCATTGTGCGTCTCGATCGCCACGGATAAGAAACTGAAACTGCCTACAATTGCGCGCATTCCCGAAGATGCGGTGGGCAAACATGAGACGCGAAACGATTGCCGTCCACGGCGGCTACGAAACCGATCCGACCACTAAGGCCGTCGCGGTGCCGATCTATCAGACCGCGGCCTATGAGTTCGACAGCGCCGACCACGGCGCCGCTCTGTTCAATCTCGAAGCGCCCGGCTACCGCTACAGCCGCATCAGCAATCCGACCACCGAGGTGCTCGAGCGCCGCGTCGCCGCGCTCGAAGGTGGCGTCGAAGCGTTGTGTGTCGCCACCGGACAGGCGGCGCTCAATTACGCGGTGCTCAATCTCGCCGAGATGGGCTC
>DATJUS010000026.1:0-65408 GCA_035502175.1 Rhizomicrobium sp.
AAGACCGGCGAAGCTCATCTTCGTGCCGACAACATAAGCTGCCGGCGATTTGATGAACTTGAAGAAGTTGTCGTAGGTCCAGATGTCGTGGCTGGACGACATCGCGCCCGAATACGAGAAGCCAGGATGCGTTGCGCGCGGACGGCCAAGCACGCCCCACAGGTTGGGGCCGATCTTGTTCGGGCCGCCCTTCGAGAGGTCATGGCACTGCTCGCAACGCGCGGAGATCTTCTGACCCGCAGCGGCGTCAGCCTTCGGAAGGACGGTGCCCCAATCCGGAATCGCTTCTTCGACCGGCGCGGTGCTCGCGCTCGAGGCTTCTTCGGTCACGCCTTCGACGACATAGCCGGGCTTCGCCGGCTTCTCGACTTCGAACAGCGCCTCGGTGCCGAACTTCACGACAAGAACGAAAATCAGTGTGCCCAGAACCGCGCCGGCGATCTTGTTCCACTCAAAGGAATCCATAAGGTCTGCTCCGCTCGTCGCGCGATGAAAGGGCGCCAAAGCACCCGTGGTAGGATCGCGGCGACATTACAAGTCCGCCCAATTGCGTCATTGCGGCGAAGCGTCGCATAAATCAAGGAAATCCCGGCTTTTCCCCATGAAACCCATCGTTCTGATCCCCGCGCGCATGGCTTCGACCCGGCTTCCGGGCAAGCCGCTGGCCGATATCGCCGGTGTTCCGATGATCGTGCGCGTCTGGCGGCAGGCGGTGGCGGCCAATGTCGGGCCCGTGGTGGTGGCGGCCGCCGAGCACGAAATCCGCGAGGCGATCGAGATCGCTGGCGGCCGCGCGGTGATGACCGCGCCCGATCTGCCCTCCGGCTCGGACCGGATATATGTCGCGCTGGAGCATGTCGATCACGGCTATACGCACGATGTGGTGGTGAACCTGCAGGGCGATCTGCCCGCGCTCGATCCCGCCTATATCCGCGCGGTGGTGGATACGCTTGCCGCGACCGGCGCGGATATCGCGACGCTTGTGGCCGAGATCGACGACGATGCGGACCGCGACAACCCGAATGTGGTCAAGCCGGTGGTGAGCTGGGGCGTCGGCGAGGATCGTGGCCGCGCACTCTATTTCACGCGCGCGACCGCGCCGCATGGCGACGGTCCGCTGTTCCACCATGTCGGCATCTATGCCTACACGCGCGATGCGTTGACGCGGTTCGTGAAGCTTCCGCCGTCGCCGCTGGAGAAGCGCGAGAAGCTCGAACAGCTGCGCGCGCTCGAAGCCGGCATGGCGATCGCGGTTGCGCGCGTGCCGGAAGTGCCGCTCAGTGTCGATACGCCGGACGATCTGGAAAAGGCACGCGCGGTCATCGCGCGTCAGGGACATTGAAATGACTTCGTTGATCGCGCGTGCCAAGACCATCGCCTTTCAGGGTGAGCCTGGCGCTTACGCCAACCTCTCCGCACGCGAAGCTGTGCCGCATGCGCGCGCGATCCCGCGCCCGACCTTCGATTCCGCGCTCGAGGCGGTGCGGCAGGGGGACGCCGATCTTGCCATCGTGCCGGTGGAGAATTCCGTTTACGGCCGCATCGCCGACACGCATCTGCTCGTGCGCCATTTCGGACGCGCCGTGAAAGGGCACGCGTCTGCTGAGAAGAACGATCTTTTCATTGTTGGCGAACATTTCCATCGCGTGCGCCATCAACTGCTCGGCCTGAAAGGCGCGAAGCTCGCCGACGTGAAAGAGGTTTACAGCCAGCGTCCCGCGCTCGGCCAATGCCAGAAGATCATCAAGGAACTGAAGCTGATCGAGCGCGAGTGGTACGACACAGCGGCGAGCGCGAAGCATGTGGCGGAGATGGCCGATCCAAAATGCGCGGCCATCGCGTCATCGCTTGCAGGCGAACTCTACGGTCTCGATGTGTTGCGCGCCGATGTCGAGGACGAGCCGCATAACATGACGCGCTTCCTCATCGTCGGTGGCGAAGTCGATGACGCGCCGAACGACGGCGGTGCCGTGATCTCGACGCTTCTGTTCCGCGTGAAGAACATCCCCGCCGCGCTCTACAAGGCGCTCGGCGGTTTTGCGACCAATGGCGTGAACATGACGAAGCTCGAATCGTATCAGCTCGGCGGCTCCTTCAACGCCACCGAATTCTACGCCGACATCGAAGGCCACCCCGACCAGCCCAACGTCCGCCGCGCGCTGGAAGAACTTCAGTTCTTCACATCGAAGCTCATGATCCTCGGCGTCTATCCCGCACATCCCTTCCGGGCGGAGATGCCGTAAGCTAAATCAAAAGTTTTGTATTCTTCAGCTCAACTCCAAGAACAACCATTGAAATATCGCTTTGTTTGAAAAGTGCTTTCACGTTCTCTTGGTCTACCGCCTGACCCGTATAGTGTCCGACCAACAAGACCCAATACCTCACCGATGCCGCATTTGATGCTCGCAGCCTTTCGCGTTGAGCGTTTATTTCGCGCAGTGCCGCCGGATAGTCGTCACCCATTGAAGGCTTAACTTCGATGCAAAAAGTTTCTCGGATTTCGGATTTTGCTGGATCGAGAGCGGCGCAAAGAGAGACATCCATGAATACATCTGAGTGCTTCTCAATTTCAAAATGATGCCTATGAAACTTGATCTCAGCTTGAAGCGGCAGAACCTCTGCGACTTTGGTTCTTGCTACTGTAAGTGAACGGCGATGCTCCGCCAAAGTTGTTTGCATTTTCTTCAGCTGGTTAGATAAGTGTAGGCGCTCTTTTTCCCAAACCGTTCGACATTTGGCTGGGTCTTCTTCGCGCCCATATTTCGGCAAACGCTTTATAACATCTAGACGAAGTGTTGCCTCAGCTTGGGAAATTTCCGTTCTCAATCGCGCCAATCTCAACAATGAGCGTTTTGTCTCAGATATTGTACACGCTTTGCCATTGTCCCATTCTGGCTTTTCGACTGTAGCAATAAGTATGCTGCGCCGATTTTTCCAAGCTTGCTGCTTTAACCGGTGATCGATATCCGCGGGCCAGATAGCGCGAGCAACAGCTTCGCAAAATTGTTCATCTAAGAATCTCGCTTGAAGCGAGTTGTGCTCCGGCGTTTCTTCTGCGCTGTTGCCTAGTTCGACAATGATCTGTTGAAAAAGAGGGTATTTTTTGACGAACCAGTCTTGAGATTTTAGCCAATCGCCGTAGTTCGGATCTGTTGCCAGGACCTCCGTTAGGTGACGTCCTCTGTATTTTCCGAAAGGCAATAGATCATTTGGCATCTTCGGAATCCGACTCACGAGTGAGAACGAGATTCCAGCGCAAGACCGGCACTAGTTGTCAACAGCCGATCAAGAACTATGCCGCCGCCCACGCCTTGATGAGGTGGTGGGCGATGGCGATTGAGGGCGGCACGGCGATGTCGGGCATGCGCTCGCCGGCGATCAGGCGCTTGGCATCGTCGCGTGTGAGCCAGCGCGCATCGCTTATCTCCTCGCCGTCCGGCTTGAAGTCGCGGCTTTCGGCTTCGGCGAGACAACCGATCATCAGCGATGAGGGAAACGGCCAGGGTTGCGTCGCGACATAGCGCACGGCGCCGACTTTCAGATTCACTTCTTCCATCAATTCGCGGCGCACTGCTTCCTCGATGGTTTCGCCGGGCTCCATGAAGCCCGCCAGCGCGGAATAGAAATTCCCGGGAAAACGCTTGTTGCGCCCGACCAGGCACGCATCGCCGTGTATGCCGAGCATGATCACGACCGGATCGGTGCGCGGGAAATGGTCCATCGTGCAGACATCGCAATGGCGGCGATAGCCGCCATCGGTGAGTCCAGTGCGCGATCCGCAATTGGGGCAGAAGCCGTGGCGGTTGTGCCAGTCGATCATCGCCTTGGCCTGGCCCATGATCGCGGTGTCTTTCGACGGGAGTGCCATCGCCGCGCCGCGCGCCTCCATGAAATGCCCGAAGCCGGCAAGCGGTCCCGAGTTTTCTGGATCGTTCGCCGCCGAGACATCGAGCGCAAATAGCGCGCGCTCGCCTTCAAGTCCCAGAAACACCGACGGCGCATCCGGCGCCGCCATGCTCTCGCACAGGCCCGGGCGGAAGAGGCCGAGCTCCGCCGCCTGATCGCGCTTCTGTTCGCCAATCAGAAAAGGCTGCAACCGCCACATCGGCAGGATCAGCGACGACGGATCGCGACGCTTTGCGTCGAGCCATTCCGCATCGGTGCGCTTTTCGCTCGCGCGGTTGAGGGGATTGCCGGTGAAAGGGATCATGCGGACCTCGAAAGCTTAAGCAAACTAACCATTTGCGGTCTTCAGACAAGCCGATAAGCACCCGATAACGCTGCACGACTCGCGCACTGGTTGCCGCCTTTAAGGTAATATTTTCCATCTTCCTTCAGCACGACTTTACGCGCGTCGTGGTGTTGTTGCGCATGTTTCGCGTTATCGACTGCGTTTTCGAGGAACACGATCTGCGTCTCGTCCTGCTCGCGGGCGTGCTGTGCCTCTTCGCCTGCATCACGGCGATGGGCCTTGCCGGCCGCGCGCGCGTGGCGAGCGGGCGTGCGCAACTGCTCTGGATTTCAGGCGCAGGCTTCGTTGCCGGATGCGGTATCTGGGCGACGCATTTCGTGGCGATGCTCGCATATCAGAGCGGCTTTCCGATCGACTACAATCTGACCCTTACGGTTCTGTCGGTCGTCATCGCCATCGCGCTGTGTGGCGGCGGCTTTGCGCTCGCGATCAGAGGCGGACAGCCTTTCGCTGGCGGCGCGCTGACCGGTTCGGCCATCGGCATCATGCATTATGTCGGCATGGCGGCGGTGCGCGCGCCGGCGCGGGAGGTCTGGGACTTCTGGTATGTCGGCGTGTCGCTGGTCATCGGCATTCTGGCGATGGCGTTCGGCATGCGCCTCGTCGTGCGCAGACGGGATATGCGCAGCTACATGATCGGGGCGGGCATCTTCACGCTCGCGATCTGTTCGATGCATTTCACCGGCATGGCGGCGGTGACATTCCATTACGACCCAACGGTCGCGGCGACGCCGGGGCTTCTGGCGCCGGACGTTCTGGCGATCGCGATTGCGTCGGTTGCGGCGCTGATCCTCGGTCTCGGCATGGTCACGGCGGTCGTCGATCATCATCTTGCCGATCGTGCCGCGGGCGAGGCGACACGCCTGCGCTCGCACATTGCCGCGCTGGAAGCGACCAAGGCCGAACTCGAGAAATCGCTGCGCGAGCGCGCCATCGCGTTGACCAAGGCCGACGCCGCCAGCAAGTCGAAATCGGCATTCCTGGCTGCGATGAGCCATGAACTGCGCACGCCGCTCAATGCCATCATCGGATTCTCCGAGATGATGTCCCTGCAGGCGTTCGGCCCGCTCGGCAGCCCGCAATATCAGAACTATTCTCGCGACATTCATGAGTCCGGAAAGCATCTGCTCGCCCTGATCAGCGACATTCTCGACATTTCCCGCCTCGAAGCCGGCAAGGCCGATCTGCACGAAGAGTCGGTGCATGTCGGACAGCTCGTGCGCGACTCGATTCGCATGGTGGAACATCAGGCGAAACAGAACGGCATCGCTCTCAAGAGCGATGTGCCGATGGATACGCCACGCGTACTCGCCGACGAGCGCCGCCTCAAACAGGTGATGCTCAATCTGCTGAGCAATGCGGTGAAGTTCACGCAGGAGGGCGGCGCGGTCACTCTGCGTGTCGCCACAACGGGCGAAGGCATGTTCCTGTCGGTCGAGGACTCGGGCATCGGCATCGCGCCGGAAGACCTCGCCCGCGCTTTCGAAAGTTTCAGCCAGATCGATTCGACCATCGCGCGCCACAAGGAGGGTGCGGGCCTCGGCCTGCCGCTGTCGCGCCAGCTCATGGAAGCGCATGGTGGGACGCTGACGCTGGAAAGCGTTGTCAGCATCGGAACCATCGCCACCGCCATGCTTCCGGCCTCGCGGATCCTGGCGCTGTCGCGGTCCGCGGCGGCCTGAGCAGCCACTTCGGACTCGCATTCGCCGTTCCAACCCCCTATATCCCCGCGCGGAAGTCGGTGGGCGCGTCGCTCGCTAACCTGGTCAGGCCGGGAACGGAGCAGCCATACCGAATCCGACACGGGTCATCGGCTTCCACTCTCTCCACAAACATTTGCCGGATTCCGCGCGACCGCGCGCGGCGGCTTGCTATACTCGCGCCATGGATCAGGAACCCGGTCTCGGATTGGACACGCCGCCCGCAAAGCAGGAGGCCTATCGCGTCCTTGCGCGCAAATACCGCCCGCAGGATTTCACCGGCCTGATCGGGCAGGAGGCGCTGGTCAAGACGCTGTCGAATGCGTTCGCGACCGGGCGCATCGCCCATGCCTTCATGCTCACCGGCGTTCGCGGTGTTGGCAAGACGACGACGGCGCGCATCATCGCGCGCGCGCTGAACTGCGTCGGGCCGGACGGCAAGCGCACCGCGCCGACCATCCAGCCCTGCGGCGTGTGTGAGCCGTGTGTCGCCATTGCCGAGTCGCGCCACATCGACGTGCAGGAGATGGACGCCGCATCGCGCACCGGCATCGAGGATATCCGCGAGATCATCGAGGGCGTGCGTTATGCCCCGGCGAGCGCGCGCTACAAGGTCTACATCATCGACGAAGTCCATATGCTGTCGAAGAACGCGTTCAACGGGCTGCTCAAGACGCTCGAAGAACCGCCACCGCATGTGAAGTTCATCTTCGCCACCACCGAAATCCGCAAAGTGCCGGTGACGGTTCTGTCGCGCTGCCAGCGTTTCGATCTGCGCCGCATTGAGTCCGCCGAGCTCGCTGGATTGCTGAAGACAATCTCCGAGAAGGAGAACGTGAAGATCGAAGAGGCCGCGTTGGCGCTCATCGCGCGCGCGGCGGAAGGCTCGGCGCGTGACTCGCTCTCGCTGCTCGATCAGGCGATTGCGCATGGCGATGAAGGTACGATCACGGCGGAGATGGTGCGGGGCATGCTCGGCCTCGCAGATCGCGGCCGCATCCTCGACCTGTTCGAGAAACTCATGGGCGGCAAGCTCGCCGAGGCGCTCGCCGATCTGAACGAGCTCTACGATCGCGGCGCCGATCCACTGGCGGTGATGCAGGATCTGCTCGAGACGACGCATTTCCTGACCCGCGTGAAGGTCGCGCCGAACGCCGAAGGCTTCTTCGATGGTTCCAGTTCGGAAGGCGCGCGCGCGGTCGCAATGGCGGGAAAGCTTCCGGTCGCGGCGCTGACGCGTGCCTGGCAGATGCTGCTCAAGGGCCTGATCGAAGTGCGCGATGCAACACGGCCGATCGCGGCCTGCGAGATGGCGCTGATCCGGTTGTCTTACGCCGCTGATCTTCCGCCGACCGACAAGCTGGTGCGCGATCTGCTGGATGGCGGTGGCGTGCCGTCACCGCGCGGCGCTGCGCCCTCGCCATCTTCCGGCGGTGCGCCGCGCGCGATGAGCACCGGCAATGCCACGGCCAGCGCGCAACGTGCGCCGCAGCCGACCATGGATGCGCAGAACGCGCCGACCCTTCGCACACTGGAAGATGTTGTAGCACTCGCCGCGCGAAACGGTGCCCCGATCCTGAAAGTGCATCTGGAGAATGACGTGCATCTGGTGCGGCTGGAGCCCGGCATCTTCGAATTCCGGCCGAGCTCCCGTGCGCCCAACACGCTGGCCGGCGATCTAAAGCAGAAGCTGAAGGACTGGACCGGCATGCCGTGGTCCGTCTCGATCGCGCGCGAAGGCGGCGAACCGACGATCGCGGAGCAAAGGAAGTCCGCCAAGGCTGCGCGCATGGAAATCGTCATGCAGCAGCCCCTGGTGCGCGCCGTGCTCGACCGTTTCCCGGGTGCAGAGATCGTCGCCGTGCGTGATGGGGTGTTGGAAGACGCCGCCGTAGCGCAGCCCATGCCGGACGACGACGCGTAGATTAACCTCCCCACAAGGGGGAGGTCAGTGGTCACAGAAAATTGTTCGGCCAGATGATGCTGCGCCACATGTGCGCGACGGGCGAATTGTCTAAGCCGAGGCCTTCGTCCGGTTGTTTGAAGTGGCGGCCGACGACGTCTTCAAATTCCGACGGATCGATCGCAACGTTTTCCTCGAAGGAATAGAGATCGAACAGCGTGATCGCCCGCGCGCTGCCGTACCAGCGATGCTTGCGCGCCGCTTCGTAGTCGCGCGTCAGGTAGCCGGGTATCTTGTAGTCCGCGCCCCAGAACCGCACGTAGGCGGCCGGATATTCGTAGTTCACCGCCGGGTCGGCGAAATAGCGCAGCGCCTGATGGTGGCGCACCGCCCAGAACACCTCTTCATCGACATAGGGTGCGATCATCTGCGCGCCCCAATAGCCGTGATCCGCGCGGATCAATCCGCCGAGCGCCACATCGTGCAGGAGGCAGGCGAGCACGATCTTCTCGTCATGCCCGGCTTTGCGCGCGTTGGCCGCGCTCTGCAGCATGTGGTTGACGGCGATCTTGCGGAACCGGAAGCGGAAGTAATCGAGGATCGTCGGCCGCTCCGGCATCTTCGGCAGATCGGGATTGTCGCCGGCCATCATCAACGTGTCGGGGCCAAGCTGTGAAAGGATGCGGTTCTCCAGATCGTGCTCGGGATCGAGAATTGCGTCGATCGGTTGCGGCACGGTGAGAAAGCGTTTGGGTGTGTCCGGCATGGGCGCTCCTTGCAGAACAATGTTGGCAAGGTTTTCGCGCCCCTGCTAGACGATAGCGATGGCGAGCTATTCCGCAGGCCCCGAAATCGAGCGTCTGATCCAGCTTCTGGCGAAACTGCCGGGGCTTGGCCCGCGTTCGGCGCGGCGCGTGGCACTGACCCTTCTCAAGAAACGCGAGGCGCTGCTTGAACCGTTGGGCGCCGCGATGCGCGAGGCAGCCGCGGCCATTCGGGTCTGCGACACCTGCGGCAATCTCGACACCACCAATCCCTGTTCGCTCTGCCGCGACCCCAGGCGCGATGGCCATGTGCTCTGCGTCGTGGAAGATGTCGCCGATCTCTGGGCGCTGGAGCGCGCGGGCGTGTTCCGCGGCAAATATCATGTGCTCGGCGGCGCGCTCAGCGCGCTCGATGGCGTGACGCCGGAAAAGCTCAACGTCGCGTCGTTGATGAAGCGTGTGGGCGAGGGCGTCGATGAAGTCATCCTCGCCGTCAACGCCACCGTCGAGGGTCAGACCACCGCGCATTACCTGATGGATGCGCTGACCCCATCCGGCGTGAAGGTCACGCGCCTCGCACACGGCGTGCCCGTCGGCGGCGAACTCGATTATCTCGACGAAGGCACGCTAAGCGCCGCCTTCAAGGCGCGTCGGGGGCTTTAGTCTCGCGCTTCTTCTTGCGATTGGTCCACCAGACATAGGCCGCGATTGCAGAAAGCGCCCAGAGCAGCCACTCGACATTGTCGTTCACCGAATCCGGCAGCACGAACGACGCGATTCCGAAGCACAACGACGCCATCAGCGAGAGCTGGCTCCACGGCATCTTGAACTGACTGCCACGCGCCTCTTTCCAGGCCTGCAACTCTTCATCGACGGAAGGCTCGGCGGGCGGTTCGACAACCTGCGGCGCCGCCGCCGGTGCAACCGGTGCCGCGCGTGCCACTCTTACAGGCGGCGAATCCGGCGCGACACGGCGTCCAAAGGCAGGGCGGTTCGGCATGGTCCGGCAGCGTCGCGCGTCCGGATTAGCGATTGCTTAAGGCGTCCGCGCAATTTGCGCAGGTCAGGATGGTTTCGTCAGAGAGGGCGCACCTTCCGGCGGCGCGAGGTCGACAGCCTCGATACGGCCCGCCCGCGAAACGATGCGGCCCATCGGCGCTTCAAGCTTTCCGATATCCTCGCTCGTCTTCTCGAAATGCTTGCGCAGATCGATCACGCGCTCGGCCAGAAGTTTCACGTCTTTCAGAAGCTGGCCCACCTCCTTCTGAATCTCGTGCGCCTGCTCGCGCATCTTCGCGTCGCGCATCAGCGTCTGGATCGTGTTCACCGCGAGCATCAGGATATGCGGCGACACGATCACCACATTCTGCTGGCGCGCCTTCTGCACGAGGTCGGAGAAGTTCGTGTGCAGCTCGGCATAGATCGATTCCGACGGCACGAACATCAGCGCCGGGGTCTGGGTTTCGCCGGGGATCAGGTATTTGGTCGCAATGTCGCCGACATGTTTCTGGATATCCGTGCGTAGCCGCGACGCCAGGCTTTTGCGTTCGTCTTCGCTGCACAGGCGAAGCGCCTCGAACGCCTCCAGCGGGAACTTGGAATCGACGACGACCACCGCTTTCACGTTCGGCAGGCGGATGATGCAGTCGGGCCGCGAACCGTTCGACAGCGTGTGCTGGAATTCATAGAGCGACGGCGCGAGCTGATCGCCGACGATCGCCTCCATCCGCTCCTGTCCGAACGCGCCGCGCTGCTGCTTGTCGGAGAGGATGTCCTGCAGCGCGACGACCTGCGTGGACAGCGACGTGATGTTCTTCTGCGCGGTGTCGATGACGTTCAGCCGCTCGCCGATGCCGGCGATGGTCTCGGCGGTCTTGGTCGCGCTTTCGGTCAGCGTATCGCCCATGCGCTTGTTCAGCGCGTCCATGCGTTCGGTGAGCGTGCGTTGCAGCTCCGCCTGTTGCGCGACGGTCTGGCTGAACTGACCTTTGATTTCGCCCTGCGCCGCGAGCAGCGCGTCGAGGCGCGGATCGGGTTTCGCCGGTTCCGGAATGGGCGCCGCTGGCCTGCGCAGGCCAAAGACCACAATCACAGCGGCGACAATCAGCGCGGCGGAAAGGATAAGGTAAGCAGAATCCATGGGTTTTACTGCGTTCTCTTGACCGGGACGGGGGCACAGCCTATCTCCCGCCCATGACCATCCGCCCCATCCTTACCGCGCCCGATCCGCGTCTCAAAGCGGTCTCCACCAATGTCGAAAAAGTCGACGACGAGGTCCGCAAGCTGATCGAGGACATGACGGATTCGATGTACGAGGCCGACGGCATCGGCCTGGCCGCGGTGCAGATCGGCGTGCCCAAGCGTGTGATCGTCATCGACCTCGACCAGAAAGAGGGCAAGAAGAATCCGCGCGCCTTCATCAATCCGAAGATCCTCTGGGCTTCGGAAGAGATGGCGTCGTTCGAAGAGGGTTGCCTTTCGGTCCCCGAGATCTGGGACGACGTCGAACGTCCCGCGCGCATCAAGGCGGAGTATCTTGACCGGGACGGGAACATGCAGGTGCTGGAAGCCGACGGCATGCTGGCCACGTGTCTGCAGCACGAGATGGATCATCTCGAAGGCATCCTGTTCATCGACCATCTGTCGAAACTCAAGCGCTCGATGGTTTTGAAGAAACTCCAGAAGGCGAAACGCTTGCAGGAGGCCGGTTGACGCCGGCCGCCTCAACTCCGGTTGTCATCCCGGAAGCCGCGGCACGCGGCTGTCCGGGACCCATCGGGAAAGCGGCGCAGTGGGTCCCGGCTCTGCGCGACGCTGACGCGCCGCTTGGCCGGGATGACAGTTATAGGGAATGACTCTCCGCCTCGCCTTCATGGGCACGCCGGATTTCGCGGTGCCGACACTCGCCGAACTGGTCGCACAGGGCCACGACATCGCCGCCGTCTATTCCCAACCGCCGCGTCCCAAGGGTAGGGGCCTCGGCACCGATCCATCTCCGGTTCATAGATTCGCGCTTGGCGCAGGCCTCGACGTCCGCACACCGGTCACGCTGAAAGATCAAGAGCAGCAGGAGTTGTTCCGCGCACTCGACATCGATGCCGCGATTGTCGTCGCTTACGGGTTGCTGTTACCGAAGCCGATCCTCGATGCGCCAAGACTCGGCTGCTTCAATCTGCATGGCTCGCTTCTGCCGCGCTGGCGCGGCGCAGCGCCGATCCAGCGCGCGATCATGGCCGGCGATAGCGAAACCGGCGTGATGGTCATGCGCATGGAAGAAGGCCTCGACACCGGCCCGGTGCTGATGGCCGAACGCACGCCGGTCGGCCGCAAAACCTATGGTGATCTGCACGACGAACTCGCCCGATTGGGCGCAGATCTGATGGTGCGCGCGCTATCGGCCTTGGAACGCGGCAGCATCACCGAACAGCCGCAACCCGCCGACGGCGCAACCTACGCCAAGAAAATCCTCAAAGACGAAGCCCGCATCGACTGGACCAAATCCACGTGCGAGATCGATTGTCTGATCCGCGGCCTCTCGCCGGTGCCCGGCGCATGGTGCGAAGTGAAAGGCGAGCGCCTGAAGATTCTCTATGCCGAACCCGCTTCTGGCAGCGGCGCACCGGGCACGCTGATCGATGACAAGTTCACCGTCGCCTGCGGCGAAGGCGCATTGCGTCTTGTCCGTCTCCAGCGCGCCGGCAAATCCGCGATGACAGCTGACGAGTTGTTACGAGGCTTTGCACTGCCAAAGGGCGAGCAACTCAAATGACGCTCACCCCCACCCTCACCATGGCCGGGCTTGACCCGGCCATCCATGTGGATGGGCGGCTCAAGGCCGCCCATGGTGGAAATTAGAAATGCCTCGTTATCGCCTCACCATCGAATATGACGGCGCGCCGTTTGTTGGCTGGCAGCGGCAGGACAATGGTGCGTCGGTGCAGGGCGCGCTCGAAGAGGCGATTTTCAAGCTCTCCGGCGAGCGCGTCACCGTCACCGGCGCGGGCCGCACCGATGCCGGCGTGCATGCGCTGGGACAGGTTGCGCATTTCGATCTGGTGAAAGAATTCACGGCGGACAAGATCCGCGATGCGCTCAATCATTTCCTGCGGCCGCTGCCCGCGGTCGTTCTCGAGTCGCGGATCGTGGACGCAGAATTTCACGCGCGCTTCTCGGCCACCGCACGGCATTACCTCTATCGCATCCTCACGCGCCGTGCGCCGCCAGCGCTGGATGACGGCCATGTCTGGCATGTCGTGCGCGATCTCGATGCCGAAGCGATGCACCACGCGGCGCAGGCACTGGTCGGCGAACACGATTTCACGACCTTCCGTGCCAGCGAGTGTCAGGCAAAGTCGCCGGTGAAGACACTCGATCGTCTCGATGTCGCGCGCGTGGGCGAAGAAGTGCACATCAACGCTAGCGCGCGCTCGTTCCTGCACAACCAGGTGCGCTCGATGGTCGGAAGCCTGAAGCTGGTCGGCGAAGGCAAGTGGTCGCGCCGTGATATGGAACGCGCGTTGAATGCGAAGGAGCGCAGCGAATGCGGCCCCGTCGCGCCGCCCGAGGGGCTCTATCTGATGCGCGTGGATTACTGACCTTTATTCCCGTCATGGCCGGGCTTGTCCCGGCCATCCATTAACTCCGACTGACGGCCTCTGGAAAATGGATGGCCGCCACGAGGGCGGCCATGACGAGATGAGATAGAGTTATTGGAGATCAACTAGTTCAATAGCCGCCGGATCGATCCTCTGGCCCAGGAAGATTTGCCCGACGCGCTCGAACCGCTCCGGCGCATCGGTGGCGAGGAAATGATGCACCGGCGCATCGCCCGAATGGCGCAACAGGTTCAGCGCTTTCAGTCGGCGTTCGACTTCTTCCGCCGTCGTCTCCGCACTGTCGACCAGCTTCACGCTGCGACCCGCAACCTTGCCGATGGTCGCTTTCAGTGCCGGATAATGCGTGCAGCCGAGCACCATCGCATGCGGCTTCTGTGCCAGAACGGGCGTGAGATAACGCTGCGCCACAAGTTCCGCGATCTCTCCCTCGACCAGGCCTTCTTCCGCCAGCGACACGAACAGCGGACACGCCTGCTGCGTCACCGGCACATCGGGCGATTGCGCATGGATCGCGCGGACATAGACTTGCGCCTTCACGGTTGCCTCGGTCGCGATCACCGCGATGGGACCGGATGGCGATGCGGCCAACGCCGCGTGCGCGCCGGGACCGATCACATCGACAACCGGCAGCGGCGCGAACGCCTCTTGCAACGGGCCGAGCGCAACGCCGGAGGCCGTGTTGCAGGCGATGACCAATAGCTTGATCTTCCGTCTGACCAGCGCGCCCGCCGCCTGCACCGCGTAACGCGTGACCGTGTCGGGACTCTTGGTGCCGTAGGGCAGCCGCGCTGTGTCGCCGAGATAGATGAAGCGCTCGTGGGGCAGCCGCGCCATCAGCGCGCGCAGCACCGTGAGCCCGCCCATGCCCGAATCGAAGATGCCGATCGCGGCGTCGCTCATTTCGGCGGATCGGCGAAGTAATGTTCGAGGATCGCGAGATAGATGTCGGAGAGGCGCGTGACCTCTGCGACCGGCACGCATTCATCGACCTTGTGCATCGTGCCGCCAGGGAGCCCAAGCTCCGCGACGGGGCAATGCGCACGGATGAACCGCGCGTCCGATGTGCCGCCGGTGGTGGAGAATTCCGGTGCTGCATTGGTCGCGCGCTGCACCGCTTTGGAAACCAGATCGGTGAAGCTGCCCGGCTTGGTGAGGAACACATCGCCGCCAATGGTGAAGCGAAGCTCGATCTCACAATCTGTATCGGCTCTGACGGCTTTGGCTTCGCCTTCGATCCAGTGCTTAAGCGTCTCCGCCGAATGCGCATCGTTGAAGCGGATATTGAACGTCGCGTGTGCTTCTGCGGGGATCACGTTCGTCGCCGGATTGCCGACATCGACAGTCGTGAATGACAATGTCGATGCCTCGAAATGCTCCGTGCCCTTGTCGAGCGTGTGCGACGACAATCGCGTCACAAATGCCGCCATCGCGGGTATAGGATTGCGCGCACGGTGCGGATAGCCGACATGGCCCTGCACGCCGCGCACGGTGACCTGAGTGGTGATCGATCCGCGCCGCCCGATCTTCAGCGTGTCGCCGGCGCTTGCGGTCGCCGTTGGTTCGCCGACGATGCAGTGGTCGATGGTCTCGCCGTTCTCTTTCAGCCAGCCGAGCATCTTCGGCGTGCCGTTGATCGCGGGACCTTCCTCGTCGCCAGTGATCAGAAAGCTGATTGACCCTTTAGGCGCAGCGTTCTTCAAATAGCGTGACGTTGCGGCAGCGAAGGCTGCGATGGCGGATTTCATATCCACCGCGCCGCGCCCGAAGAGCATGCCATCCTCGACCGTCGCGGCGAACGGATCGTGACTCCATTTTTCGCCCGGCGGCACGACGTCGGTGTGCCCGGCAAAGCAGAAATTCGGGCCCGACGTGCCGATGCGCGCATAGAGATTGTCGATCGGCGCGGTGCCGTCCTGCTCGAAATGCAGCCGGTGGCACTTGAACCCCAGCGGCGTGAGCGCCGCCTCCAGCACCGCCAGCGCGCCTTCGTCCTTCGGCGTGACCGAGGGGCATCGGATCAACGCCTGCGCCAGTGCGATGGGGTCAAGAATGTCCATGGCGGTGAATATCACATGCCGTTGCGCTTTCCACACCATGCGGGATGATAGCGGCAAGATTTTGAGGGAGAGACATTATGGCGGGACGTCTGGAAGGAAAGGTCGCGGTCGTCACCGGCGCGGCGAGCGGTATAGGCCGCGGCACGGTCGATCTATTCGTGTCAGAGGGGGCAAAGGTCATCGCCGCGGACATCCAGGACGATAAGGGCGCGCGGATCGAGGAGGAGCACAAGGGCAAGGCGCGCTATGTGCGTTGCGATGTCTCGAATGAAAGAGACATCGAAGCGACGGTTGGTGCGGCGACCAGGCATTTCGGGCGCCTCGATTGCATTTTCAACAACGCCGGCACCGGCGGCGCGCGCGATCCCGCGTATGGCGTGACGGCGGAGGGCTTCGACTCGGTGATGCACCTGCACCTCCGTGCGGCGCTGTTCGGGATGAAATACGCGGTGCCGGTGATGCGCGCACAGGGCGGCGGCTCGATCATCTCGACCGCGTCGGTTGCGGGACTGCAGGCGGGCTTCGGCCCGATCCTCTATTCCATTGCCAAGGCCGCGATTATTCACATGACGAAGGTTACGGCGGCACAACTCGGCGCCGATAATATCCGCGTGAACTGCATCTGCCCCGGCCTGATCGCGACCAACATCTTCGCGCAGGGACTCGGCATTCCGAGTCAGCTTGCGGAGACACGCATCGATGCCATCGCGGAGTCCGCCAAGCACTCGCAGCCGATTCCGCGCGGCGGCCGCCCGCGCGATATCGCGGAGGCGGCGCTGTTTCTCGCGAGCGACGGGTCGAGCTTTGTCACCGGTCAGGCGCTGACGGTCGATGGCGGCATCACGCTCGGGCCGAGTGGCGCGCAGCAGATGAGCGTGTTCGCCCCAATCGTGCAGGCACTCGGCATCGACGCCGAAACCATGGCGCAGATGATGGCGGCGCGGTCTTAGCTAAGCCGGTCCGGCGAGCGGATCGGGGCCATACCGGTTCTCGCCGACCGTGCCGCGCAGGCAGTACAACTCGACGAACGCCCATATGGTGAGGACAAGGGAGACGAGCCTCAGCACCATCATGACCGGATTTGTCATCGGCACAGCGCCAGCTTCCGCGTGCATCTGGCCAATCATGCTCGCAAAGACGGCGCAGTTGATCACAAACGGTATCAGCCAGAACACGATCAGCCACCACGCGCTTTTGTTGCGGTCGTGCAGGCGTTTCACCGTCACCGCCACGCTCGCGAAGATGACCGCAAGGATCACCACGCAGGTCAGGATCGCGCCAAGGCCCATGGAGGCCCCGCCGGCCATCAATCCCGCCGGGCCGCCTTTGAGCATCGCCACCAGCGAGCCGCCGAACAGGATCGAGAACAGGGTGAAGTAGACGATCTCAATTCCGATCACGATCAGTATGAATAGCCAGAGCTTCGCGCGATTGATGCGGCCGTGAAAGCTGAAGAGATAACTGCCCCAATTCATCCCATGCCCCCGCAGAAACGACGCCGAATTATTGCAGGATACGGCAGCGCCGGGAAGCCGGGTTCAAACCCTTAAAAAGCGCGCAGATCGTTCTTTGCTGTGCGCGCTTTCGACGACCCGCCGGGCGCGGCGTCGCGGTCCTAGTGGGGTTTCCGCGCCAGCGGATCGGGGCCGTACGGATTCTCACCCTCCGTGCCGCGCAAGCAGTAGAGTTCGACGAAAGCCCAGAGCGACAACGCAAACGAGATCAGGCTCAGAACGATCTTGACCGGATTGGGCGCCGGGACACCGCTCGACATGTCGGGCGGCATCAGGATGGCGCCGCCGAGGTTCAACACCAGAGGCAGCAGGATAAAGGGGATAAGCCAGATCGCGCCCTTGTTGCGATCATGCAGCCGCTTGGTCGCTACCGCGCAGCCAATGAAAATCATGAGCACGTAAAACACGCAGAACGCGGCGAGCGGGATCTGTGGCGTGGTCAATATGTCGGCCGGTCTGGTCCCGATCTCCATCATGATCGTGATCAGCGACACGCCAAAGACCATCTTCAGGATGCCGAAGCCGAAAACGGCGTAGACGATGATGGAGATCAGTATCCAAAGCCACGCTTTGGCGCGGTTGATGCGGCCGTCGAAGCCGAAGAGAAAATTGCCCCAATCCATCGCATAACCCCCGCCGAAACGACGCAGGATTGTGGCACGAAAGGCCGCGCGGCGGAAGCTGCGCTCAGTCGCGCAACAGCTCGTTGATCGAGGTCTTGCTGCGGGTGCGCTCATCGACGCGCTTCACGATGACGGCGCAGGACAGTGACGGCTTGCCCGGCGCGGACGGCATGCTGCCGGCGACAACGACGGAGTAGGGCGGCACGCGGCCCTGGAAGATTTCGCCGCTTTCGCGGTCGAGGATTTTGGTCGAGGCGGTGAGGAACACGCCGGTCGAAAGGACAGAGCCCTCGCCGACGATCACGCCTTCGGCCACTTCGCTGCGCGCGCCGATAAAGCAGTTGTCCTCGATGATCGTGGGTGCCGCCTGCACCGGCTCCAGCACGCCGCCGATTCCGACACCGCCGGAGAGATGACAGTCGCGGCCGATCTGCGCGCACGACCCGACTGTCGACCAGGTGTCGACCATCGTGTTCTCACCGACATAGGCGCCGACATTGACGAAGCTCGGCATCAGCACCGCGCCTTTCGCCACGAATGCCGAGTGGCGCACGATGGAGCCGGGCACGGCGCGGAAACCGGCAGCGCGGAATTGCACTTCTTTCCAGCCCGCGAATTTGGACTCGACCTTGTCCCACCAGTTTCCGGGACGGCCTTCGATCAGGCGCATGTCGTTCAGGCGGAAGGACAGCAGGACCGCTTTCTTCAGCCATTGGTGCACAACCCATTCGCCACCCGTCTTTTCGGCGACGCGGGCACGGCCGGAATCAAGATCGTCCAGTGCCTGCTCGACAGCCTCGCGCACCGCACCGCGCGTTTGCGCGTTCAGCCTGTCGCGCGCTTCCCACGCGTCTTCGATGGTTTGAGCGATGCTCATCGTCAGATCCGTATGCTGTGCAGAAACGCGGCCAGGTCCTGTGTCTCATGGTCGATATGATGCGATTCCGCAATGGGGTGCTCGGGCCCCTGCTTCGACCACACCGATCCATTGTTCAGCCACACCGTCGTCATGCCCAGTTCGCGTGCGGGCACGAGATTGCGGGCGAGATCTTCGAACAGTGCTGCGCCTTGCGGCCGTATTGCGCTTTTCTCGATCAGCGTTCGATAGGCGGAGGGATTGGGCTTGGGCAGATAGCCCATCGCGCGAATATCCCAGATATCGTCGAACTGGGCACCAAGGCCGATCCGATCCAGAACACGCTGCGCATAGTTGCGGCAGCCATTGGTCAACACAAAGCTCCGGCCGGGAAGACGCGCGATGGCTTCGTTCAGAAGCGGATCGGGGGCGAGTACGGAAAGATCGATGTCGTGCGCATGTTCGAGAAACAGCTCCGGATCGGCGCCATGCACCTTCATCAGGCCGCTCAGCGTCGTGCCGTGATCGCGATAGTAGTCTTTCTGGATTTTCTTCGCCTCGGCCGGCGGCACCGACAACAGGTTCGAAACATAGGATGTCATCTGCGCGTCGATCTGCGCGAAAAGATTGCTGTCGGCGCGATAGAGCGTGTTGTCGAGGTCGAAGATCCACGTGTCGACATGGCGGAAATCTGGCCGGGTCTCGACGGGCATCGCATCCATGGCGGCCAACATGGGCGAAGCGCTTTGCCTGCGCAAGTATCGTTAAGAAGCGGTGAAACGCGCTTATTAAGTGCAAGTTAAAGCCCGCGCGGCACACTGTTCCCAAAAGAAAACGGGTATTGGGCATGGCATGGGCTGGTCTCAGAAGTAAGCGCAAGGGCGAAGATGTGCTGCGCCTTCTGGAGCAGCGCACGCAGCACGCCCAGAACGAACTCGCTGGCCGCACCGACGCCGGCGACGATGTCCTCGAATATCTCGCGCATGAAGGCGCCGCCGCGACGCGCCGTGCGGTTGCCGCCAACATGGCCGCGCCCGCGCACGTCAATCGCCATCTCGCCGACGATGTTGAGGAGGACGTCCGCGCCGAACTCGCGCGCAAGATCGGCCGGCTGATGCCGGGTCTTTCCGAGCGCGAGTCCCGGCATATCCAGGACATCACGGTCGAGACGCTCGAACGCCTCGCCGCTGACCAGGTGCCGCGCGTCCGCGCCGCGCTTGCCGAGGAAATCAAACATCTCGACAATGTGCCGGTTCATGTCATCCAGGCGCTGGCGCGCGACGTGGAAGAGATCGTGCATGTCCCGATCCTAGAATATTCGCCGCTGCTGTCCGACGCCGATCTGAAGGAGATCATCGCCGAAGGCAAAGTGCATACGGTGCTGACGGCGATCGCGCGCCGCAAGCCGCTCAGCGCGAACA
Organism: Rhizomicrobium sp.; assembly: GCA_035502175.1. Lineage (GTDB taxonomy): Bacteria > Pseudomonadota > Alphaproteobacteria > Micropepsales > Micropepsaceae > Rhizomicrobium. Next base: position 19,707 of record DATJUS010000026.1, read on the forward strand.
TTTCCGATGCGGTCGTCTCATCGCTGGACATTCCAGCGGTTGCAGCGTTGCTCGCCAATCCGGATGCAGCGATCCGCGAGCGAACCCTGGATGCCATCATCGATCAGGCGGAGCGGATCAGCGTGTGGCAGGACGCGGTCTGCGTGCGCGCCGATCTTTCGAAGCGCGCGATCCGCCGCCTCGCGTCCTTTGTGAGCACGGCCCTGATCGAGCTTCTGGCGTCGCGGCACGGCCTCGACGAAGAGATCAAGGCGCATCTCAACCGCCAGATCCGGGCGCGCCATGACGAAGACGATGCCGCGCGCTCACGCAGCGACACCGCGGCGGAAGAAGTCGAAGCGGCGGCGAAGGCCGGCCGCCTGGACGATGCCTTCGTCGAGACCGCCGCCGAAGCCGGCAAGCGCGAGGCGATCGTGCTTGCGCTCTCGAAACTCGCGCGCGTGCCCGACAGCATCGCGCGCCGCATGCTGATGACGCGCTCCGCCAAGCCGATCACGGCACTGGTGTGGCGTGCGGGGCTGCACATGCGCTGCGCGTTCAAGATCCAGCGCTTCGTCATGAAGCTTCCGGCCGACGAACTTCTGCCGGCGCGCAATGGCGCATTCTTTCCCCTATCGGAAGAAGAGATGCGCTGGCATCTGAACTATTTTGGCGTGCCGGAATAGACCTTCGGCATGTAGACGAGGCCGTGCTCGCTCACATGCGCGGTGAATCCGCTCAGGCCTTTTACGTTGGTCGTGGCAAAGCCCGCTTCCACCAGCCCGCGCGATTTGCAGTTTTCACGCCCCTGGATCTCGAACTCGACATTGGTCGTGCAGAATTTGTCGACGCCGTAGACGATCGGCACGCCGCCCGGCGTTTGCGCCAACAGGAAGACCTTGTCGGTCTTCAGCGCATCGGTGATCGCCTTTGCGCAGCCGCCCGCGGCGATCTTCCACCAGCCGCGTGAGGTCCATTTGCCGGCATTGTTCAGCGCCAGCGCAGCCCAGATCGCCTTGGCGGTGTCGTTGCAGATCGCATAGCCCGCGGGCGCGGTGGATTTGAGCGCCTCGGTTTCCAGCGCGTCGAACAGGTCCGATGTGCTGGCCTTCGGATTCATGTTGAGCCGCTTGCGGAACGCCGCCATCGCGGCATCGGCGGCTTTGTCCGGTTTGGCATCGATGGCGCCGATCTTTGCGCCCTGGTCCTTAAGCAGCCGCTTCAGCCCCGCACGCTCGGCGTCCTGCAATGTGGCGAATGCCGGCGAGTCGTCGAACGTCATGGCCCAGGATGTCTGACGCTTCGTGTCGATGCCGGCGAACGGCAGTTCGAACGTATCGTCGGACGGGCATCGCGCGGCGAGCGGCGTGCTGAGGCCGAAATTGGCGTCCTTGACGCAAAGCTTCTGCGCACCGCCCCAGGCGCGCGACAGCCCCGAATGGGCGAGCGACGTGCGCGCGTAGACGAAATAGCCATGCGCGGTGAGCGGCTCTTTGATCGCGGTCTGGCAGGTGCCCGGCAGCATTCTGAACCAGCCCTGCGTGATCGCATTCACGCCTTTCAGGTAGCCGGTCGCGGCGTAGAGCACGTAAGAGGTGCGATTGCAGAGCTTCAGCCCGGCTTCCGCCGGGGTCGCAAAGGCAAACAGCAACAGGATTGCGGCAAGCCCGCCGGGACGCCTGGGAAAAATCATCCTGCGGTGATCAGCGTTCCGGCGCCGTGCTCGGTGAAAAGCTCCAAAAGAACGACATGCGGAATGCGTCCGTCGAGGATGACCGCCGCTTTCACGCCGGCCTCGACCGCATCGATGGCGGTTTCGATCTTGGGGATCATGCCGCCGCGGATGGTGCCGTTCTCGATCAGCGCACGGCATTCGCGCACGGTGAGCTTCGGGATCAGCTTTCGGTCCTGATCCAGCACGCCTTCGACGTCGGTGAGCAGGATCAGGCGCTCGGCCTGCATTGCGCCGGCGATGGCGCCCGACACGGTGTCGGCGTTGATGTTGAACGTCTCACCCTTCGGGCCGATGCCGATCGGGGCGATCACCGGGATGAGATCGGACGCCATGACCTGGCGCAGGACTTCCGGGCTCACCTTGTCCGGCACGCCGACGAAGCCGAGATCGATCGGCTCGTTCTTCATCGTCGTCGGGTCGAGCTTCATGCGCTCGAGCTTCTTGGCGATGACGAGATTTCCGTCCTTGCCCGATACGCCGACCGCGCGTCCGCCGGCGGCATTGATGCCGCTCACGATCTGCTTGTTGATCGAGCCTGTCAGCACCATCTCGACGACGCTGATCGCCGCTTCGTCGGTGACGCGCAGGCCGTCGATGAATTGCGATTTGATGGACAGGCGGTTCAGCATGTCGCCGATCTGCGGCCCGCCGCCGTGAACCACGACGGGCTCGATGCCCGTCTGCTTCATCAGCACGATGTCCTGCGCGAAATCTTCGGTGACGCCCTCGACCATGGCGTTGCCGCCATACTTCACGACGACCGTCTTGCGGTCATAGGCGAGAATGTAGGGCAGCGCTTCAACGAGGACCCGCGCGGTCGAGCGCCAGCGTGCCATCACGCGCAGATTGCGGTCCTGAGAAATGTCGTCCTGGAGTGCCATCGTCCCGTTCCGCCGTGCGGGGGGCCTTATAGCCCAAACCTCAGTATGCGGCCAGCGCAGCCAGGTGAACTTTGAGCGTTTCCAGCCCGATATTCTTGAGCGAAGAGGTCGCAAAGATTTCGGGATAGGCGGCGGTGTGCGTCTTGGCGACCGCCGCGATGTCAGATTCAGCCTTAACGCGCTCGGCGGGTTTCAACTGGTCCAGCTTCGTTAAGACGAGAATATAAGAGACTGCCGCCTGATCGAGCAGCTTCATGGCCTGCTGGTCGGTGTCCATCGCGCCGCGCCGCGCATCGATCAGCACCGCGACGCGGCGGAGATTCTGGCGGCCACGCAGATATTCGAAGATCAGGCTCTGCCATTCGTCGGCGAGACTCTTGGACGCCTTGGCGTAACCGTAACCGGGAAGATCGGCGAGCACGATCTTGGCCCCCAGATTGAAGAAGTTGATCTGTCGCGTGCGTCCCGGCGTGTGCGACACGCGCGCCAATGTCTTGCGGCTCGTTAGCGCATTGAGCAGGGAAGACTTGCCGGCATTGGAACGTCCGACGAAAGCGATCTCAGGCAACGTCGCCGGCGGGAGATTGTCCACCGACGACGAGCCCCAGATGAAATCGCACGGTCCCGCGAACAGTTTTCGCGCGGCTTCCGCTTCGGCCTTGTCGTCCGTCATTCTTTCGGCGCCGGAAGCGCTTTCTTGCCCCCGAACAGCCTGTCGATTTTCAGATTGTTGAACAGGTGCACTTCGACGCCCTGACGGCGCATCATCACATATTGCTGCGCGACAGAGAGCAGGTTGTTCCAGGTGTAATAGATCACCAGGCCCGACGGGAAGGTCGCGAACATGAAGGTGAAGATCAGTGGCATGAACTGAAACATCTGCGCCTGCACTGGATCGGCGGGCGCGGGGTTCATCTTCGTCTGCAGCCATTGGGTGAAGCCCATCAGGATCGGCCAGATGCCGATCGACAGGAAGCCCAGGAACGACGGCAGGATCGCGTGCGGATCGAACGGCAGAAGGCCGAACAGGTTGATGATCGACGTCGGGTCCGGCGCGGAGAGATCGTGGATCCAGCCATAGAACGGCGCATGCCGCGCCTCGATGGTGACGAAGATCGTCTTATAGAGCGAGAAGAACACCGGAATGATGAGCAGCATCGGCAAACAGCCCGCGACCGGGTTCACCTTCTCCTGCCGGTACAACTCCATCAACGCAGCCTGCTGCTTCTGCGGATCGTCCTTGAAGCGCTCCTTGATGCGCTCCATTTCCGGCTGAACCTTCTTCATCTTGCCCATGGATTTGTATTGGGCGTTGGCGATGGGGAAGAAGATCGTCTTGACGATGACGGTCAGCGCCAGGATCGCCAGACCGAAATTGCCGATGTAGCGATAGAGCTGGTCGAGCAGCCAGAACAGCGGCTGGGTGATGATGATGAACCAGCCCCAGTCGATCGCCAGATCGAAGCGCTGGATGTTCATCTTGTGCTCGTAGGTGCGGATCGTGTCGAACACCTTGGCGCCCGCGAACAGGTTCTGCGTCACGGTCAGCGTCGTGCCCGGCGCAATGGCGTGCGCGCCAAGGCGATAGTCGGCCTGATAAGTCTTTGAGCTTTGGTAGGGCCGTGCGCTGTAAGACGCATCGAAGCTCTCACCCTGCGGCGGGATGATCGCGGCCATCCAATATTTGTCGGTGATGCCGAGCCAGCCGCCGGTCGAGGTGAAGGTCTTGGGCGGCGTGCTCTCGTCCTTGAAATCGTCGTAGCCCGGATCCTTCAGCGAACCGTCGCCGACGCCGACGAAGCCCTCATGCAGAACCCAGAAATGCTGCGTCGTCGGCACGCCATCGCGCGCGACATAGGCATAAGGATAAAGCGTCGTCTTAGCGGTCGACTTGTTCGCCACGCTGTCGGTGACGGTGAACATGAACTTGTCGTCGATCTTGATCGTGCGCGTGAAGACGAGGCCATGACCATTGTCCCAGGTCAGCGTGACCGGCGTGCTCGGCGTCAGCGCGCCGCTGCCCACCTGGGTCCACGGCGTTGTGCTGGTCGGCACAAGGACCTTCTTGTCCTGCGCGACGAAGCCGAATTGCGCGTAGTAGGGATAGGCGCTGCCTTCCGGCGAGAAGAGAACGATCTCCGGGCTCTTGTTGTCGACGGTCTCGTGATAGTTCTTCAGACGCAGATCATCGAGACGCGCGCCTTTCAGCAGCAGCGTTCCGTCGAGCGACGGCGTCTGGATCGCGATGCGTGCACCGCCGCGCTTCAAGGCATCGCCGCGTGAAAGATGCGCGGCCGTCGTGCTGGATTGCGGCGCACCGGGCGCTGCGGCGCCGGATTGTGCCTTCTGCACTTCGGCGGCATGCGCGCGCTTCGCCTGCTCCGCCTTCATCTGCGGGCCGGACACGAAATAGGTCCAGCCGAGATAGACGGCGAGCGACAGCACCATGGCCAGGACGAGATTGCGATTTTCGTTCATGGAAACCTATTTGGGCGGGACGGGATCGAAACCCGACGAACCGCCGAGCCATGTGAAAGGATGACAACGCGAAAGGCGCTTTGCGGTGAGCGCGATGCCTTTCATCGGGCCGTGGATATGCACGGCATCGAGTGCGTATTCGGAACAGGTCGGCTGAAACCGGCACACCGGCGGAAACAGCGGCGACAGGAAACTCCGATAGAACAGGATCGGCGCCTTGACGGTGGCAACCGTCGCGCGTCGCACCCAATCCATCGGGACAGCACTCAAGAACGCTCTCCCGCTTTCGGGTTTGCCTGTTTCAGATGGGCGGCTTTGATGGCCGCCGCAAGGTCTTCGGTGATGCTCGCGAAGTCCCGCGTCAGCGTTCCGGGCCGCGCGACGAGAACATAGTCATTGCCTGCCAGACCCGAAAGGGGAAGGACCGCCGCAGCGGCCGCACGAAGCCGCCGTTTGGCGCGGTTGCGCGTCACAGCGTTGCCGAGCTTTTTGGTCGCCGTGAACCCGACACGAACGGTTTCACCTGCTTCAGGCGCCGGACAGGTTTCCAGCGTCAGAGACGGCGTGACGCGGCGGACCCCACGGGCAGCCCGGAGGAAGTCGGCGCGCTTTTTCAGATGGTCCATGCGAAGCCCCGCTTTGGGGCTAAAGGGAACTAGGCCGAGAGCTTCTTGCGGCCGTGGGCGCGGCGACGGGCCAGCACCTTGCGTCCACCGGCGGTCGCCATGCGCGAACGGAAGCCGTGACGGCGCTTGCGCACGATCTTGCTCGGCTGATAGGGGCGCTTCATGGCGGTACTCCGGCTCGTCAAAAAGAGCGCGGTTTCTAAGCATTGGACCCCGGACTGTCAAATCCCCGTCGTCGGCATGTCAAACCCCGGTACTGCCTTGGATTTTTGCCCCCGTTAATGCTCTAAAAGCGCCATGTCTGGCCGCACCCAAGCGGGATTGAGGGAGGGGTGGAGGCTGGCCGCCCACAGCCTGTCCGGGCGGCTGCTTCTGCTGACGATCTTCTATGTCATGATCGGCGAAGTGCTGATCTTCGTCCCCTCTATTGGCCAGTACTACCGGGAACTTCTGGGCAACCACATCGAGTCCGCGGAACTGGCGGTGATGCCCTTCACCCTGCCGGAGAGCAACAAGCTCCCGGCCACGCTCCGGACACAGATTCTCCAGCGCGCGGGTGCGGAGGCGGTGCTGCTCACCCTGGCGGATCAGCGCTTCTACTTTCAGGTCAACGACGAACAGAAGATGGTCGATCATACCATCGACCTGACCAAAGCCGGGTTCGGCACCGGTATGGCCGAGGCGGTCTCTTGTCTGTTGCAGAGCCATGACCGCGTGTTGCATGTCATCGCACCGACGAAGATCGCACACGCCAGGTCCATCGGCATCGTGCTGCGTGAGGCGCCGATCCGCACGGCGCTGGTGGCCTATGCGTGGCGCGTGATCGAAACGGGATTTTTCGTGTCGGCGCTGACGGCGGCGCTGGTGTTCCTGAGTCTCTTCTATGTGTTCGTGCGGCCGATGGAGAAGATCACGGCCGCGATGATGCGCTTTCGCGACAATCCGGAAGATTCCTCGCGCATCGTCGCACCGTCGTCGCGTCGGGATGAGATAGGTCAGGCCGAACGCGAACTCGCCTCCATGCAGCGCGATCTCTATGGCTCGCTGCAGCAGAAGACACGGCTTGCGGCGTTGGGCGCGGCGGTTGCGCGTATCCAGCACGATCTGCGCAACATCCTCGCCAATGCCAAGCTCGCGTCCGACCGTCTTGCCGATATCGACGACCCCGTGGTGAAGAATCTGACGCCGCGCCTGGTGATGTCGCTCGATCGCGCCGTCGCGCTGGCGACGCAGACATTGCGCTATGGCCGCGCCGAAGAGCATCCGCCGGCGCGCAAGATGATCGCCCTCAAGCCGCTGATCGATGAAGCGGGAGAGGCGGCGCTTGAGACGCGGGCGCCGCAGAGCGAGATCGCGTTTGTGAACGCCGTCGAAAGCACGTTGAAAATCGATGCCGATCCGGAACAGCTCTTCCGCATGGTGCTCAATCCCCTGCGCAACGCCGTTGAAGCGTTGTCGGGCCGGGACGGTGCGCAGATCCGCGTCTCCGCGGAACGCAACGGCAGAACGGTCAGCCTCACGATTGCCGATAGCGGGCCGGGAATTCCGGTGGCATTGCAGAAAAAGCTGTTCCAGCCCTTCGCGACGGGCGCACGCGTCGGCGGCTCGGGACTGGGTCTTGCCATCGCGCGCGATCTTTCGCGCCTGCATGGAGGCGAGATGGTCCTCGTCGCATCGATTCCGGGCAGTACGACATTCCGCATCGACATTCCCGACCGCGAGGAAAACTAAGATGGCGTGGGATCCGAAAACCTATCTCGATTTCGAAGACGAGCGCACGCGCCCTGCTGCCGAGTTGCTGATGCGCGTCGCACACAAAAATCCGGCAACGATCATCGATCTCGGCTGCGGCCCCGGCAATTCGACCGCGCTGCTTGCGCGGCGCTGGCCGAAAGCGAAGCTGGAAGGGCTCGACTCATCCGAGGCGATGCTCGATCAGGCGCGGCGCTCCGGCATCAATGCGACCTGGCATTCCGGCGATATCCCAAGCTGGGCGCCGAAGCACAAATTCGATTTGATCTTCACCAATGCGACCTTGCAATGGGTGCCCGATCAGGAGCAGGTCATCCCGCGCCTGATGGAACTTCTCGAACATGGCGGCATGCTTGCATTCCAGGTGCCGTGCAATTTCAACGCGCCGTCGCACAAGATCATCCGTGACCTCGCCGAGCAGGGACCATGGGCCGCGAAGCTCAAAGGCGTGCGCAATCTCACGCTCGGCACGCCGCAATTCTACTACGACATGCTCGAACCGATCTCATCCGCGCTCGATATCTGGGAGACCGATTACCTGCAGGTGCTCGACGGCGATGATCCCGTCTATCGCTGGGTGAGCGGAACGGGGTTGCGGCCCTTCGTGAACGCGCTGGAAGGTGCCGAACGCGAAGCCTTCGTCATGGAATACAAGAACCGTGTGGCGGAAGCCTATCCCAAACGCGCGTCGGGCAAGACGCTGTTCCCGTTCAAGCGTCTCTTCGCCGTCGCGCGCAAAGCCTAGTCGCCCAGCGCGACGCCCGCGCGGCGTGGATCGGCGCCGCCGATATAGCCGCCTTTCACGCGCTCGAGGATATGCAGTCCGCTTTTCTCCACGGCCGGCGTCGCCACGGTGTGCCCCATGGCGGTCAGCCCGGGCGCGAGCGCTTCGATGTCGGTGTCTTTTTCCAGTAGGGTCGGAGAATTGAGATTGGCGATATGCGGCTGCGCCGCGGCCTGTTGCGGTGTGAGCCTCATGTCGATCAGCGCGACAAGCGATTGTGCGACATAGTCTATGATCAGCGGCCCGCCCGGCGATCCCGTCGCGAACTCGAACTTGCCATCCGGGCCCAGAACGATGGTAGGCGACATCGCGGACAAAGGATGCTTCCCCGGCGCGGCGGCGTTCGCGACGGGCTTGCCGTCATGCTCCGGCTCGAACGAGAAATCGGTGAGTTGGTTGTTGAGGATGAAGCCGCCGACCATCATCTCCGATCCCATCGGCGCTTCGACCGTTGTCGTCATCGACACGACGATGCCCTTGTCGTCAACGATGGACATGTGGCTGGTGCCGGGATGTTCGGGATTGCGCTGCGGCGCGTGTTTCGCCGGCGCCGACGGCGGATTGCCCGCCGCGGCCATTCCCATATCCTTTGCGGGATCGATCAGCGTCGAGCGCCTGGCGAGATAGGCGCGATTGAGCAGGCCGCTCACCGGAACGTTCACGAACGCGGGATCGCCGAGATATTCGTTACGGTCGGCGAAGGCGAGGCGGCTGGCCTGCGTGAACAGATGCGCGCCGCCGAGCGTTTCGATATCGAGCTTCTTTGACGGAAAGCGCTCCAGCATGTCGAGGATCTGCAGGATCGCAATGCCGCCAGAACTCGGGGGGGCCATCGAACAGATTTTGTTGCGGCGATACAGGCCGCACACCGGCGCGCGTTCGACGGCTTTGTATTTACCGATGTCCTGCCACGTCATGCCGCCGGGATTGATCGGCGCGTGCTGCACGGCATCGGCGATCTGCCGCCCGATGGGGCCCTGGTAGAACGCCTGCGGCCCGCGCCGTGCGATCAGGCGCAAGGTCGCGGCCAGTTCGAGGTTCTTCATCGTCTCGCCTTCGGCATAAGGCGTGCCGTCGGCATGGAAGAAGACGCGCTTGATGTCCGGCATCTGCGCCATCTGCGGATAGGCCTTAAGCGTGTCGGCGAGTTTCTTCGGAACCTGGAAACCGGTCTCGGCGAGGTTGATCGCCGGCCATAGCAGCGCGGGCCAGCGCAGCTTTCCGTATTTCTGATGCGCGAGATCGAGCATGGCGAGCACGCCGGGAATGCCGACCGACAGGCCTCCGGGGATCACGCCCATCTTGGCGCGCGGCTGTCCCTTCGCATCGAGAAACATGGTCGGCGTGGCGGAAGCCGGTGCGGTCTCGCGGCCGTCGAAGCTCGTCATCTTCTTCTTCGCCGGATCCCACAGCAGCATGAAAGCGCCGCCGCCGAGGCCCGAGGATTCAGGCTCCACCAGCGTGAGAACCATCTGCGCCGCGATGGCCGCATCCACCGACGTGCCGCCTTGACGCAGCATGTCGAGGCCGGCTTTTACGGCGTAAGGGTTCGCCGCGACGATCATGTGATGCTTGGCGACGGTTTCCGCGCGCGCGGGACATGCGGCGATCAGCGCCATCGCCAGAATCCATTTCGCTTTCATCGAACCCTCTCTTTGCGGCCGTGCGGTCAAAGGCTAGCCTGCCCTTCATGGTCCGTCCGGGCACGCGAAATCTCATAACAGACGTGGCCGGTCTTCGCATCGGCCAGGCGGAGGACGAACGCGTCCGCACCGGCGTGACGGTGCTGCTTGGTGACGCACCGATGGCCGCAGTCGTCGATGTGCGCGGCGGTGCGCCGGGCACGCGCGATACCGAAGCGCTAGATCCGGTAAATCTGGCGGGTGCTGCGGATGCCATCGTGCTCTCGGGCGGATCGGTGTTCGGGCTCGACGCACCGGCCGGCGTGACGTCGTGGCTGCGTGCACAGGGGCGCGGCTTCAAGATTCGCGCGGGCGCGCCGCGCGTGCCCATCGTGCCCGGGGCGATCCTGTTCGATCTCATGAATGGCGGCGACAAGGACTGGGGCGAGGAGACGCCGTACCGCGCACTCGGCGCGAAGGCGATCACGAACGCGTCGCCCGATTTCGCGCTCGGAAATGCCGGAGCGGGCTATGGCGCGACGGCGGGCACTTACAAAGGCGGGTTGGGCAGCGCGTCCGCCGTGACCGAAGATGGCTTCACGGTCGGCGCAATTGTCGCCGTGAATTCGCTGGGCTCGCCGCTCATTCCGGGATCGGATGTCTTCTGGGCATTTCCGTTCGAGCGAAACAGGGAGTTTGGCGGGCGGCGATTGAAGACCGATGTCACGGTCGATCTCGACCTGCCGTCCGACATGAAAGGTGCGGCCCCGCGCGAGAATACGACCATCGCCACTGTCGCGACGGACGCCGATCTCACGCGCGTCGAACTCGCACGTCTGGCGGTGATGGCGGCGGACGGCTTCGCGCGTGCGCTCAGGCCTGTGCACACGCCGTTTGACGGCGACATCGTGTTCGCGGTGTCGACGGCGAGGCACAAGCTTGGCGACGCGCGGCCGCGCGAGGTGATGCGGCTCGGCTCGATTGCGGCGGACACGCTGACCCGCGCCATCGCGCGCGGCGTCTACGAAGCGAAGACATTGGGGACGACAAGAAGCTATCGCGACATCTTCAAGGGAGATTGACCATGGATAAAGAGATCACGCGCCGCGCCTTTGCGGCGACCGGACTGGTGACGGGCTTCACGATGGCTGCGGGGCCACTGAACGCCGCGGCCATCGTCACCGACACCAAAGGCCTCGACGCCGGTGAGGTGAGCGTCGCCGTGTCCGACGGGCATATCCCAGCCTATCGCGCGCGGCCTGCGGGCAAGAAGAACGCGCCGGTCGTTCTTGTGACGCAGGAAATCTTCGGCGTGCATGAGCACATCAAGGATCTCTGCCGTCGCTTCGCGCATCTTGGCTACTACGCGATCGCGCCGTCGCTCTATGCGCGCTTCGGCGATCCCGGCAAATACGACATGGATCATCTCCAGGGCCTGATGACCGACATCGTCTCCAAGGTGCCCGATGCCGAAGTGATGAGCGATCTCGATGCCACCGTCGCGTTCGCCAAGGGTGAAAGCGCCGATACGACGAAGCTCGCGATAACCGGATTCTGCTGGGGCGGGCGGATCGTGTGGCTTTACGCGGCGCACAATCCGGCGCTGAAAGCGGGTGCTGCGTGGTATGGCCCGCTCGCCGGAAAACCCAATGACTTGCGCCCGAAAACGGCCATCGATCTCGCAGCGCAGGTCAACGCGCCGATACTCGGTCTTTATGCCGGACAGGATCACAACATCACGGCGGCGGACATCGACGCGATGCGCGCGGCGCTGGCGAAGGCGGGCAAGACGAACTCACGCATCGATGTGTTCGCGGATGCGCAGCACGGCTTCAACGCCGATTACCGCGACAGCTACAACGAGAAAGACGCCAAGGACGCGTGGGCACGCATGCTCGCCTGGTTCAAGGCGAACGGTGTCGCGGCGTAATTAGCGGACGAAGACGCGGACTTCGCTGGCGGTCGCGTTCGGGTCGGTCGAGGACGCGACCTGCAGGCGCGACGCCGGCACGCCCATATCGGTGATGGAGCGCATCACCTCTTGTGCGTGACGCTTGGCAGCGGTCTGTGCGAGTTGCACTGCCGTCACCGTTCCGCGCGTCGGCGACACGGCGACGACCGAGAAGCCGGCGCCCGGACGCGTCTGCAATGCCTGGCTCAGCGCTGCATACAGGATCTGCTGATACTCGACATTGTTGTGGTCGAAGCGGATCACGACCAGCGGCGTGCCCCCATAATTCGTGGACGAGGCCGTCGACATCGCCAGCATCGGCGCCCCGCCGAGATCGCCGCCATAGAGCTCGCCGTTCTTGATCGCGCCGGCGAGCGTCGTCAGGTTGGCGCGCTCATTGGCGGTATAGGCCGTCTGGCGCTGCACATCGTCGGACACGTTCCTGAGCAGGCGATCGATCAGGATGATCGTCTGGTTGGTCTCGTCTTCGAGCACCGAGAGCTGGCGATGATCTTCATCGACCGCGCCGGAGACGTTGAACGTCGCCGTCACCTGATCGAGCACGTAATGTGCGCTGGAGGAATCATTGGCGATCACCGTGCCGAGCGAGCTCAACGCGTTGATGTTTGCCGAGAGCTGGTCCAGCGACGCCTGCGCCGTGTTCCATTCGGCGACCAGTTCCGGGTTGCCGCGCGTCGTGCCGGCCTGGAGGCGCGCGGTGATATGCGCCTTGGCTTCGTGATACGCGGTCGAATTCTCGCCAGCCTGCGCGTGCAGGCCTGCGAGGCGCTGCTGGTTGCCGCCGATGTGCTCTTCGATGCTCACAAGCTGCGAGCGCAGATTTGCGACCATATTGCTGACCGCGGTGCCGGTGTTCGAGCCTGCCTCGATCTGGACCGGCGTGATGCCGCCCATCGTTCCGCCGACCGGCGACATCGTGCTCGGCGCGGGCTGGGCGGACGGGAGGGTTCCGGCCTCCACGCTCGACGAAGATTGCTGCTCTGCCGGATAGGACGGCGCCGAAGCAGCCGGAGCCTGATAGGAGGGTGGTGCGGCTGCGGCCGGCGCGGGATTGGATGCGACCTGCTGGCTTGGCTGCGTGTCGGAAGACGACAATGTGCCGGGCTCGCTCGACGCGGCCTGGCCTCCACCATTGTCCTCGGTGCCGAACATGGCGTTGTCGATATCCGAGCAAGCTGTGAGACCCAGGCTCGCGACCAGCGCAAAAGCGCCGAAAAGACGGCTGGATGTGCCAGCGCGCGCCGCCTGAAATGCCCTCATGTCCCGTCTCCGCTGTACCTGCGCCCCACATCCGCGCGGGGCGCGCGAATGAAGCCAGCCAAACAGAAGCGCGCGCAGTCTTTGCGACGCACGTCTGCGCCCCAGTCTTAACCAGCGCGCGCGGCGGGGACAAGAGCGCCAAGTGCGGCTTTCTGGGAGTTTTTCTCTTGCCGGACGGGGACTTGGCGGCCGCAGGCCCCGTCTCTGGCGAAAGGGGCAGGCTTGGGAAAGAAACCGGAAAGAATGGCTTTTCGATGCTTGCGTTTGGCGGGCCCGGTCAATAGGTTCTGCCGCCCTAAAGACGCGCTCGTAGCTCAGCTGGATAGAGCATCAGACTACGAATCTGAGGGTCAGGAGTTCGAATCTCTTCGAGCGCGCCATTCTTTCAACGACTTACCATCACCAAAGCCGAGGCAAGGAGGCGCTTGTCTCGCTATTGTCTCAACCCCGAAAAGCGGGGCGAGTTGAAAGACATCCATGGAAATCAAACGCAACCTGTCTCTTAGAGACGGCACGGGACCGCATCCACTCGACGTGGCGCTCGGCGCATGTGTCCGCCTTAGGCGGAAGGAGCTTCGCATTTCGCAGGATGAGCTCGCGCGAGCCGTAGGAATAACGTTTCAGCAAATTCAGAAATACGAGCGCGGCACAAATCGCATTAGCTTCTCCCGCCTCGTCGAAATCAGCGACGCACTCAAATGCAGCGTTGCGGATCTTGTCGAGGGTCTCGACAGGTCAAGGCCCAAGCGCACTGATGCGAAAATGATAGCCAACCTTGCTCTGCCCGGTGCCATGGAGCTGCTTACGGCGTACGCCAAAATTACGCAGGCGCAGCGAAAAACATTGCTCAAGCTGGTGCGGCAGCTTTCTTAGAAACTGGGCTGACAAATGGCGCGGCGGGCGGCGTACTAGGCAAGCTCTGCCGGTTCAAAGATTTTGAAGAACCGCTCTTAGATAGTCTTCATTCCCCGATTGTCCGCGGCCGTGCACGTTGGTGTCGAAGCCGTTAGCGCACAAAACGAACATGTCCCAAGGTGAGTATGCGTCCCAACACGAGAACGCTCTCCGCGTGGAGATCGTAACAACGTCTGCACAACTCCAGCACGCCCTTGCGATACGGGCGATCTGCTTCATGGAAGAAAACGGGGTGGCTGCAGGCCAATCCTTTGATGGCAACGATTTGCAAGCGACGCATGTTGTTGCATATCTAGGCGATGAGCCAATCGGCGCATTGCGAATCCGCTGGTTCAATGATTTCGCGGCGCTTGAACGCACGGCCTTTCGTAAGAAGTATCGAAGCCCGCGCTATCTCAAGGCAGCATCCATCTTCATATTCGAGCATATCGCACGCAAGGGATATTCCCGCGTGGTCACCCATGCATCGCCGATCTATGCGCGTTTGTGGCGAAGCTTGCTCGGCTTCGAACAGGTGCCAGAGAAAGCGCCCACATTCTTTGTAGGTCATACCGAGCCCTACATCGAGCTGGTCAAGAAACTCGATGTTCCAGAAAACGCAATCACGCTGTCAACAAGCGCCACCGTCCTGTTCAGAGTTGAGGGGCAGTGGGACGCTTCATCGAAGTATGAAGCGCGAGATCAATCCGCTTGACGCGGACTGAAGGGGCCAAATGAAACAATTTGGGACTTATCTGAAAAGATTGGTGAAGCTTCACAATGAGATGCTCACGCGAGTCGTCAACAATGACCAGACTCGTTCCCTAGACCTCGCGGAATTGTTCGAAGACGTCGGTAACTGCTATCTGGACGTTTCTGATCAGATCAGGGCCGCTTATTTGCGGGAAGCTCAAGTAGCTGGGAAGCCGTGTCCGACAGGGATTCCACTGGAAGAGATTCCAAGGATAGTTCGGAAGAAAACCACGGGTTAGAGGCGGAAAACACATCGGACACCCAGTCATAAACCAGGCGCACTGGGCGCGCCACCAACCGCTCTTTTTGCGCAAAGACAAATATTGGCACTCTTGCGTAGACGCCTAAATCGAGCGGCACTGCCGTGGAATCGCTCAGGGTAAAACTGCCTAACAATCCTATCCCCAAGCCGCATCTCACAAGGTGCGCGTAAGCAAACGAGTTATCGCAGTTGTGCGCGACGACGCCGCGCGCAGTCGTGGCATGCCACTTGTCCCAGACTCCTCCCCGGGAAGAGTAATATTCACTGTCGACGAAGAAGTGCGATTCCAAATTTTTGCGCGTCGGTAAACCGTAGCGCTCTATGTAGGGATGCGTGGCGACAGTAATGAAATGGAGAAACCCGAGTTGGCGCGTCTCGATGTCGGCCTGCTTGGTTGGGATAAACCCGAGCATTACATCCGTCTGATTCTCGCGAAGCGTGGTGAGATTTGTCGGACTTTTTATGTGCAGATGAATTCTAGGAAACGCTTCGCTAAACCCGACCAAGCTGGGTGCAACGAACAATCCAGCTAAGCCGTCGGTGACGCTCAGGCGAACTTCTCCCTCCGCTTTTTGAGTATCACCCTTCAAGTCCTGAGATATCTCGAAGAGCTTGTTGTCGAGCGTCAGCAGCATTTCAGCCAACTCCCGTCCGCGGGGCGTGAGCCGGACGCCATTTTGCGTGGCAATAATCAGTTGCGAATGAACAACATCCTGAAGCCTGCGAACGTGCCGGCTCACCGTAGGCTGGCTCATATTGAGCTCTTCGGCAGCCTTATTGAATGACTTCGCTTTCGCGACCGCGAGAAATACTCGAAGCTCTCCCCAGAACGGGCCGCTCAGTACACGCGGGTCATCCAACCTCGAACGGTTAAGGTCTTTTTGCGTGTGATCGAACGGCGCCGTCATCTCGATACACGTCCCGAGCGTGAATCGCGAATCATCAAGCAAAAGTAGCATAAGTCGAAGGGATAGTAACCGCCCCACAACCCATGGAGGCCAGCGCGAGCGATTGGAGTCTTTGCTGGGGTGCGTGCGCTAGTGCGCCGCAAACAGCGTATCCATCAGTGACGCAATTCCGGGGTAGGCGGCGATGATTTTGCGTTCGTCTGCGGTTATGCCCGGGGCGTCCGACTTTTTTCTGTCCGCGTTCAGCTTTTCCAGCCGTTTCGTGGCTTTCTCGGGCATGTCGAGATTTAGACGCGCAAAAATCTTCTCGCGATACCAGGCGAGAGGATCGGCCTCGGCAATCAACTCGTCCAACTTGAGGACCGACACGCGCTCTCCAGCGGTCTGTTGCATATGGCGCAGTGTTTCAAAGGACGTGGTGTAGTGCTTCAGGAATTCCTCAAGGTTTCTCGCCGTGCTCCATGAGAACACCTTCGTGGAGCGCCAGCAATCGAACGGATTGCGCGCGCAATAGAAGTAATGCGGTTTTAGACCAACGCTTTGGAAGTGCGCCTCGTAGCTGGAGAAAAGCGATTCCAGTCGTGGAGTCTTATGGCCGCGAAACCTTGCCCTCTGCCCTTTTTCAAGGCGGCCGCGCCCGCTCTTGGCGAGGTAGCCAAACGATTCGACCATGTATTCGGCCTTGCGCGAATTCCAGGCTTCCGCAGTGCCCTGATTGTCCGTGCAATATCTGTCCGTGGCTTCGAGCAGCGCGAAGAATTGCTTCAAGACACTCAGCGGCACTTCGCCGTTGAGCATCACCTCTGGATGCGTGTTGAGAACGCGCAAAGCGTTCGTCGTTCCCGATCGCCCCATGCCTCCGATCAGCAGCGGCGTTACATCATGGATTGGCAAGTCCGCTTGCAAGCGACAGTACGAGCGCTATCAGGAATTAAGCTCATATTCGGCTCGCGATTAGTCCCCTCGGCGCTAACATACACCATTTCGCATTTTGGGTGCGATCGGGCCAAATTGGGGCCGCGCTTACCCATGCCTTCGATGGAAGACTTCGCGCATGCTAGACAGTAGGCAGGAATTCTTTCTTCCGGATCCATGACCGAGGGCGCAAGCGACCTTGCAGAACGGCTCGCCATGGCGCGTCAGGCGTGGCCATCCGCCATGTCCGACGGCGATATCGTCGAGGCGGCGAAGACTGGCCTCAGCATCGCGGCGGCACATCTGCAGCCTGCGTCAGACCAGGCGCGGACCACATTGTGGAACGGCTACTTCAAATATCTCTACGGGAAGAAGGCGAGCTATCAGTTCCAGGACTTCGAGATCGCCGACTACAACCTCACCGCTGCCGGCAAACTCGGTCTGCTCAGAGGGCCGAAGCTCAGCGCTGGCACGCTCGAGAGCGGAGATTACATCTGCATGATCGGCGCGGCGCAGTTCTTCGGCCGCTTCGCGCAGACAAGCCTGCAGGAGATGATCGCGCAGCGTTTTGGCCTGCCGGTGCTCAATCTGTCTTTCGGCGGCGCGGGCCCGCAATCTTTTCTGAACGACGAGGCCGCTCGCCTTCTGCGCAAGGCGAAACTGGTCGTCGTGCAGGTGATGGCGGGGCGAAGCGTCGGCTGCGATGAATATCCGGGCGGCATGAGCACGTATCGCAAGGGCACGCGCATCGCGGTGAACCGCGAGGTTTTGCTTCTGGAGATCGCGCAGCAGGACCCTGAGGAATATGCCCGGCTCGCCAGGAAGTGGCTCGGCTTGTACGTCGATGCCTATGCGCGGATCGGCGCGCAGACCGAAGGCCGAAGCATTCTCGTCTGGGTGTCCAAGAGACGGCCGAAGGATTGGTCGATCAGGTCGGGCGCGGCGGAGAATACGCTCGGCGTATATCCGCAAATGGTCACCGCGAAGGCGCTGCGCGCGATCAGGTCGCATTTCACCGCATACGTCGATTGCACCGAGCCCAAGAAACCCATTGGATTTGTCAGCCGTTTCGATGGGCAACCCTGCCCGTTCGTCGCGACGGACGGCACCTTGCAGCGATCGACGTGGTATTACCCTTCCCCGGAATTTCACCGGAGCGCGTTCGAAACGATCGTGCCGGCGATGGAAAAGCTGCTGCCGCGATCCGCGCGCCCGTGAGCGACGTTCAGCGCGTGTAGACCAGTGTGTTGCAGAGCCCCGGCGAAGAGGTACTCGTCGGCCTATCCACGCCGGTGAAGACGTCGAGTTCGAGGCCGAGCGGTGGCTGTGGCACGACGACGATCCAAGTCGGGGGATTGTCGCCGCACAACGTCTGTCCGTTCTGAAGGATCGGGTTGGACATGCGGGTGACCGCATAGATGTGCGCGGGAAATCTGTCCTGGCCAGATTTGAACGCGGCTTGCGAACTGTCGAGGTGCATCGTGAATCGCGCTTTGCCGACTTCGAGGCTTTTGCGCTCCACGATGATCGGTCCGGTGATCGAGATTGCCGCAGCATTCTCGGGCCGCCACGGCGCGCGATCGTCGTTGTCAGCCAACGCGATGTGAGAGAAGCCGAACACGACAGACATGATGACGGCGGAGCGGTAAGTTTTTTTCATTCACGATGCTCCGTCGTCGACCGCGGATTCAAATCCGCAGGTCTGATAGGCACATTCTCAATCGCTTGCGCATCGTTCCGATCAATTTTTTGCGACGCTTTCATCAAGGCGATGGAACAAGAGTTTCAGAACGAAAACATCGATTGATTGCGTTTCCTTTTTTCGAAGAAGTTTCCATTTACGACTGAGACATGACTCGAAGCTGACGGAAAGCCGTGCCGCTTCTTCATGTTGGATCGCGGGATCGTCACAGCCTCATCACTTCCTCGCAACAGAACGCGCGCATGTCTCGCCGCGCCGTGAGCAGCAGCCCGCGGCATCTCATCAATTCCACTCCAAAGGGGAGTCCCCGAATGCGATCGACACGTTCTTCTTACAGGGCCGTGCTGCGCGGGAGCGTTGCTGCGCTTACCGCCCTGCCGTTCCTTGTCCAGTCCAGCCTCGGCGCGGTCACGTCGTTCCATGGCGAAAAAATGATCAAGCACAGCGACGTTCCGCCGTCGCAGGTCCTCGTCCACAACGTCAAGACGCCGCGGGGCGGCAACGACAACAACACCACGACGCCGATCAAGCACGTGATCATCATCGTCGGTGAGAACCGCAGCTTCGACCATCTCTACGGCACCTATGTCTCGCCGTCGGGTGACTCGGTGAAGAACATCCTGTCGGAAGGCATCGTGAATGCCGACGGCACGCCGGGCCCGAACTTCCGCAAGGCCGCGCAGATGCAGGCCAGCGACACCGACGCGTACAGCGTCAGCCCCACGATCACGGGCCCCTACAAGAAGCTGCCGGCGCCGAACCTCGCCTTCACGCCGGAAAGCCAGAGCTATGCCGGTGCACCGTGGGTCAGCACAGAAGTTGCCGGTCAGTAGGACTATGGCCTGATGAAGAAGGATCTCGTGGCCGCGACCGAGGGCGCCTCGGGTCTGCCGCAGGAGACGATCGACACGCGCATCGCCAACGCCACCAAGTTGCCGTCCGGTCCTTTCCAGCTCTCGTCCGGTGTCGGCTCGCAGGACTACGCCGACAGCCCCGTGCATCGCTACTACCAGATGTTCCAGCAGATGGATTGCAGCGCGTCCTACGCGACGAAGGCCAATCCGAGCGGCTGCCGCAACGACCTGTTCCCGTGGGTTGAAGTGACCGTCGGCGCCGGCGCGAACGGCGCGGCTCCCCCGGCCAATCTCAACGACGAAACGACCCTCGAAGGTGCGACGTCGATGGGCTTCTATAACGTTCAGCAGGGTGACGCCCCGTACTTCAAGCAGCTCGCCGACCAGTACACGCTGCTCGACAACTACCATCAGCCTGCCAAGGGCGGCACGGGCCTCGACTCCATCTATCTCGGTTTCGCGGACGACATCTGGTACAGCGACGGCAAGGGCAATGCTCTGACGCCGCCGGCCAACCAGATCGAAAATCCCGATCCGATGGCGTCCACCAACAACTGGTACAGCCAGGACGGCTATTCGGGCGGCACGTACTCCAACTGCGCCGACTCGAGCCAGAAGGGCGTCGCTTCGGTCAACGGATATCTGTCGAGCGTTGGCGTGAGCCCGAACTGCGAGGCCGGTCACTATTACCTGCTCAACAACTATAACCCCGGTTATGTCGGCAACGGCGATCTGGCGTCCAAGAGCCAGGGTCCGTTCACGATCCCGCCGGTCTCCACCCCGTCGATCGCCGACGTGCTGATCAAGCATGACATATCGTGGGCGTATTACGGCGAAGGCTGGAACGCGTATGTCAACGACCCGAGCTACTACGCGGAAGGTTCGGAATACTGCAACATCTGTAACCCGTTCCTGTACCAGACCTCGATCATGCGCGGTAAGAACAAGGACGGCGTTCCGTATCGCATCGCCAACCTCCACGACACGACCGACCTCTACGATGCCATCAAGAACGACGAACTCCCGGCTGTTTCTAATGTGAAGCCGAGCGGCGTCAATGACGGCCATCCGGAATCGTCGCAGGTCGCAGAACTCGAAGGCTTCGTGAAGAAGATCGTCACGGCCGTGCAGAAGAACAAGAAGCTCGCTGCCGATACCGCGATCCTGATCACCTTCGACGAAGGCGGCGGTTACTGGGACTCGGGCTACATCCAGCAGCTCGACTTCTTCGGCGACGGCACGCGTATCCCGATGATCATCGTCTCGCCGTACACCAAGGGCGGTCATATCTCGCACGTCTACAGCGACCACGCCTCGGTGCCGAAGTTCATCGAAGCCAACTGGGCGCTGCCGGCGATCACCGGCCGCAGCCGCGACAACATGCCGAACCCGGTCACCGATCCGAGCAACCCCTATGTCCCGACCAACGGTGCCTCGGTCAGCGACATGATGGCCGCGTTCAACTTCAAGAAGTAACCCCCTGCTTCTTGAGAACGGGAAAGGGCGCCTTCGGGCGCCCTTTCTTTTTCAGGCCGTGCGCGCGGTGAGTTCGTGTTTGAGTATTTTGCCCGCCGGGCTCATCGGCAGTGCGTCGAGCAGCGTGATCTTCGACGGGCGCTTGTAGGGCGCGAGGTTGGCGGCGGCGTGGTCGGCGAGGGCGGCTTCGGTGAGAGCGGAACCGGGCGAAGGCTGCACGAAGGCGATGACGTCCTCGCTGTTACCGTTCTTGATGCCGATCACCGCCGAACGCGCGACCCCTTGGAATCCATTCAACACGCCCTCGACTTCGGCCGGATAGACGTTGAAGCCGAAACGGATGATCAAGTCTTTCGCACGGCCGACGATGAAGAGATTGCCGTCGTCGAAGCGTGCGAGATCGCCACTCTTGAACCAGCTGTCGGTGGTCAGCGCGAGCGCGGTTTCTTCTGGCGCTTTGTAATAGCCCTTCATCACACCGGGACTGCGGATCCAGAGCTCGCCGGTCTCGCCTACGGCTGTATCGTTGCCATCGCTGTCGACCAGTCGCGTCTCGATCCCCGGCAGCACGCGGCCGATGGCACAATCGCTGCGCGGCGCATCGAGCGCGGTGAGTGTGATCGTGGGCGAGCATTCGGTGATGCCGTAGCCGTTGTGCAGCGTCTGGCCGAAGGCGCGTTCGGTGTTCGCCTTGGTTGCGGCGTCGAGCGGCGCACCGGCGGACGAGATCAGGCGCAGCGCGGGCTTGACGATCTCGCGCTTCGTCCGTGCGGCGTATTCGCAGAGCAATGCATACATTGACGGCGTGCCGATCATGACGCTGAGCCGGTCATGCTCTATGGCCTTCAGCGCCGCCGCCGGATCGAAACGCGATGTCAGATGGACGGCGGCACCGCTCACCAGCGCACCGAGCAGCACGCCGGTGAGACCCAGAATGTGCGAGATCGGCAGAACTGCGTAGACATGATCGTCACTGGTCAATGCGCGCGCTTTGGCGGAGGCCTGCGCCACGAACATCAGATTGCGGTGCGTGAGCATCACGCCCTTGGCCTTGCCGGTTGTCCCGGTGGTGTAGATGAGCGCGGCAATATTCTGGTCCGGCGTCGCGTTCATCGCTTCAGCAACGGCGGGTTCGTTCGTGGCTGTGACGGCAATCGCACCGAAGGTGGACGGTTCAACAGAAGTTGCGCCAAGACGCGTTGCATGCGCGCGTGCTTTGGGCGAGACGCCGGTCGTGAAGATCGTGCGGCGTGCGCCGCTGTGGGCGGCGGTTTCGTCGATCTCGCGGTCGGAGAGTTTGGCGTTCACGATCACCGGCCACGCGCCGATGGTGGTGCAGCCGAGGTAGAGAGCCACCGACGCCACGCAATTCTCGCACACCAGCATCACGCGGTCGCCCGCGCGGACATCGGATTTCGTGAGCCACGCCGCGCTGTCGCGCACAGCGCTATCCAGTTCGGCGTAGGTCCACGCACGTCCGCCATCGACCAGCGCCGTGCGTTCCGGCGTCGTGGCCGCCCACAGTGGAACGATCTCGGAGATCAGTGAAGGCTGAATGGTCGTATGCAAGGTCATGCTCAGATACCGGCGGGCACGACTTTGGCCTGCAAAGGCTGAACATTCTGTTTGCGGTCCGTCGCTTTCTGCACTTTCGGTGCAAGGCAATCTGACACCGCTGCTGCCGTGGTCGCGACATCTTCTATGAGAATGGAGCGGTGGTCGCCTTTCAGCGTGTGCAGCTCCATTTCCTTCACCAGCTTGCGCCAGATGTTGCGCGCATTGTGCGGGAACACGGGACCCGTCGTGCCGGCGCGCAGGAAGGTGATCTTGCCGGGGTAATAGGTGGTGCGGAACGCGAGCAGTGCGGCGTCGCCGGCGATACGCGTCTGGCGCAGCGGCAGCGGCAGATCGGGGTTCACGGCGCCGAGCCAGTTGTTCACATAGGCTGCGCGGTCGGCGGCTTTCTGTTCGGCGTTCTGGCGCGTGACGAGTTTTTTCAGTTTGCCCGTGACGAAGGCCAGCGTCTCACGCGGCGGCTGCTTGATGCGGTGTTTCAGCTGCACGGCCAGCTTGCGTGATTTTACCTGAAGGCGGCTCTGGAGCGGCCAGGTATGCGGATGCGCGAACGCGTCGAGCATCACCAGCTTGCCAATGTTCTCCGACCCCAGACGGCGCGCGACTTCGAGCGCGACGACGCCGCCGAAGGAATAACCGCTGATGAAATACGGACCCTGCGGCTGAGCTTTGCGAATCTCATCGGCATAGAAATCCGCCATGTGTTCGACGCGGTCGAGCGGCGTGTGCGTTCCGTCGATGCCCTTGGCCTGGATCGCATAGACCGCATTGTTGGTCGCGATCTGTTTGCCGAGCGCGGTCAGTTCGATCACCGTGCCGCCGACGCCATGCACGATGTAGAACGGCGCGCCATCGCCATCCTTCAGCTTGACGAAGGGCGAGTATTCGGTGGCATGTTCGCTCTCCATCATCACGACGAGCTCGGCGATGGTTGGCGCGTCATAGATCGTCGTGATCTCGAAATGACGGCCGGTTTCGCGTTCGATCTCCAGGAACATGTTCACCGCGAGCAACGAGTCGCCGCCGAGATCGAAGAAATTGTCATCCGGGCTCACATCCGGCGTTTGTAGCAGGCGTGACCAGATGCCGGTCAGGAGTTCGATGTTAGCGGCGCTCATCAGGCGGCTCCCGCAATGCGCGGCGACTTGCGGCGCTCGACGAACGGCGCGACGTCGCCGACCAGCGACAGCCACTGGCGGTACATCTTCGGCGCCGGCGCGCAGTCTTTCGCTTCCGTGATCGCGGGCGTCGAAACCGGGAAATCCTGCATTAGTGTATCGTTGCGTGCTTCGCCCGCACGAAGCGAAAACTCGGCAAGGTGCTTTCCTTCCACGCCGCTGAAATAGTTTTCCGGCAGACGCGGATACGTCGTGTGCTCGCCGGTCAGATAGCGCAGCACATCGCGGCGATATTCGCGGAACAGGGTGCGGCTGTCATATTCCGGATGGCCCTGGAAGAAGATCAGCGGCTTGTTTCCAGCCTTCGTGAACAGATCGACACCAGCCTCGCGCGACTGCGTCAGCACCTGATAGCCATGCGCGGTCAGGTCTTCCGCGCTCACTTCGTTCCAGCGCGAATGCGCGACCTTTGCCGCGGCCGGAAGATGCTGGGTCAGGACATGCTGGGTGGTGGCGCTGTGCGTGAACAGGCCGAAACGCTTGTGCACCAAACGCTGGCGTTCAATGCCGTCGTAATGCAGTACCGCAGCATGCGCGGCGAGGCAGGAGAAAACGGTCGAGGGTCCGCGCTCCGCGATCCAGCCGAAAAGCTGCGCGAGATCGGCCCAGTAGGGTTCGTTGCGAAGATTGCTTTGCCTCGGCTCCGTACCGGTCACGATCAGCCCGTCGAGACCGGCCGAAGACAGTTCGGCCACGTCGCGATAACGATGGCTGGTCAGATGGCTGCGACCGAGTTCGCCACGCGGCACGCTCGGTACATGGAAGAGCTGCAGCGCAATCTCGCGCTCCGGCGCTGCCGCCGCCAGCACGGCGCGGAATTGCTGTTCGGTCCGCGCCAGCGCCGCGTCGGGCATGTTGTTGACGAGGCCGACGCGCATGATCAGGCCGCCTTGTGCGCGAGGCGAAGCTCTGGCTTGGCCACCGGCTCTTTCGCCGCGTCGAGCGCCTGCTCGAGATCGGCGATGATGTCGTCCATATGCTCGATGCCAATGGAGAGGCGGATCATCTCCGGCTTCACGCCGGCCTTCACCAACTCTTCTTCCGTCAACTGGCGATGCGTCGTGGAGGCCGGATGGCAGGCGAGCGATTTACAGTCGCCGATATTCACCAGACGCTTGAACAGCTTCAGCGCGTCGTAGAAGCGCTTGCCCGCTTCGAAGCCGCCCTTCACGCCGAAGGTGATGAACGTGCCGCCGCTGCCGTGGACATATTTCTTTGCCAGCGCATTTCGCGGGTCGTTCACATGGCCGGCATACTGGCACCATTCCACCATCGGATGCGTCATCAAGTGAGCCACAACGCGCGTCGTGTTCTTGACATGACGCTCCATGCGCAACGGCAACGTTTCCGTGCCCTGCAGCAACAGGAACGCGCTCAGCGGCGACAGCACCGAACCGGTGTTGCGCTGGCAGACCGTGCGGCAGCGCGCGACGAACGCGCTCTTGCCGTACTGCTCCGTATAGACGACGCCGTGATAGGCATCTTCCGGCTTGGTCAGCATCGGAAAACGGTCGCTGTGCTTGTTCCAGTCGAAGCGGCCGCTGTCGACGATCGCGCCGCCCATGGTGGTGCCGTGACCGCCGAAGAATTTCGTCAGCGAATGGACGACGATGTCCGCGCCCCACTGGATCGGCTTCAGCAGCATCGGCGTCGCCACCGTGTTGTCCACGATCAGCGGAATTCCGTGACGATGCGCGACCGCGGCCAGCGCCTCGATGTCGGCGATGTTGCCGGCCGGGTTGCCGATGCTCTCGCAATAAACCGCGCGGGTATTCGCATCGATCAGCTTCTCGACATCTTCCGCGCTGTCGCTCGCGGCAAAGCGGCAATCGATACCCTGCTTGCGGAACACGGAATTGAACAGCGTATAGGTCGCGCCATAGATCTGCGGCGTGGTGACGATGTTGGTGCCCATCTCGGTGATGTTGGCGATGGCGTAGTGGATCGCGGCCATGCCCGACCCCACGCACAACGCAGCCACACCACCCTCGAGGGCCGCAACCCGCTGCTCCAGAACCGACGTGGTCGGGTTCGAGAGGCGGGAGTAGATGTTGCCTTCGGTCTCGAGGTTGAACAGGGCGGCGCCGTGATCGGCACTGTCGAATTCGTAAGCCACGGTCTGGTAGATCGGCACCGCCACCGACTTGGTCACCGGGTCGGTTTCATAGCCGGCATGGATGGAAAGGGTTTCGTCGCGCATGATGATCACCCGAATCGCGTGAGGTCGGTTGTGCCGGATTGGCAAAGAACTGTTTCGAAGAGGGACGTGCCGAAATGAACGGGGCAGAGAGCCTGGTCCGCACGCTGGTCGGCGGCGGTGTCGATACGTGCTTCATGAATCCCGGTACGTCCGAGATTCACTTTGTCGACACCCTGGATCGCGTACGCGAAATGCGCGGCGTGCCGGTGTTGTTCGAGGGCGTTGCCTCCGGCGCAGCCGATGGCTACGCCAGAATGCGCGGAAAACCTGCGTGTGCGTTGTTTCATCTGGGGCCAGGATTGTCGAACGCCCTGGCAAACCTGCACAACGCATGCCGTGCGCGCGTGCCTTTGGTTAACATCGTCGGCGAGCACGCGACCTATCACCGGCAATACGACGCGCCGCTCACCGCCGACATCGAGATGCTGGCGCGGCAATATTCAAAATGGATGCGCGCTTCGCCGTCGTCCGCCGTCGTCGGCCGCGATTGTGCGGAGGCGATTGCCGCGGCGAACGCACAGCCGACCGGCATCGCGACGCTGATCCTGCCGTCGGATACCGCATGGGGCGAAGACGGCAAGGTCGTCGCCGTGCCCGAAAGCGCGAAAGCGCCGCTGCCGTCGGACAAGGATGTCGAGCGCGCGAGCGCGATGCTCAAGAACGGCAAGCGCACGGCGATCATCCTTGGTTCGCCGTTGACGGAGGGCGAAGCGCTGATGCGCGCCGGCCGGATCGCCGCCGCGACAGGCGCCACACCGCTCGCCCCCTTCGGTTTCACCCGCATCGAGCGTGGCGCGGGGATGCCGTCCGTCGATCGCGTCGCCTATGTCGTCGATCAGGCGCTGGCGCAGCTCAAAGTATTCGAGCAGTTCATTCTGATTGGTGCCGCGGCCCCGGTCGCGTTCTTCGCCTGGCAGGGCAAGCCGAGTGTGCTCATTCCCGAAAGCGCGGAGGTGCACACGCTTGCGAAGCCGGACGACGATATCGCCACGGCGCTCGCGATGCTCGAAGACGCGGTGAATGCGAAAGGCGCGAAAGCCATTCTGCAACGCGCGACACCAACGTCGTCGCCAACCGGCGCAATCACCATCGACGGTCTCGCAGCCGTGGTTGGTGCGGTACTGCCCGAGCACGCCATCGTCGTCGATGAATCCATCACCTCGGGCCGTGGCCTGATGGCGGCGACCAAAGGCGCGCCGCATCACGACTGGCTGGTGAACACCGGCGGCTCCATCGGCATCGGCATGCCGCTCGCGGTCGGCGCCGCGGTCGCGTGTCCGGATCGTCCTGTGCTGTGCCTCGAAGCCGACGGCAGCGGCATGTACACGCTGCAGGCGTTGTGGACCGCCGCGCGCGAGAGTTTGAAGATCACGGTCGTCATCTTCGCCAACCGCGCCTATCAGATCCTCAAAGGCGAACTCGCCGGCGTCGGCAATCCGGGCCCGAAAGCGCTCGACATGCTGGAGATCGGCCGCCCCGATCTCGACTGGCTGGCGATGGCCAAGGGCATGGGCGTTCCCGGCCGCCGTGTAAGTTCGCTCGAAGACCTCGCCGACGCGATCAAGCGCGGCATCGCGAGCGACGGCCCCAACCTGATCGAAGTGCCGCTGTAACTCACCACCAACAAATTATGTCATGGCCCGCCTAGTGCGGGCCACCCAGCTGAAATCCCGCTCATCTCTTATGAGGTATCACGCGGAGACGCGGAGAACGCGGTCTTGGGAGTATCCTCCGCGAACTCCGCGTCTCCGCGTGAGAATCCTTCAGATCGCGCAGAACCTATCTGGGTGGCCCGCACTCCGGCGGGCCATGACACGGTTTGGAGGTTGAGAAAATTGAACCCGGTGGAACTTTTTTTGAGGCGGAATCCCGGCCTCGCGCGTTGTCACGGCTGATATTTGGAGGATTCCCGCCGTGGCCAAACCTGAAAAGACCCCATTTCTAACCGATGTGAAAACGCTGCGCGCGCAGGCGCGCAAGGACATTTCCAAAGGCAATATCACCAAGACCTATGTCGGCGACCCGAAGAAGACGATCGACATCCTGCAATCGGTTCTCGCCACCGAACTCGTCTGCGTCCTGCGCTACACGATGCACGCGGTGACGGCGACCGGCCTTTCCAGTGAAGGTGTGAAGGCCGAGTTCATGGAGCACGCCAAGGAAGAGCAGGAGCACGCGATGATGGTGGCCGAGCGCATCAACCAGCTCGGCGGCAAGCCCGACTTCAATCCGGATAATTTGACGAAGAACTCGGCCTCGCAATATTCCGAAGGCGCAAACCTCGTCGACATGATCCGCGAGAATCTGATCGCCGAGCGCATCGCCGTCGACCACTACCGCGAGCTCATCCGCTATTTCGGCGACAACGATCCCGCCACCCGCGTGATGATCGAAGAGATTCTGAAAGTCGAAGAAGAGCACACCAACGACATGCACGACCTGCTCGTCGCGCATGAAGGCAAACCGATGCTGCCGAAGGACTGAAGAAGAACAAGAGAGGAAATATGGCACGGAAATATTCCAAGAGCGCCGGCGACGACGTCGAAAAGGAAATGAAGCGTTACAACAAGGGCACCGCAAAAAGCGGCCCCGGCGGCAAGGGCGGCAAGGTGAAGAGCCGCAAGCAGGCTATCGCGATCGGTCTCTCGGAGGCGCGCGCCAAGGGCAAGAAGGTCCCGAAGAAGGCGACCAAGAAAAAGACCGCCAAGAAACGCAAGACCAAGAAGAGCTAGTGCGCTGACACAAAGAGGGAGAGAACAATGAGACTGGTCCTTATCATCATCCTGATCCTGCTGGTGCTGGGATCGTTCCCGATGTGGCCGTACAGCACGGGCTGGGGCTACTACCCCACCGGCGGACTCGGCCTCGTTCTTCTGATCGTCATCATCCTGGCGTTGATGGGACGATTATAGGCTAAGCAATGGCTGTCATCCCGGATGGCGGGAAGCGCCAGTCCGGGACCCAACGAGACGCTTGCACCTTGGGTCCGGGCTCTACGCGCTGTTGACGCAGCGCTTGGCCGGGATGACAAGTTGGTTTTTTGGTTTCAAAAAAAACCGACCTGATTTAGAGACGGCCTGTAATCGTGTACGGCTGTCTCCATGAGCGAAGAACTCCACGTTCCCGAAGGCGCTGGCCGCGACGAAATCTATGCGGCAATCCTGCCGCAGATCGAAGCGGTGATGAGCGGCGTCAACGATCTCATCGCCAACCTCGCCAACATCGCGGCGATCCTGAAGCAGGCTTTCGGTTTCCACTGGATCGGCTTCTACCGCACGACATCGCCAAGGCTTCTGATGCTTGGCCCGTTCCAGGGCCCGCTCGCTTGCGTGACCATTCCGTTCGACAAGGGTGTGTGCGGCGCCGCTGCCACGACGCAGAAGACGGTGATCGTGGATGATGTCGATCAATTCCCTGGCCACATCGCGTGCAGCTCTCTGTCGAAATCGGAAATCGTCGTGCCCGTGGTCGCTGGCGGCGAAACCAAGGCTGTCCTTGACATCGACAGCGACAAGGTCGGCGATTTCGGTGCAGTGGACCAGCGCTGGCTGGAACAGCTTGTCGCGCTGATCGCAAAACATCACTTCCATTGATCCTCTCAAAATTCGTCATGGCCGCCCTCGTGGCGGCCATCCATTTTCCAGAGGCCTTCGGTTGTGATCATGGATGGCCGGGACAAGCCCGGCCATGACGGTGATAGGAATTATTGCAGGCCGTCGCCGCTAAACCGCACCAGATCGAACACATCGATTTCCGGCATCTCGTAGGGATGATGCGCCCGGATCGCGGCGATCACGGTGTCAAGTTGATCCTTCGGTGCGGTGAGTACGATGACGGCTTCGTCTTCGGAATGGATCTCGCCGATCTTGCCGGCAGTGGGATGTGCGCCAGAACCGGGAATGGCGCGATAACGGCTGCGGCCCTTGGCGAACGTGAACGACACATTGTCGTAATCGCCGATCACGCCGACACCGTGTGCGCTCAACTTGCCTAGCGCATCGAGCAGACTTTTTACGGGATCCCCAAACTTCACACCGTCAACACCGCGCGTCATCGGCGCGGTTGGCACCGTGACGAACACCTTTATATAGGCCCGTGTCATCAGATGTGAATCGCGTGGCCCAGCGCGCGGAGCGCGGCTTCGTGATAGGCCTCGCTGAGCGTCGGGTGCACGTGGATCGTACCGGCGACGTCTTCGAGGCGTGAGCCCATCTCGAGTGCGTGGGAGAACTCGCCCGACAGTTCGGCGACGTGCTGGCCGACGGCCTGCATGCCGAGGATGCGGTGGTCGGCCTTGGCAGCCACGACGCGCACGAAGCCTTCGCCCGCGTCCATGCTGAGCGAACGGCCGTTCGCGGCGAACGGAAACACCGCCACGATGGCGTCGGGGCCGGCTTCGGAGGGTAGCAATCCCGCGCTCACGATCTCCGGCTCGGTGAAGCACACGGCGGGGATCGAAGCGGGATGGAAGCTGCGCTTCTTGCCGGCGATGATCTCGGCAACCATTTCGCCCTGCGTCGCCGCCTTGTGCTCCAGCATCGGCTCGCCGACGAGATCGCCGACCGCGAACACGTTCTTCATCGCGGTGCGGCACTGGTCGTCCACCTTCACGAAGCGGCCCGCCATGTCGACGCCCATCTTCTCAAGGCCCCAGCCTTCGGTCGCGGGCTTGCGGCCGACGGTGACGAGGATGTTGTCGGCCGGGAACGTCTCGGTCTTGCCGTCGGCCATCTCGACGATGAGCCCGGTCTTGTCCTGGCCTTTCGCCTTCGCGCTCAGGTGAACAGTCACGCCGTTGGTCTTCAGCCACTTCGCGACGGGCGCGACGAGCTCCGCGTCGTAGAGCGGCAGGATGCGGTCCATCGCTTCAATGATGGTGACTTCGCTGCCGAGCTTGCGGAACGCGATGCCGAGTTCGAGGCCGATGTAGCCCGCACCGACGACGACGAGTTTCTTCGGCAGCGTTTGGAGATCGAGCGCCTCGGTGGATGAGATCACCTTGTCCCCGAACGGCAGGAACGGCAGCTCGACCGACTTCGAGCCATTGGCCAGGATAACGTGATCGGCGGTGATGATCTGCTCGCCGTCTTTCGTCTTCACGGTGCAGGTCTTGGCATCGGAGAACGTGGCCCAGCCTTCGACCACGCGCACCTTCGCGCGCTTGAGCAGTGCGGCGACGCCGGAATTGAGTTTCCTGGTGACGCTGTCCTTCCACGCGACCAGTTCAGGCATGGCGAGCGTCGGCTTGGCGCTGAGCTTGATGCCGTGCAGGCCCTTGTCCGACGCCGCGCGGGTCATCGTCTCGAAGTAGCCGGCGGAATGGATCACGGCCTTCGACGGGATGCAGCCGACATTCAGGCAGGTGCCGCCGAGCTTGTGCGACTCCACCAGCACCGTGTCGAGGCCAAGCTGCCCGCAACGGATACCGGCGACATAACCGCCGGGCCCGCCGCCGATGATGAGGACTTTGGTGTGGATTGGGTCGGACATGGGAGGTCTTTCTCTTCTTATCCTCCCACGCAAAGCGGGGGTGGGGGACCGCGTAGCGGTGGAGGGGGCGGCCACCGGACTTACCCCCTCCGTCTCGCTGCGCTCGACACCTCCCCCGTAAACGGGGGAGGATTTCTTATTCCATAAACAGCAGAGCCGGATGTTCCAGCAGCGCCTTCACGCGCTGGATGAATTCGGCGGCGTCGTAGCCGTCGACGACGCGGTGGTCGAAGCTGGACGACAGGTTCATCATCTTGCGAACCGTGATCGCGCCGTCGCGCACGACCGGGCGGTCGATGATCGCGTTGGGGCCGATGATCGCGACTTCCGGATAGTTGATCACCGGGGTTGTCACCACGCCACCCAACGGGCCGAGCGAGGTGATGGTGATGGTCGAACCGGACAACTCGTCCTTCGTCGCCTTGTTCTCGCGCGCCGCCGTCGAGACCCGCGCGACTTCGAGCGCGCTCTGCCACACGTCCATGCTTTCTGCGTGATGCACGACCGGCACGATCAACCCGTTCGGCGTCTGTGTCGCGATGCCGATATGCACCGGCGAAAAGCGATGCACGACACCGGCCTCGTCGTCGAAGCGCGCGTTGATCTGCGGATAATCGGGCAGAACCTTCACCAGCGCGCGCATGAAGAACGGCAGCACGGTGAGCTTCGGCTGATCCTTCTTCTTCGTTTTGTTCAGATGCGCGCGCAATGATTCCAGCTCCGTCATGTCGACTTCTTCGACAT
Organism: Rhizomicrobium sp.; assembly: GCA_035502175.1. Taxonomy (GTDB): domain Bacteria; phylum Pseudomonadota; class Alphaproteobacteria; order Micropepsales; family Micropepsaceae; genus Rhizomicrobium. Next base: position 51,747 of record DATJUS010000026.1, read on the forward strand.
AGGCGAAGTGGGGGATGCGGCGCTTCGAGTTCTGCATCGACTCCGCGATCTTGCGGCGCAGGCCGATGACTTTCACTTCGTTGATGCCGTCGCGCTTGGCGTAGCCGCTCGCGCGTCCCGTCGAGACCTGACCACCCGACGCGACGAATGCTTCGAGGTCTTCATGCGTGATGCGGCCCGCGGGGCCGGTCGGCGGGACGTATTGGAGCTTGATGCCGAGTTCTTCGGCGCGCGCGCGAACAGCGGGTGACGCAATCGGCTTCTCGCCGAATTTGCGGGGCGTAGCCGGAGCAGCCACTTCCTTCTTCGGTGCAGCCGCGACAGGCTTCGGTGCGGGAGCAGGTGCTTCCGCTTTCAGCGCGGGCTTCGGCTCCTCAGCCTTCTTCGCTTCGACAGGCGCAGGAGCCGCACCAGCCTTCGCGTTGCCTGCGCCCTCGACTTCGAGTTCGACCAGCGGTGCGCCGACGGGCGCCATCTCGCCCGGCTCGCCGTGCATCTTCACGACCTTGCCGGAGACGGGCGAGGTCATCTCGACCGTCGCCTTGTCGGTCATCACATCGACGAGGTTCTGGTCCTCGGTAATGACATCGCCGACCTTGACGTGCCACGCGACGATCTCCGCCTCGGCCGTGCCTTCGCCGACATCGGGAAGTTTGAAAACGTAATGTCCCATATCAACCCTCCGTCACGCGGCGCAGCGCATCGATAACGCGCTTAGGGCCAGGAAAGTACTGCCATTCGAAGGCGTGCGGATAGGGCGTGTCCCAACCGGTCACGCGCTCGATCGGCGCTTCGAGGTGATAGAAGCAGGTCTCCTGCACCTGCGCCGCGATCTCCGCGCCGAAGCCGCTCGTGCGTGTGGCTTCATGCAGGATCACGCAACGGCCGGTCTTCTTCACCGACGCCGCGATGGTGTCGATGTCGAGCGGCACGATGGTGCGGATGTCGATGATTTCCGCGTCGATGCCGCTGTCTTCGGCTGCCGCCTTCGCCACATGCACCATGGTGCCGTAGGCGATGATCGTGGCCGCGCTGCCTTCGCGCACCACCGCCGCTTTGCCGAGCGGCACGGTGTAATGGCCATCGGGCACTTCGGCTTCGGCGAATTTCGACCACGCCTGCACCGGCTTGTCGTGATAGCCGCTGAACGGGCCGTTATAGATGCGCTTCGGCTCCAGGAAGATCACCGGATCGTCGTCTTCAATCGCCGCGATCAAGAGGCCCTTTGCGTCATACGGCGTCGAAGGGATCACGGTCTTGATGCCCGCGACATGGGCGAACAACGCTTCCGGCGACTGACTGTGCGTCTGGCCGCCGAAGATGCCGCCGCCGTATGGCGTGCGGATCGTGATCGGCACGGTGAAGTCGCCGGCGGAGCGATAACGGATGCGCGCCGCCTCCGACACGATCTGGTCGAAGCCCGGATAGATGTAGTCGGCGAACTGCACTTCCACGACGGGGCGCAGGCCATAGGTGCCCATGCCGATGGCGGCGGCGACGATGCCGCCTTCCGAAATCGGCGCGTCGAAGCTGCGCGTCAGGCCGTGCTTCTTCTGCAACCCGTCGGTGACGCGGAACACGCCGCCGAAATAACCGGCGTCCTCGCCGAACGACAGCACGTTCGGATCCTTCGCCATCATCACGTCGAGCGCGGAGTTGAGCGCTTGGATCATGTTCATCGTGGCCATGATCAGACTCCCATCTGCTGGCGCTGGCGGCGCAGATGTTCGGGCATGTCTTTGTAGACGTCCTCGAACATGGTGCTGGCGCTCGGCAGTTTGTTTTCGCCGAGCGTGCCGTGGCTCGACGCTTCCTTGTTCGCGGCGGTGACTTGCTCGACGGCTTCTTCGTGCGCTGCCTGTTGCTTCTCGTCGCTCCATTCGCCGAGCGAGATGAGATGGTTCTTCAGCCGTTCGATCGGATCGCCCAGCGGCCACGCCTTGCCTTCATCGGCGGGGCGATAGCGGCTCGGGTCGTCGCTGGTGGAATGGCCTTCGGCGCGATAGGTGAAGTGTTCGATCAAGGTGGCGCCGAGATTGTTGCGCGCACGCTCCGCCGCCCATTGCGTCACCGCATAGACCGCAAGGAAATCGTTGCCGTCCACACGCAGCGCCGGCAATCCGTAACCGATGCCGCGCGACGCAAACGTCGACTCGTCGCCGCCCGCGATGCCGGCAAAGCTCGAGATTGCCCACTGATTGTTGACAACGTTGAGGATCACGGGCGCGCGATACACCGACGCGAACGTGCAGGCGTAATGGAAATCGCCTTCCGCCGTCGTGCCGTCGCCGACCCATGACGCGGCGATGCGGTCATCACCTTTGTATGCGCTTGCCATCGCCCAGCCGACCGCCTGCGGAAACTGCGTGCCGAGATTGCCACTGATCGTGAAGAACCCGTACTCCTTCGACGAATACATGATCGGCAGCTGACGGCCTTTGATCGGATCCTTCGCGTTCGAATAGATCTGGTTCATCATGTCGACGAGCGGATAGCCGCGCGCGATGAGCAGGCCCTGCTGGCGGTACGACGGGAAGCACATGTCATTGCGGTCGAGGGCTGCTGCCTGCGCCACCGCCACCGCCTCTTCACCGGTCGACTTCATATAGAACGAGGTCTTGCCCTGGCGCTGCGCGCGGAACATGCGGTCGTCGAACGCGCGCGTGACGAGCATCGCTTTCAGCCCACGGCGCATCGTGTCGGGATCGAGCTTCGGATCCCATGGACCGACGGCCTTGCCGTTCTTGTTCAGCACGCGGATCAGCGAGAAGGCGAGATCGGAAATCTCGCGCGGATGGGCGTCGATCTGCGGCCGGCGGATTTCGCCCGGCTCCTCGATCTTCATGCCCGTAAAATCCGGCGTATCGCCGGGGCGGTGCTTGGGGACGGGTACGCGCAGGCTGAGCTTCGGACGATTGCGCAAGGGGCGGTTCCTCGGACGTGTTTTGTTTGGCGCTCTTTATATTAGGAAATTGCGCGGATGAAGCGACACCTGCGGCGCGCAAGAAACGGCCCAGCCCTGACCTAAAGCGGACATTTCCACACAGGCTAAGTGTCTTGGCGGCTCTAAAATTCTCTAGCGAGGGAACGCCGATCAGATTGGAAATCCATTCGGCAGCGTTTCGATACCTATGTGGGACCTTTATACCTATGCTGGAGGCGGGATTCGCAAGAATGGGTGTTGGGGGGAATTTGGACAGGCCGATCAAAATCGCCTTTTACAACTGGGTTTCGGGGCTGCTCATCGGATTGATGCCCTTGTTGGCGCACCTGCTGGTTTACGCCGCGAGCAAACCCGTTCCCGACTTCAATGCCAACTGGGCGCCCGATCTCGTTTTCATTTCCGTCAGCAATTCGGGCACCGCGGCGCTGTCAGTATTTTTGAAGATGCTCGGCGGTGACACCACGGCACACAACTTTCCGCCGCTTACGCGGATCGTGTGGGTTCTGCTTCTTCTTTGTTTCGCGTTTTCGTCCATGCTTTACGGCATCGACGTCACGGGGTCTGACAACGGTACATCCTGGAAGATCGCCGTCGGCTTAATGGTCCTTTCAGGCATTTGCTCGTTAAGATTCGAACTCGCCACTGCCTAGAGAATGACACAACGTCAACTTGTAACTTGTCCTAAGAGAGCTTAGATAGAAAAGCAGGAGATGTCCGTAATGACGGCATTTATCGAAATTGGTGCGCTGGCCGTGTCCGCCCTGGGCGCGGTTCTATCCTTCTTTCTGAAGAAGCACAGCTTCTGATTGCCTTCGCGCGTCTAAATTAGAACGCAGCGGGGCGCTGTTTGTACCCCCTCAAAGGTGGACATTTTTGGACAGTTGGGGAGGTGAAGCTACCCAAAAACTCCGTCATGCGATTGGCAATGTCCCCTTTGACAAACTCAAGGCTTCCGCTGGCGGTCAATCCGCTTGAGGCAGCTCTTTCAGAACAGCGGGAATTTGATCGGACGGTCGCCAGTGGAATACCCCGATAACGGTTACAGGCACTCTTCCCGGACGGCCTAGGTCCGCACCGAACCTGCCGTCATGGGTTTCTACCAGAGGGGCGCGGCGGTACCGCAGCCGCTTATACCTGACACTGTTGTTCCGCGTGTTCGAATTAGTTTTGCCGTCATATCGCGTTGGGTGCTGAAGCAGTTCGCAAATGGATACAGAAGTTTCATGAGCGAACGCCGGAAACGCAGTTAGGACCATTGCGATGCCAAATAACACCTTCACTTCGGCTCTCCCTTTGGCTTCGTCCTAACGGTCTTCCGTACATTGGCTTCCGCCGGGCGTCCCGTCTACGAGCGCTTTCTCCGAGCGTCCGAAAAGGACTGGTATCCGATTGGCTTCTTCCGAGCGTTACATTCCTAGATATTTGGAGAATTGTGTATGGACCTGTCCCAAATCCCCGCGGGCCGTAACCCGCCGAAGGACGTCAATGTCCTGATCGAGATTCCGGCGGGCGGGTTGCCGGTGAAGTATGAGATGGACAAGGCGTCGGGGGCGCTGTTCGTCGATCGCTTTCTGCACACGGCGATGTTCTATCCCGGCAATTACGGGTTCATTCCGCACACGCTGTCGGAAGACGGCGATCCGATCGATGCGCTGGTGATCTCATCCGTGCCGGTCATTCCCGGCGCGGTGGTGCGCTGCCGTCCGGTCGGCGTGCTGGTGATGCAGGATCAGGCGGGTCCGGATGAGAAGATTGTCGCTGTACCGACAGACGACCTGCACCCATTTCACACCGATGTGCGCAGCTATCGCGATCTGCCCGACATCCTGATCAAGCAGATCGAACACTTCTTCCAGCACTACAAGGACCTCGAAGAGAGCAAGTGGACGAAGCTCGGCAATTGGGGCGGTGCGGAGGATGCGGAACGCCTGATCGTCGATGCGATTGTGCGCGCGAACAAAGCGGGCGCATGAAAAGCTTCGCCGACACCGCGTTCTTTCTTCTGTTCGAGGAGATCCTGCGCCGCGACCGGCCGAAGGGTTCACCCGGTCAATGGAGCGCGAACGGTATCGACTGGCACTACGCGCGCCACACCTTCGAAGGCGCGACGTATGGCTACGCCGTCGATTCCTATCAGCTCACGCGCGGCGGCGCGGATGGCTGGTCGCTGCTGGTGGTGAAGGAATCGTGGTGGGCAGGCCGCCACGGCGAAAGCATCCGCTCCACGCAATGGGCAAAACCGCTCAGCGGCAAACGCACGTCCATCGTCACATGGCTGAAGAAGCGCAAAGCAGAGTTCGAACGCCGGTGATCGGCATTGCGTTGTGATCTTTGCTTATCGAGCTGCACGTACTCTTGATGTGCCCAGATCCATCACCATCTCTTCGGTCCGCTTGGTGTCAACGCGGCAACGAAAAGGAAGATGAGGGAGAAGGGGGGTGTCGCGCAAAATGAAAAACGACTGCTCGTGCCTCGCTCCAGCCACAACATCTTGTGCGGTGTCGCATAGGCCCAGAGGGGTGCTCCCCTCGCAGAAAGTGAGGTTCGAATAGGCGTGGTGAGAGATTTTGCTGAGCCGGTGAAAACGAAGATCAAGCAGTTGCGGATCGGCGCTTATCGAACACAAGCGCAGAGCTCTTACCGCGGCGCAGCGAAGGAAGGCGAATATCGTTTTCGTCTCGCGACTTACGCGCCGCGCGGGGTATTCGAATTGCGAATTCGAAAGAAAAGCCTCGCGTTCTGTACAGAAGAATTCTTGCCGCTTGCGCGGTCCGCGCGGCGCGACGTAACAATGGCGCTGACAAGATGTCAGGTGGCGCGCGATGAGTGATCTCGAAAGTTTCCGTAGCGAAGTGAAAGACTGGATCGCGGCCAACCTTCCGCCCTCGCTAACAGGCGGTACGGCCCGCGCGATCACCGACGAAGGCGATTCCTATCTCTGGGGCGGCCGCCGCGCGAAGTGGACCAATCCGGACGCGAAGCTCTGGCTCGAGCGCATGGGCGCCAAAGGCTGGACCGCGCCGACCTGGCCGAAGCAGTACGGTGGCGGTGGTTTGAGCGCAGCCGAAGCGCGCGTGCTGGAGCAGGAACTGGGCAAGGCGGGTGCGCCACCGGCGCTGTTGTCGTTCGGCATCTGGATGCTCGGCCCCGTGCTCCTCGAATACGCGACCGAAGAGCAGAAGATGGAATTCCTGCCCAAGATCGTGCGCGGCGAAATCCGCTGGTGTCAGGGCTATTCGGAGCCCGGCGCGGGTTCGGACCTCGCGGGTCTGCGCACCCAGGCGATCGACAAGGGCGATTACTACGAGATCAACGGCTCGAAGATCTGGACGTCGTATGCGAATTACGCCGACTGGATTTTCTGTCTGGTGCGCACCGACAATTCGAAGAAGCACGAAGGCATTTCCTTTATGCTGTTCGACATGACTTCACCAGGCGTGGAAACACGGCCGATCAAACTGATCAGCGGCAACTCGCCGTTCTGCGAAACGTTCTTCACCGACGTGAAAGTGCCGAAGAGCCAGCTCGTCGGAAAGCTCAACGGCGGTTGGGAGATTGCGAAGCGTCTTCTGCAATACGAACGCCAGAACATTTCCTCCGGTGGGTTCGGCGGCGGCGGAAACTACGATCTGGAGCATGCGGCGAAGGATTATGTCGGCACCGAGAACGGCAAGGTGAGCGACGCCGATCTGCGCGCGCGCATCACCGCGCACAAGATGGAGCAGCGTGCGTTCACACTGACCGTGCGCCGTATCCAGGAAGAATCGAAAGCCGCGAAGGGCCCGAGCCCTGCGGTGTCGATCATCAAATACGCCGCGGCGAAACTGAATCAGGAGCGCACCGAGTTGCTCGTGGAAGCGATGGGGCATCAGGGGCTCGGCTGGGACGGCGAAGGCTACAAACCACAGGAGATCGCGGCGACACGTGGTTGGCTACGTGCCAAGGGCAATTCCATCGAGGGCGGCACCAGCGAAGTGAACCTCAATGTCGTCTCCAAGCGCGTGCTTGGTCTTCTCGATCATCAGTAAGGTATTTGGATCATGGCCGTTCTGACCGAAGAACAGGGAATGCTGCGCGACGCCGCCAAGGCGTGGGTGCAGGAGAAATCGCCCGTCACCGCGTTCCGCAAAGTGCGCGACAGCGGCAACGCGGATGGTTTCGACCGCGCCGCATGGCGCGAGATGGCGGAGATGGGCTGGAGCGGAATCCTGATCCCCGAAGAATTCGGTGGCACGGGTCTTGGCTATCTGACGCTCGGTCTCGTGCTTGAAGAAGCGGGCCGCACGCTCACCGCATCGCCGCTGATCTCCACGGCACTGACCGCGACGACGGCACTCCTGCTCGGCGGCAACGACGCGCAGAAGAAGGAATGGCTGCCGAAAATCGCGGAAGGCGCCATCGTCGCGACACTCGCAGTGGACGAGGGCGCGCATCATCACCCCGGCAAGATCGAACTGAAGGCCGCCAAGAACGGCAGCGGTTATACGCTCAGCGGCAAGAAGACATTCGTGCTCGATGGCGGCAGCGCCGATCTGATCGTCGTCGCGGCAAACACCGGCAAGGGCGTGACCCTGTTCCTGGTGAACGGCGATGCGAAAGGGCTGACGAAACAGCGCCTGCACAGCGTCGACAGCCGCGGCATGGCGAACCTCATCTTCGACAACGTCGCCGCCGATTCCGTGCTTGGCACCGAAGATCAGGGCGCGGCATTGCTCGAGAAGATTCTGGATCGCGCTCGCGCCGGTCTCGCCGCCGAAATGGTCGGCACCGCGACGCAGGCGTTCGAGACGACACTCGACTACCTCAAAACCCGCACCCAGTTCGGCCAGCTCATCGGCACGTTCCAGGCGCTGCAACATCGCGCCGCGAAGATGTACACCGATCTGGAACTGACACGCTCCTGTGTCGAGGCCGCGCTCTCGGCAATAGATCGCGAAGCCAACGACGTGCCGCAACTCGTGTCGCTGGCGAAAGCGCGCGCGAGCGAGACGCTGCATACCGTCTCCAACGAAATGGTGCAGATGCATGGCGGCATCGGCATGACCGATGCGCATGATGCGGGGCTGTATCTCAAGCGCGCCCGCGTGGCGGAGGCGACCTGGGGCGGCGCCTCGTTCCATCGTGACCGTTACGCGACGTTGCTGGAGTATTGATCGCAAATCCTGATACGCTCGGCTCCATGGCCGAACCCAAATCCGTCACACTCGAAACCCGCCGCGCGCAAATGTTTCCGACGCTCACGCCGGCGGAGATCGATCGCCTGCGCCGCTTCGGCGAAATCGGACGTTTCAAGGCCGGCGATGTCATCGTCCATGCGGGCGAAGAGACGCACGGGATCTATCTCATCCTCTCCGGCGAAATCCGCATCGCGCCGCATGAGGTCCATCGCCAGGCCGAGACCATCGTAACACACGGTCCCGGCTCGTTCATGGGCGAACTGGCGCAGCTTTCCGGCCGTCCCGCGCTCGTGGACTCCATCGCCGAAAACGACGTCGAAGCCATTGTGATCCCGCCGCCGCGCGTGCGCGAGCTGATGATCGCGGAGGCCGAGATCGGCGAGCGCATCATGCGCGCACTGATCCTGCGCCGCGTCGGTCTGCTGGAGCAGGGTGTCGGAGGTCCGGTGATCGTCGGTGACATCGCCAACCGCGATGTGCTGAGGCTCGAGAATTTCCTCAACCGCAACGGCCACCCATTCCAGCTTATCGACGACGATGAGGATGGTGCCGCGGTGCTGATGGAGAAGTTCCAGCTCACGCGCGGCGATCTTCCGATCGTCATCTGCATGGACGGCTCCATGCTGCGCAATCCGACCGAGAATGCGCTCGCGCGCTGCATCGGGCTGACACACGCCATCGACGCCACGAAGTGCTACGACGTCGCCATCATCGGCGCGGGTCCCGCAGGTCTCGCCGCGGCGGTGTATGCGACCTCGGAAGGCCTTTCGACCATCGTGCTCGATTGCCGCGCCTTCGGCGGTCAGGCCGGCGCATCGTCGCGCATCGAGAATTATCTGGGCTTTCCCACCGGCATCCGCGGCATCGCGCTGATGGCGCGCGCCTACAATCAGGCGCAGAAATTCGGCGCTGAAATGGCGATACCCGAAGAGGCGCAGGCGCTGCGCTGCAACGGCGACGGATACACACTCGAACTCAACGGCGAACAGGTCGTAAAAGCCCGTTCGGCGGTGATCGCGACCGGCGCCGAATACCGCCGCCTCGATGTGAGCAATCTCGCCGATTACGAGGGCAGCCATGTGCATTATTGGGCCTCGCCGCTTGAAGGCCGCCTGTGCTCCGGCGAAGAAGTTGCGCTGGTTGGCGCCGGAAACTCGGCAGGACAAGCCGCCGTCTATCTCGCGACGCAGGCGCGGAAGGTCTGGATGATCGTGCGCGGCAAGAGCCTCGATGCCACCATGTCGCGTTATCTCTGCGACCGCATCGCCGCGCAGCCAAACATCGAAGTTCTGACCGAAACCGAAGTCGTCCAACTATCCGGCGACAACGGGATGCTGGACACGGTGCGCTGGAAGAACCGGAAGACCGGTGCAGAAGACAGCCGCCCGATCAGCCATCTGTTCCTGCTCATCGGTGCTGCGCCGAACACCAAATGGCTCGCGGAGTCGGGCATCGAACTCGACAACAAAGGCTTCGTGAAAGCCGATGCTTTTGCGGGCGATGGACGTTATCCTTTGATGACGAACAGGCACGGCATCTTCGCCATCGGCGATGTGCGCTCCGGCTCGGTCAAGCGTGTTGCATCTGCGGTCGGTGAAGGTGCGCAGGTCGTCGCCACGATCCATGCCTATCTTGCCGATATCGGAAAGGACAACACACCGCATGGCTGACGATTGCACGCATCTGGATACGATCCGCATGGTGACGCCGAGCGCGCTCGGCTGCGAGGAGTGCCTGAAGATCGGTTCGCCCTGGGTGCATCTGCGCCTCTGCCGAACCTGCGGCCATGTCGGCTGCTGCGACGACTCGCCGAACCGGCATGCGACGAAACATTTCCACGCCACCAAACACCCGATCATCGAGGGCTATGATCCGCCGGAAGGTTGGGGATGGTGTTATGTTGATGAGGTCGTGCTCGATCTTCCGAACAAGACGCCGCACAATGGCCCGATCCCACGCTATGTCTGAAAAGGAAATTCCATGAACCCGATCCGGGAAGATTACGCCGTGTTTGTGCATGACGGCGACAAGCAGGTCGGCGCCGTGCGCCACGTCTCGCACAACGAGATCCGTATCTATGTCGAGAACGCCGGCGATTTCACCGTGCCGCTCTCGGCGGTAAAAGAAGTGACCGACGACAAGGTCGTGCTCGATTGCGGCAAGCTCGCCAAGGACCTGCGCGATGCCATAGGTCACGCCCATAGCGGCGAAGACCCGCGTATTCCGTGAAGATTTTCTGGATTGCCTATGTCCGTTGAGCCCATCCGCCCAATCACGCTTGCCGAAATCAGAGATGCGCAGACGCGTATTGCCGGCACGATCCAGCGAACACCGCTGGTCAAGCTCCAACTCGGAGCCGGCTATCCGGACATCCATCTGAAGCTCGAGAACCTCCAGCCGATCAATGCTTACAAGCTGCGCGGTGCGGCGAATGCGGTGGCGCTGCTCTCCGACGAAGAACGCAAACGCGGCGTTTGGACGATCAGCGCGGGGAATGCGGGACAGGGTGTCGCCTACGCCGCGCGTCGGGCCGGTGTGCCCTGCACCGTCGTCGTCATAGAGACCGCGCCGGAAGCGAAGAAGGAGCGCATGAAGGCGCTCGGCGCAAGGCTCGTCGCCGTGCCGTTCAATGTCGCGTGGCAGGCGATGGAGGAGCGCAAGTTCGACGGCGTCGAAGGCACCTTCGTGCATCCCTTCGACGATCACAATTTCATTGCCGGCAACGCGAGTGTCGGTCTGGAAATTCTGGAAGATCTGCCCAACGTGACCGCTGTGCTGGGCGCCATTGGTGGCGGCGGATTGGTGACGGGTCTCGCCAGCGCCATCAAAGCGGTGAAGCCGGATGTGAAAGTCTATGGCGTCGAACCCGAAACCGCCGCCCCCGCGGCGCTGTCCCACAAGACCGGATCGGCACAGGAATTCAAGGACTGGCAGTACAGCTTCATCGACGGCGCGGGTGGCAAGAGTGTCTTCCCGCGCATGTGGGATCGCATGAAGGATATCGTCGACGGCTATTCCGTTGTCAGTCTCGACGAGGTGAAGGCTGCCATGCGGCTGATGGCGGAAAAAGCGCGTGTGATATCTGAGGGTGCGGGCGCGTTGTCTGTTGCGGCCGCGCTACGCGGAGATGCCGGCCAGGGGCCGGTTGTCGCCATCGTCTCCGGCGGCAATATCGATCTCGGCAAGTTCTGCGAGCTGATCGCCGATCGCTGATATGCTGCTCAGTCTCAGCCACAAATTCCTGTTTGTCGCGAATGTGAAGACGGCGTCGACGTCGATCGAATCCACGCTCGGCGGCCTCGCGGAAATCCGCATCAAGAAAACCGAATTCGGAAAGCACAATCCGCTCACCCAGATCTCGCGCAAGTTCGAATGGGTGAAGCGCTATGTTCCTTACGAAGACTTTTTCGTCTTCGGTGTGATCCGCGATCCCGTCGATCACCTGCTGAGCCTCTACAACGCGCACAGTCGCGAGGTTTTGCGCGGCAGCGCCGTGCCGACGCGGGGCAAGGATTTCGACTGGTTTCTGGACGTTTGGTGCAAGGACAACTGGCAGGCGGAGCTGCAATCGCCGCGCTTCATCGATCGCAACGGCCGGTTCCAGATGAGCCACCTCATCGACTATGATCGGTTGCGGGACGAGTTCGCGCAGATTTGCGCCCGGCTTGAACTCGGCGACAAGGTTCTGAAGCATCTCAATGTCAGCCCGGAGAACCTGACGCGCGAAAACCTCACGCCCGCGCAGATCGCGCGCGTCGAGCACCAATACGCGCAGGATTACGATTTGCTTCGCAATCGCATGCGCGCGTTCTGATCGAGCCTATTCGGCAGCGCGAAGCGGAACGTTGCGCACCCGGGGCGCGATCGCGATCGCATGCTCGGACGCGGCTTCCGGGATCGCTTCACGCATGCGCCTGGCGAATGCCGCGAGGCATACCTCGGATTTGGAGAGAGGCCCGCTGGTGTAGTGCGACGACGCCATGCCTTCCTGAATCCGTGTGATCAGAACGGTGTCTTCGGCGTTGACCTGGCGGTTGATGCGCCAGTTGAGATAGCGCAGCAGCCTGGTCTCGCGCCGCGCGTCGGGCCGCATGTAGGAGATTTCCCGGATGATCGCCGTGGTCGGCGACACCGGGATGAACTGCATGAAGTCGATGAGATCGGGATAGAGCTCGATCGCGACGTTGGGCCAGAGCCGGTAGTAGCTCCACAACCGGCGGCGCGATTCCGGCAAGGATTCATCAGCCAGCGGCAGCAGCTTCTGATAGGCGCGCTCGACCCAGTTGGAGGACAGCTTCTCCGTGATGCGCCCTTCCATCTTGTCGACCCAGGGCTTCGCTTCGAGCGCATAGGTGCCGGCGAAGAGACGCGTCAGCCCGGGATGCGCGACCGGGATATGCAAACCGTCCCCGTAGTTGTCAGCAATGTTCTTCCAGTTCACAACGCGCGGGCGCAGCGTCACGCGTCCCATCGGTACGACATTTTCAAGCCCGTGCGGCGCGATCTCCGCCTCGTAGGGCGACATCATCTCCTTGACCGATGGGAGACCTTTCTCCATCCGCACGAAGATGAAGCCGTGCCAGATCTCCAGATCGAGCGGGACGAGCCCATGACGCGAAAGGTCGAGACTGTCCATGCCCTGCCACGGCGGCACGTTCTTCAGCGTGCCATCCAGGCCGTAACTCCAGGCGTGATAGGGGCAAACCAGACGATGGCCGCAATTTCCGCTGTCGCCATCGGCAATCCGCGACGCGCGGTGGCGGCAAACATTGTGGAAGCCGCGCACGTCGCCATCCTGGCCGCGAACGACGACGAATTTTTCGCCGAGAATATCCAGCGTGTGATAGTCGCCGGAATTGGGAATGTCGCTCGTATGGCAAACGAGTTGCCAGGTCTTGGCAAAAAGCTGAGTCCGCTCGGCTTCGAAGAATCCCGGGTCGTTATAGAGCCACGCAGGCAAGCTGTTCTGGGCTGAGTTCACGGCGCGCTCCGAAGGCAAAACGGCGCGCAGAATAGCCATTCCTTGGGCTTTTTTGCAATTCCGGATGGCTTTGAAAAAGGCGCGGCGGAGCCTTCGAAAGCTCCGCCGCACGCAGCTTTTATCAAGGTGTCGTGGTCACGCTGTAGACAACGCCTTCGAACGGTCCACCGCCCTGCGCCGTTCCATAGAGCAGGCCGTCGTCGGCAAGCAGCGGCGTGACATTCAACGGCGAAGCGCCGTCATTGCCATTCTGGAAAGCGTAGAGAGTGGCGTAGTTGAACGGCGACAGCGTCATCTTGAACACGATGCCGCAACCGCTGCCACATCCCGAACCTCCGCCATATTCCGTTACGCCATACATCGCCGCACCGTCAAAGGCCAGGCCGCCAAGCGGATAGCGGCCATCCGATCCACCCGTGAACATGTGCGGGAGGGTCTCATTCCAGACGCCGCCGGATTCCGACAGCTTGAACAGGACGCCACAGCCATTGCCGCAATTGGTGCTGCCGCCGTATTCCGTCATGCCATAGAGGTCGCCGGTGGAGTCGAACGTCAAGCCG
>DATJUS010000027.1:0-2511 GCA_035502175.1 Rhizomicrobium sp.
ATAGAAAGATGCACGCGGATGCACGCAGATAGAGCCAGGCTGATGCGTCAAGGTGCGCTGCGACCGCGCGGCAATCGGCGAGTGCTTTGCGCGAGAACCCGGACCTGTTGGTCGAGGATGTGCGTCCGGTCAAGCTGAAGAAAGCACCGCAGGCTGTGCCCGGAAATCACCCGCGTAACCAATGGCCCGCGAGCCGCACCGGACTATCTGCGTGAATCCGCGCGCATCGCCTTCCTTCATCTGTGTTAAAACCCCTTCTTCTCTGCCCACGCCACACAGCCGCGAGTGGGCGTGTGGCGGGCCGAGACATGACCGCCCCTGCAGGTGCCTGAAATTAAACCGGACGGCCGTGGCACAAGGCCGGCCATCTCGATTTGCAGGCCCGCGCCGCGGCCAGCGTGTCGAAAACGTGCTTTTCAGACGAAAGATCGCAAAGTTTCGATGCCGGTGCGAAGCGCCGCTTGGTAAATCGCATGATCGACACCATAGGCCAGCATCCGGAAACCGTGCGCCCAGTATTCGCGCGCCCAGGCCTCGTCAGCGGCAAGGAAGCCGGCCGGCTTCCCGTTCGCCTTCGCTGCGGCGACCACGCGGCGGATCGCCGCGAGATAGTCAGGGTGCTGGAACTGGCCCGGAATACCAAGGAAATTGGTCAGATCGAAATGCCCGACCCAGACAACATCGACGCCGGGAGTGGCAGCGATCTCCTCCACATTGGCAAGCCCGCGCTCGGTCTCGATCTGGGTGATAATCAGCGTGCGTGCCTCGGCAGCGCGGATCTTCCCGGCGGGGTCACCCGGCAGATAATCGTCGTGCGCCATGCCGAAGGCCGCACCCCGCCGGCCGCGCGGCGGATAGTGCGCCGCGGCGACGATGCGCTCGGCGTCGGCCCGGCTCTCCACCATCGGCAGCATGACGCCCTCGGCACCCATATCGAGCGCGCGCGCGATGAAGTCGTACTCATTGGTCGGCACGCGGGCGAGCGGCGCGACACCCATGCCGCGGCAGCCGGCGACAAGATGTTTGAAGCTCTCGAAGCCAAGTCCGGTATGCTCCATATCGAACAGCGCGAAATCAGCGCCCGTCGCGGCGATGATCGCCGGCATGCCGGCGCTGAAGAACTCGAAGACCATCGGCCCGAACGCACGTCCCTCGTGCGCGAGCGTCTCTTTGAGCGGGGGCCGCGAAGACAAAGATCCGGGCATCGCATTCTCCTTTGCAAGGATCAGGACGCGCGGCCGAGGCTCGCGCGCCGCCAGTAATAAGCCGCGACCGCATCGAGATGCTTCTGCATCTCGAGTTCCGCGCCGTCGGGGTCGTGCGCGGCGATCGCCGCAAAGATCCGCTCATGCGCGCCGAACGCAGAGGCCTCGGCGCCGCGCGCGGTGAGCGAGACGCTGCGCTGCTCCGTCAGCCAGCCGGTGAGCGCGTGGTGCACACCGGTCAGCAGGGGATTGCCGGCGGTGCGCACGATCTCGAGGTGGAAGGCGACGTCGGTCGTCTCGAAGTGGGCGGTATCGCCGCGGCTCGCGCGATTGGCCGCCAGCGCAGCCTCTACGCGCGCGATGTCCTCCTTGGTGGCGATCCGCGCTGCCTGGCGCGCGATCGCCGCCTCGAACAGGCGCCGCGCCGCCTGGAACTGGCGCACGCCCTCTTGCTTCGCCAGATAGACCGCGGCAGCGCCCGAGAGCGCGCCGATCAGTTGATCCGCATCGGGGTGGGAAACGCGCGCGCGCTCACCGTTGCCAAGGACGACAAGTCCCTTCTGCTTCAGCGACAACAGCGCCTCGCGGATGGCGGGGCGGCCAACCGCGAAGCGCTCCATCAGTTCGCGTTCGGCCGGCAGCACCTCCCCTGCGGTGAGTTCGCCGTCGCGGATCATGTGCTCGATGCGCTCGGCCACCTGCTGGTAAAGCCGGCGCCTGAGGACCGGCTGGAAGCCCACCTTGGTGCCTCTTGTCCCCTGCTTGATGGTATGAAAGGTCTATGGCATGACTCCATGTCGCGTCAAGCCGACGGCGCCCAGGACGGCTCGCGGATCCCGAGGCCGGAACTCGGGATGTCGATGCAGAGGGAGAAAACCAAGATGAAAGCTGAGATGCGGCGCTTCCTTTTCGGCCTCGCCGGGGCCGCCCTTGTCAGCCTCTTTGCGCCCGCGGCACTGGCGAAGGGGCCGGTGATCGCGCTCTCCAACGCCTATTACGGCAATACCTGGCGCCACCAGATGGTCGAGTCGGTCCAGGCGGTTGCGGAAGAGGCAAAGAAACAGGGCCTCATCTCCGACTACATCATCCTCAACGGCGACGGCTCGGTGAACCAACAAATGTCGCAGATGAGCGACCTTATTCTCAAGCACGTCGATGGCATCATCATCGACGCCGCTTCGAACACCGCCCTCAACGGCATCATCGCCAAGGCCTGCTCCGCCGGGATCAAGGTTCTGGCATTCGATTCGATCGTCAGCGCACCCTGTTCCTACAAGCTTAATTTCGACTTCAAGGGATATATGAC
>DATJUS010000028.1:0-11424 GCA_035502175.1 Rhizomicrobium sp.
ACCCGCGGAAGTTGGGTTGCAGCACGGCATAGCCGCGTGACGCGAGAAATTGCGCCGTCCAATCGAACCCGAGCATATCGCGCGCTTCCGGACCGCCATGCGGCATGATGATTGTCGGCAGATTGTGCGGATTCTTGCCAGGCGGCAGCGTCAGATACGCGTGAATGTCTAGCCCGTCGCGCGCTTTATAGGGATAGGGCTTCATTTCGCCGAGATCGGATTGCTGCAAACCGGGATAGCCTTGGAGCAACAGCTCCAACTGATGCGCAGCCGGCCTGTAAAGATACAGCGTTGGGGGAATGCGCGGCGATTCGCCGACGACGAGATAGGAATCTCCGGCTGCATCTTTCGAAACGATGAATACGGACTGGTTTGGCAACGCCTTTTCCAATCTCGCCTGAATCGTTTGCATGGCGGGATCAAAATAGTGCGACTGCATGCGGTCGTCAGCATAGCGCACGCCGATAGTACGGCCGGTGTTCTCATCTTTGATCGTATCATCGATGTCGTATTGCTGATCAACGAACAGCGGCGTGGAAACACCGCCCGGCGAAGTCCAATGATACAGGCCCGTGACGCCTGTCGCACTGGGTGCCGTGACAAGAAGTGATGGCGTCGCATCGCTGGAGAGTCCTACAAATTCCGGTCCACCGCCGCCTTTTGAGTTGAAGGTGCCTGCGATGTGCCCACCCATAACGACCTCACTGGACAGGTCGGCGTTGTGCTTGACGAAACCCATGGGGTGACCGTGGCCGTCCATGAGAATCTGATAAGCGCCCTTGGGCGCCAGCATGATCTCAACGCCCTCACCCGTAGTCACATCGACCTTGAACACGCCCATATGCCAATTCCAAAAGTCCTGCATATCGCGCGTATCAGGCGTGTCGTAGGCGAGCATATATACGTGGCTTGGATCTTCCGGTGGCTGATCTATGATCGGCGATCCGGTGTTGTATTTGAGCTTCTTCCAATTATTCAGCATCACGGCCTCATTGCGGCCGTTGACATCCACGCTCACGGCGCGAGCCCACTCGTCTACCTGGTTGTAGTAAACTTCCCTCTGGTTCAGACGGAATATGCAGATCAGGCGATCGTTGTTCGGCCAATCGACCCCATCAGCAACAGCATCAGGAACGGCGACCATGTGCGGTGGCTTCGACAGATCCGCGACCTCATAGATCGCAACTGCCGATTCCTTGTTATGGGGTTGAACGACGGCGAGATGCTTGCCGTCGGGAGACAGTCGCGCAGCCCCAAACGCGGGCAAGCTGCCGAATGCCTCAACGGGCGGAGGCGCCGCCGCGGCCGCGCCGCAAATCGCAGACACAATGAAACCGGCGCACAGTGCGCGCGAAATCCTAAGCATGGAGGTCCCCCGACCGTTGTCACCGACAGTATGCAACAACCTTATGATGAAGCGCGAGAATTTTCGCTTGTCCCGTTGCAAACCCGCGGGGTGTTACCTTCAAGCCGCAAAAAAATCCAGCGCCGCCTGCTTGTAAACCTTATCGCCGACGGCGGTCATATGATCCCGATTGGGAACCGTGATCGCACGGCCATCGGCAAAAGCGGCAGCCAAGGGTTCCGGCGAACCCGTCAGGACGTCTTTTTCGCCACATACCACCAGCACCGGCCGCTGCGAACGGCCGAGTTGCTCCCGCGTGAACACATCGCGGCTGCCGCGCATGCAGGCGGCGAGCGCGCGGCGGTCCTTGCCGGGCTGTTCGGCGAACAGGCGGAAATTGCGCGCGGTCTCGTTCGTGATCGTCGAGACGTCATCGACCAGCAGCGCATCGGCAATCATTGAGCGGCGCTCCGGATCGGCGACCGCCGCCTGCGCCGCGTTGAGATCGAGATAGCTGGCACCGACGCCCGCGATCACGACTTTCCGAAACAGGTCGGGATGCTTGATCAGCAGCGACATCGAAATGTAGCCGCCCATCGAATATCCCATCAGCAGCGCATCGCCGACACCGGCGTCCTGCATCACCGCGACAACGTCTTCCGCCATCGTGGTGTGGCCATACATCTTCGGATCGTGCGGCTTGTCGCTTTCACCATGTCCGCGGCAGTCAAGCGCAATGACCTGATAGGCGGCACCGTTCAGCGTCTGATACCAGCCCGGCGCGCGCCAGTTCTGCACGCGGTCCGACGCGAAGCCGTGCACGAGCACAACCGGCTCACCCTCGCCCGAAATTTCATAGGCAATACGAACACCATCATTCCGCAGCGCAAACTTGGGCATGCATTTCTCCTGAGCGGCAGACCTTCGCAAAGCCGTGCGGGACTGTCTATGATCGGCCGGTTCCACAGCTGGATATCACGATGTCGCTGGAAACACTGAAGAAAGACGTCTGCTCCGCCATCGATGCGATGCGCGAAGAACTGCTGGCGATGAGCCACGGAATTCATGGCGAACCTGAATTGGCGCTGGAAGAATTCAAAGCCGCCGCGCGCCTAACCGAAGGCATCGAGCGTCACGGCATCGCTGCACAGCGCGAAGCCTGCGGAATCAAGACCGCTTATGCCGCGGAGTTCGGCGCGGACAAAGGGCCGACCGTCGCGATCCTGTCCGAATACGACGCGCTGCCCGGCGTCGGCCATGCCTGCGGGCACAACATCATTGCGACGGCCGGCTTTGGCGCCGCGATGGCGCTGTCAAAGCTGAACGGACGTTTGCCCGGCCGCGTCCGCTATCTCGGCACGCCCGCCGAAGAACGCTATGGCGGCAAGGAGATGATGGCGCGCGAAGGCGCGTTCGACGGCGTCGACGCGGCGATGATGATCCATCCGTCAAACCTCAATCTCATCACCATGCCGTGCATCGCGATTGTCGACGTAACGGTGATCTATCATGGCCGCGCGGCGCATGCGTCCGCCGTGCCGCATCGCGGATTGAACGCGCTCGACGCCGTCGTCACCGCCTATCAGTCGATCGCGCAGCTGCGTCAGCACATCAAGAACACCGACCGCATCCATGGCATTATCACCGAAGGCGGCCTTGCCTCGAACATCGTGCCCGAACGCGCCGCTTGCCGGTTCAACGTCCGCGCTATCGATGCGTATGAACTCGCCGAACTGAAACTGCGCGTGCACAACTGCTTCGAAGCCGGCGCGTTGGCGACTGGTTGCCGCGCAGAGATAAAATGGGGCGAAACGCTCTATCTCGATCTCAAGACCAACTGGCCGATGGCGGAAGCGTTCGAACGCAACGGCAAGGCGATAGGTCTCGACTTCTTCCCGATGAAGGAATTGCCGTCGGGCTACGCGGGCTCGACCGACATGGGCAATGTCAGCCACCGCGTGCCGTCAATCCATCCCTGCCTAGGCGTCGCGCCGCTGAACGTCATCATCCACAACGCGGAATTCGCGCGCTATGCGGTATCCGCACAGGGCGACCAGGCCGTGATCGACGGTGCAAAGTCGATGGCGATGACGACGCTCGATTTCATGCTCGATGCCGACATGCAAGCGCGCGCGAAGGCCGACTATGCCGCGACAGCAGAACTCTCGAAAGCCGCTATCGAGGCATCGAAGCGCATGGTGGGCGATACCCAGGGACACAGCCATCATGGGCACGCGCATGGCGGATGCGGTTGCGCGGCGTGAGGATCTGGCTCGTCATCGCCGCGCTGAACGGCGCGCTCGCCGTCGCGTTCGGCGCATTTGCTGCGCACGGACTTTCCCAAAGGCTCGACGCGCATGCACTCGGCATCTTCGAGACCGGCGCGCGCTATCACATGTATCACGCGCTCGCGATGGGATTGTCGGCGCTGGCCATGCAGGGCACAGCCGAGCGCACGGCGAGGTGGTCGGCGGCGTTGTTTCTCATCGGCATCGTCCTGTTTTCGGGGTCGCTCTATGCGCTCGCGATGACCGGCCAGCGGGTCTTCGCGTTTGTGACGCCGGTTGGTGGCATATCGTTTCTGGCCGGCTGGGTGCTGCTCGCTCTCGCCGCGTGGAGGAGTAAAGCATGAGCGGGCAAAGCATCCTTGTCGCCGGAACAGGCATCGCAGGCCTCGGCGTCGCGCTCGCTTTCGGCAACAGCGACTATCGCGTGACGATGATCGATCGCGATCCGCCGACACCGGAAGGAAGTCCGGAGGAAGCGTTCCAGAGCTGGGAACGCCGCGGCGCGACGCAGCTGCGGCACAGCCATGTGTTCCTCGGCCGCCTCACGACGCTCCTGCGCACGCGTTATCCGCAGTTGATGCAGGAACTGCTCGATTCAGGCACGCGCATCTTTGGCTTCGCGGATGGATTGCCCCCATCGCTGCAATCCAGCTATCGCCCGAAGCCGGAAGACGACGATCTTGCGATCCTGTTCAGCCGCCGCACCACACTCGAACTCGTCATGCGCCGTTATGCCGGCCGGTTGCCGAATGTGACGTTCATCAACGATGCCGGTGTGCGCGGCGTTATCGCGAGCCGCAATGCCGAAGGCGCGCTCTTGCTCGAAGGCCTGAGAGTCGAACGCAACGGCATTGTCGAAGACATGCGTGCCGATGTCGTTGTCGATGCCAGCGGCCGCAACACGCCCTTCCCCGATTGGCTGCGCGCGGAAGGCGCAACGGTCACCGAAGAAGAGAGCCCTGCGGGCATTCTCTATTTCACACGGCATTACAAGCTGCGCGATGGCGCCGAGGAGCCCGTGCGCGATGGGACGCCGGGTGCCGGCGACCTCGGCTACATCAAGTTCGGCGTCTTCCCGGCGGACAACAGGCACTTCTCCATAACTCTTGCCGTGCCCGAGATCGAGACTGCGTTGCGCATGGCAATCGTAAAGCCGGATGTGTTCGATGCGATCTGCATGGAGATTCCGGGCTGCGCGCGATGGGTCGATCCCGCGCGCTCGGAGGCCGCCAGTCAGGTCTTCTCCATGGGCAATCTGAAAAGCACCTGGCGCAGCACTGTGAACGCCGGTCAACCACAGGTTCTGAACTTCTTCGCAGTCGGCGATGCAACGGTGCGCACCAATCCCCTCTATGGCCGCGGCTGTTCGTCCGGCGTAGTGCACGCACACCTGCTGCGCCAGACGCTCGACACCAGCGACAATCCGCGCACGCGCGCCGTCCTGTTCGATGCCGACACGCGCAAGGCGCTACGCCCGTTCTACGACTCCATGGTCAAACAGGACCAACAGGCGATCCGCCGCGCGGAGCATGAGCGCGATCCGAACTATGTGCCCTCCTTCCGCGCCAAGATGATGAAGAGCTTCATCGAAGACGCCATCGGCCCCGCGTCCCGCGGCGATATCGACATCCTGCGCGCCATGTCCCGCGCCTTCCACATGATCGACGATCCGACCGCGTGGCTGAAAAAGCCTGCAACGCTCGCCGGCGTGATGCGCTTCTGGGTAATGCCGGAGAAGACCAAACGCGCGCGTGGGTTCTATCCGCCGAAATTCGGGCCTGAACGCGCCCAGATGCTTTCCAGACTCAACTTTGCCGCCTGACCGGAGATTTCAATGACCGATTTTCCTGCCCCCACGATGATCAAGACCAACGGCATCGACATGGCCGTGTACGAAGCCGGTCCGAAGGATGGGTTGCCGGTCGTTCTCTGTCACGGCTTTCCAGAACTGGCCTATTCGTGGCGTCATCAGATCCCAGCGCTCGCAGCCGCGGGCTTTCATGTGCTCGCCCCCGATCAGCGCGGCTATGGCCTCACCAGCCGTCCACCGAAGGTCGAGGATTACGACATGGCGCATCTGACCGGCGATCTTGCCGGAATGTTGGATGCATTCGGCATCAAGGATGCGATCTTCGTCGGCCACGATTGGGGCGGCCTCGTCGTGTGGCAGATGCCGATCTATCAGCCGACGCGCGTGAAGGGCGTCATCGGCGTCAACACGCCGTTCTTTGCGCGCGCACCGATCGACCCGATCATGGGCCTGAAAATGATGCGCGGCGAGAACAACTATGTCGTCTTCTTCCAGAAGCCCGGTGTCGCCGACGAAATCCTGGCGCGCGATGTCGGCAAGACGTTCCGCTTCTTCATGCGGCGCGGCATGGTGACGGCGAAGGAATTCGAAAGCCTGCCCCAGGAGATGAAGAACTTCGAACTTGTCCACGCCATCCAAGAGGACGAGTCCACATGGCGTGGCGAGCTGCTGCTCAATCCCGAAGAGATGAAGTTCTTCGTCGATGCCTTCACACAATCCGGCTTCACCGGCGGTATCAACTGGTACCGCAATCTGACCCGCAACTGGGAACAGAGCGGGACGATGGAACAGCGCGTGCATGTTCCCGGCCTGATGATCATGGCCGAGGACGATGTCGTCCTGCCACCGTCGCTGACCGACGGCATGGAGCTTTACGTGCCCGATCTGGAGCGCGTGCTGATCCAAGGCAGCGGCCACTGGACCCAGCAGGAGAAGCCGGAAGAGACCAGCCGCGCGATGATCGACTGGCTGAAGAAGCGATTCACGTAGAGGAGCACGGAATGTCGCCGGAGCTGATCTTTGCGATCGCCAACAACGGCATTTTGATCTTCTGGCTTCTTCTCATCGTCGCACCGCGCTGGCGCGGCACCGAACTGGCGGTGCATTCGATCGCCGTGCCGTTGGTTCTCGGCCTCGCTTATCTCTGGCTATTCACGCGCGTCTGGCTCGGCGGCGAGGGCGCGCCGGGCACGAATTACACAACGCTGCCCGGCGTCATGGCGCTCTTCGACTCGCCGACCGGCGCGGTCATGGGCTGGATCCACTATCTCGTCTTCGACCTCTTCCTGGGCGCATGGCAAGCGCGCGACGCGGCCAAGCGCCGAATCTCACATTGGGTCGTCGTGCCTTGCCTGATCGTGACATTGATGGCCGGCCCGATCGGACTGGCGCTCTATCTGGGCCTTAGGCTCGCATTGCGGCGTGGCGGCTTCCTGCTCGACGGCGCTTAGGCCTTCAAACCGCCAGCGCTTCCTGCGAATATGCGCGTATGGCCGAATCCCCGGATGAGATCGACACATTCTCCTATGCCGCACCGGATGATCCGCGGCTGAAGAAATTCGTCATCCGCCTGATCGAGCGGATGACCGGTCAGCCCTATCTGAAATGGGTTTATGAAGACAACCGCGCGCATCCGGTTCCGGGCGAGAGCTTCTGGTCAGCCGCGGTGCGCCGTCTTGAACTCACGCTCGACTACAACAAGGACGCGCTCTCGGCATGGCCCAAGGAAGGCCCGTTGGTTGTCGTCGCCAATCATCCGTTCGGCGTACTCGACGGCCTCATCATCTGCCAGATCGTGTCGGAGGTGCGCGGCGATTTCCGCGTGCTGACCAACGCCGTGCTGTTGCGCGCCGAGGAAGTGAAGACATTCCTGCTGCCCGTCGATTTCGCCGAGACGGAAGAGGCGTTGAAGACGAATCTGAGGACCCGCGCCGAAGCCAAGAACCATCTCATGAAAGGCGGTTGCCTGATCGTATTTCCGGCCGGCGGCGTATCGACGACGCCGACGATCTGGCACAAGCGCGCCGTCGATGCCGAATGGAAGAATTTCACCGCGCGGATGATCAGCCAGGCAAAGGCGCCCGTGGCGCCGGTGTTCTTCGGTGGCCAGAACAGCCGTCTATTCCAGTTCGCCAGCCACATCAGCATGACTTTGCGCCTGTCCCTGCTGTTCAAGGAAGTGCATGACCGCATCGGCAGCGTGATCCAGATCCGCATCGGCAATCTGATCCCCTATGAGCGGCTTGCCACGTTCAACGACCGCAACTCCTTCATGGACCACCTGAAGGATCTCACTTACGCTCTCGGCGAGAACCTGCCGCGGGCGCCCAAGGACCGCGTGAAACGGCCCCGCAAAGCACCGCGCGAACAGGTCAGCCTGTGACGGCACGGCCGCGCGTCGGATTGTTCGTCACCTGTCTTGTCGATCTGGTCCGGCCGCAGATCGGATTCGCGGCGGTCAAACTCCTCGAGCAAGCCGGTTGCGATGTTGTCGTCCCGCAAGAGCAGACCTGTTGCGGACAACCGGCATGGAATGCAGGCGCAGACAGGGACGCGCGCGTTATTGCCGAACAGGTGATCGCGGCGTTCAGCGGGTTTGACTATGTCGTCGCGCCATCCGGCTCCTGTGCCGGGATGATCAAGCGGCATTATCCGGAGATGCTGAACAACGATCCGCGCGCGTTGGCGCTCGCCGCGAAGACATATGAATTGACGTCGTTTCTCGTCGATGTGCGCGGCATGAAAGCCGTGGCGGCGAAATGCGAAACACGCGCCTGCTATCATGACAGCTGCTCCGGCCTGCGCGAATTGCGCGTGCGCGAACAGCCGCGGCAATTGTTGGCATCGGTGGAAGGCCTCTCCATCAGCGAATTGACCGACCGCGACGTCTGCTGCGGCTTCGGCGGATTGTTCAGCGTCAAATATCCCGAGATCTCCGAGCGCATGGCGGATGACAAGATCGCCGATGCCACCGCGACCGGTGCGGAGATGCTGATCGGTGGCGACCTCGGCTGCCTGCTCCATCTCGAAGGCCGCATGCAGCGCCGGGGCAAAACGATGCGCGTGCGCCATGTCGCGGAAGTCCTGGCGGACGAGCCATGAACGCCGATCCACGCGCGTTCATGGCACAGGCGCGCGACGCGCTGAACGATGCGTCGCTCAAGGTCGCACTCGGCCGGCTGAAGACCCATTTCGCGTTGCGCCGTCAGGAAGCCGCCGAGCGCTACGGCGATTTCGAGGGCCTTCGCGACGTCGGCAAAGCAATCCGCGATCACGCCATCGCCAATCTCGACACGCTGCTGGAGACGTTCGAACGCAACGTCATCGCGCGCGGCGGCCAGGTGCATTGGGCGCGCGATGCAGCCGAAGCACGCACGATCATCCTTGGCATCCTGCGCGATGCGAATGCAAGGACCGTGACCAAAGGCAAATCGATGGTCTCGGAAGAGATTGGCCTCAACGCCTATCTCGAGGCCAACGGATTGATCCCGGTCGAAACCGATCTCGGCGAATACATCATCCAGCTCCGCAAGGAACCACCGAGCCACATCATCGCGCCAGCGTTCCATCTTCACAAAGAGCAGGTCGAGAAGACTTTTCGTGAAGCGCACACAACACTCGATCCGAACCGGTCGCTGGACGAGCGTCAGGCATTGGTTTCCGAAGCGCGCACGATGCTGCGAACGTCGTTCGATGCTGCGGATGCCGGCATCACGGGTGCAAACTTCCTGAGCGCGGCCGAAGGCGCGGCGGTGATCGTCACCAACGAAGGCAATGGCGATCTGACGCGGCTTCTGCCTCGCACGCATATCGTGCTCACCGGCATCGAGAAGATCGTGCCCAATCTCGGCGACGTCGCAGTGCTGCTGCGGTTGCTGACGCGCTCGGCGACGGGACAGGAGATTTCGTCCTATGTCTCGATCATGTCGGGGCCGACGGGCGAACATTCCAACAGCGCATTTCATGTCGTGCTTCTGGACAATGGGCGCTCCAAGCTGCTCGGCACAAAAGCGCAGGATGTTCTGCGCTGTATCCGCTGCGCGGCGTGTCTCAACCATTGCCCGATCTATGGCGCGATCGGCGGGCACGCCTATGGCGCGACCTACCCCGGGCCGATCGGGGCGGCGCTCAATCCGGGGCTGATCGGCGACAGCGCCTACCATCATCCCAATGCTTCGACCTTCTGCGGACGTTGCGCGGAAGTCTGTCCGGTGAAGATCCCGCTGCCGACGATCATGCGGCACTGGCGCGCGAAGGAATATGCCGATGGGCTTGCGCCGAAGGCGATGGTCGCAGGGCTTGGGGTTTGGGCGTTCGCGGCGAAGCGGCCAGCGCTATATCGCTTCGTCACAAAGATCATGGCGCGCCTGTTGAAGCTCAACAGCCGCAACGGTGCGGTGCATTCGCTACCGCTGATGCGTGGCTGGTTCGCGGTGCGCGATTTCCCGGCGCCACAGGGTAAGACTTTCCAGGAGCTGTGGCGTGAGCGCACGTGACGATATCCTCGCGTCGATCCGTTCGCGGACGCGGGCCGCCGCGTCAAAGCCTGATCCATACGCTGCACCTTCCATTACCTCCGATCTTGTCGGCGCGTTCGTGATCAAAGCTGAAGCCGTGAACACCGAAGTGCGGATATTGGAACGCGAGGATGAAATTCCAACGGCGATTGCGGAGATTCTGCGCGCGCACAATCTCGCGGCGCGGATTCATCTGCCGCCGAACAGCGATGTCGCGGGATTGGACGCGCTCACCATCCTGCGCGATGCGCCGGGGCCGGACGATACGGCCGTGACGCGCGCGCCGCTGGCGATTGCGGAGACCGGAACGCTTGTACAGCCATCACGCGATGGCTCGCCGGCATCGTGGCATTTCCGGCCGGGGTTTGAGATTGCGATCCTCAAAGCCTCGGACATCGTTGGGCATTTCGAGGATGCGCTTCAAAAGCTGAAAACGCAGGCTTTGCCGCCGACGATCAACCTGATCACCGGGCCATCGCGCACCGGCGACATTGAACAGACTTTGGAACTCGGCGCGCACGGACCGAAGGCGCTGGCCGTGCTGATCGTCAGGGATTGATGCCCAACTCCCGCCGCGCGAATTCGCCGACCGCCTTGTAGTCCGCCTTGCCGTTTGGGGCGCGCAGATTCACACCGGCGATGAGGATGCGCTTTGGCGTTTTGTAACCGGCGAGCTGGCCGCGCACATGCGTACGTAGATCAGATTCATTGAAAGAAGAGCCCGGCGACAGCACGACCACGCCGGTGACGGCTTGACCCCATTTCTCATCAGGCACGCCGAGCACCAAAGCATCGTCGATCGAAGGATGCGTCTTCAGCGCTTCCTCGACCTCTTCCGGAAACACCTTTTCGCCGGCGGTGTTGATGCAGTTGCTGCCGCGGCCGAGCAATGTGACTGAACCGTCCTGCTCCACGCGCGCGAAATCGCCGGGGACGACGTAGCGTTTGCCTTCGATGATGCGGAAGGTCTTCGCGGTCTTCGCCTCGTCCTTGTAATAGCCGAGCGGTTGCGGGCCGCCGAACGCGACCAGGCCGCTCTCGCCGGGGCCGACGCGCTGGTCGTGCTCGTCGATCACGATGGCGTATTCGGTGAGCTGGAAATCGGCGGTCTTCACATGGCCGTCCTTGCTCGCCATCGACACGCCCATGCCCATCGCTTCGGTCGAGGCGAAACTGTCGGTGATGACGAGCGCCGGGATGTGGCTGATGAGACCGTCCTTGACCTCTTCGGTGAACATCGCGCCCGACGACGTGATGCCAGTGAGGCTCGAAAGATCGTATCGGCCTGGCGCATCGTCGAGCGCGCGCAGCATTGGCTTGGCGAATGGATCGCCGACGACGGAAATCGAGGTCACCTTGTGCTTCTCGACCGCGCCCCACACCTCGGCCGGATCGAAGGTATGGCCCTCGACCGTCACCACGCACCCGCCACCAAGGAAACAGGTGAGCGTGCCCATGAGGCCG
>DATJUS010000029.1:0-64094 GCA_035502175.1 Rhizomicrobium sp.
GGGTTCGCGCTCGCCTGGGATCATTTCGGGCGTTCGTCCAATCAGCCCAACCATGAGCTGACGCAACACTTCGCGCGCCAGCTCTGGAAGAACGGCTTTCTCGACGTCCGCACGACCAAGCAGGTCTATTCGAACGGTGACAAGCGTTTCCTGCAGGACCGTTTCGTCATCGGCACCTGTCCGCACTGCGGCTATGATCGCGCGCGCGGCGACCAGTGCGAGAATTGCACCCGCGTGCTCGATCCCGTCGACCTTATCAATCCGCGTTCGGCGCTATCGGGTTCGTCGGATATCGAGATCCGCGACTCCACGCACCTGTTCCTGAAGCAATCGGAGTTCGTGCCGCAGCTGCGCACATGGATCGACGCGCACAAGGGCGAATGGTCGCCGCTCGTCACCTCTATTGCCAACAAATGGCTCGACGAAGGTTTGCAGGATCGCGGCATCACGCGCGATGTCGAATGGGGTGTGCCGGTGCCGGACGATATCGCCGACGGCAAACTGAAAGGCAAAGTGTTCTACGTCTGGTTCGATGCGCCGATCGAGTACATCGGCGCGACGAAGGAATGGGCCGACGCCAATGGCAAAGGCGATGCGTGGAAGGATTGGTGGTTCGGCGACAAGGCGGACGACGTCGTCTATTGCCAGTTCATGGGCAAGGACAACGTCCCGTTCCACACGGTGGGCTTCCCGGTCACCATCATGGGCTCGGGCGAGAAGTGGAAGCTGGTCGACAGGCTCAAGGGCTTCAACTGGCTGAACTTCGATGGCGGAAAATTCTCGACATCGCAGCATCGCGGTGTGTTCATGGATTCGGCGCTGGAGATTCTGCCGGCCGATTACTGGCGCTATTACCTGATGGCGAATGCGCCGGAGAGTTCGGATTCCAATTTCACCTGGGAGCATTTCGCGGGACAGGTGAACAAGGATCTGGCTGACGTGCTCGGCAATTTCGTCAACCGCGTCACGAAATTCTGTGCCGCGCGATTTGACGGCAAGGTGCCGGGTGAAGGTGAGTACGGCGAAGAAGAGAAGGCATTGATCGCCGAACTCGATGAACGCGTGAGAACCTGCACCGAGTATTTCGAGGCCATCGACTTCCGCAAGGCGATGGCGGAACTGCGCGCGATCTTCGTCGCCGGAAACGAATATCTTACGCGCGCGGCCCCGTGGACGCACATCAAGACGGATCGCGCGCGAGCGGCGGTCGGCGTGCGCATGGGGCTGAACCTCGTGCATCTGTTCGCGCATCTGGCATGGCCGGTGATGCCGACGGCGGCGCTAACGATCCACAAGACGATCCAGCCGATCGCCGGCATCGATGGCCTCATTCCCTGGCCGTCCGCGCCGATGG
This sequence comes from Rhizomicrobium sp., assembly GCA_035502175.1. Lineage (GTDB taxonomy): Bacteria > Pseudomonadota > Alphaproteobacteria > Micropepsales > Micropepsaceae > Rhizomicrobium. Next base: position 1,355 of record DATJUS010000029.1, read on the forward strand.
TGAAGGAGCTCGACCAGCTCGCGGCCGGTCAGACGATCACGCCGGCTGACGTGCTGTTCGCGAAGATCACCGACGAACAGATCGCCGAGTGGAAGCAGCGCTTCGGCGGCAGCGAATGACGATCTCCGTCAGACTTGTTACGCCGGAAGACTACGATGCCTTCCGCGCGCTCCGTCTGGAATCGTTGCGCCTGTTGCCGGACTGCTTCGCTGCCGATCCCGATCAGGAAGACGCGATGTCGAAGGAACAGTGGCTCGCGCGGCTTTCGAGCGCAGCTTCGTTCGGCGGTTTCGTGGACGGCACGCTGAGCGGCATGGTCGTGTTTTCGCAGCCGTCACGTCCGAAGCTCGCCCACACCGGCGATATCGGCGCGATGTATGTCCGCGCCAGTGCGCAGGGCACCGGTCTTGCCGACGCGCTGATGACGGCGCTGTTGAAACATGCCGCAACGGTGGTCGAACAAGTCCAACTCACCGTGAATGCCGAAAACGCCCGCGCGATCAAATTCTACCAGCGTCACGGCTTCCGCCAGATCGGCATCATCCCGCGCTCGCTGCATATCGGCGACCGCTACTACGACGATATGCTGATGTTTAGGTCGGTGTCGTCAGGCGCCTGATTTCGGGCACGGCCAGATCGCATCGGCGGCTTTCACAATGCCTTGCTCCACCGGCAGCGGATGCGTTTGCGGATGCGCGTTCAGCCAGATGACAACGCCGCGCGCCATCGTGCGTGCGCTTGGACGCTTGGCTAGGCAGCTTTGCGAAAGCCCTTTGTTATCCACGTCCCAGCGCATGGCGTCGGTGACCATCTTTGCGCAATCGGTTTTTTCCGTCTGGCACTGCGCGACAAAATCCGCGGTGATCGCGACGCGAGCGTTGGGATCGTAAGTGTCGTTTGCTTCGCGCCAGATGAATGCGATGGCGGATGCCGCACACAACGCTGCAATCGTGAACAGTCCCGCCGTAAAGAACGAGACGCGCATGGCTTATAGCCGTTCCCAGCCCTCGCGGCCGAGCGCCTCCATGGGCTTGAAGCGCGCTTTGTAGTCCATCTTCTCGCTGCCCTGGACCCAGTAGCCGAGATAGACGTGCTGCAATCCGCGCATCCGCGCCGAGTGCACATGATCGAGGATCATATAGGTGCCGAGGCTGCGAGCATCTTCGCCGGGATGGAAGAAGCTGTAGACCATCGATAGCCCATCGCGCAGCACGTCGCTGAGCGCGCAGGCGACAAGGGCGCCGGGTTCGCCGTCTTCGCCGCGGCGGCGGTATTCGACGATGTGCGTTTCGACCGGTGTCTCTTCGACCATGGCGACATAGTCGAACAATCCCATGTCCGACATGCCGCCGCCGGCATGGCGCGAGTCGAGGTAGGTGCGCAGAAGCGCAAATTGTTCACGCGTCGCTTCTGCTGCGACTTCGCTACGGACCAGATCGTCGTTGCGGCGCATGATGCGCCGTTGCCCGCGCGAGTATTCCATCTCGCCCGCGACGATGCGCACGGAGACACAGGCGGAGCATCCTTCGCAGGCGGGGCGATAGGCGATCGACTGGCTACGGCGGAACCCGGAATGGGTGAGGGCCTCGTTCAGCGGCTGTGCCAGCGAACCATTCAGGCGGGCGAACACCTTGCGTTCCGTCCGGCCGGGCAGATAGGGGCACGGCCCTCCCGGCGTCAGGAAGAATTGCGGAACGCGGGTGTCGCGCTGGTTGGTCACTTCGGTCTCACTCTTGGAAGGTGATTATGACCAAGGATTCGTCTGCCACGCCAGTGGCTCGATAAATTAGAGTTGATGACCCGGTGCCACGGGCGGCGCTTCACGAAGGAGTGTGATGCTCAAGCGACGGTTCGCCGAGCCGTTCGGGTCTTCCGGCAGCAGTGGCTCGGAGCCTGCCTTGCCCGAGACTTCGTAAATGCGATCGCTCGCCAGCCCGCCGGTCTGAAGCAGTGAGCGTCCGGCATTGGCGCGTTCGGCCGAGAGCTCCCAGTTTGTCTTGCCGCCGGGACCGTTGAACGGCGTCGCTTCGGTGTGGCCGCTGATCGACACGCGATTGGGCAAGCGGTCGACGATCTTGCCGATCTCCGCGAGCAGACGTTTTGTGTAGGGCATCGGTTCTGACGTGCCCTGCTGGAACATCGGGCGGCCGTCCTGATCGACCAGCTGGATGCGCAAGCCTTCCGGTGTCTGATCGACGATGACCTGCTTGGACATCTGCGCGAGATCCGGATTGTCCTGGATCGCCTGATGGATTGCTTCGGCGGCGTGCTGGAACTCGCCGTCCTGCGACGACGATGTCGAGCGGTCGTTGGCGTTGCCGCTGCCCGACTGCATGTCAGATGCCTGGTTATCGTTGCTGGTCGCGCCGCCCTGACTCGTCTGAGCTTGCGTGGATTTCGTCTGGCTGCTGGGCGAGGACGGACTGTTTTTCTGGAACACGGACGCCGCGCCACCTGCGCGCGCGCTTTCCTGGCCCATGACCTGACCGCCAAGCACGCCGCCCGATCCGCTCAAAGTCTGTGCAATGCTCTGCGGCGCGAAATAATCGGCGATGCCGCGCTTCTGTTCCGGCGTCGTGGTGTTGATCAGCCACATCAAAAGGAAGAAGGCCATCATCGCGGTCACGAAGTCCGCATAGGCGACTTTCCACGCGCCGCCGTGATGGCCGCCGTGACCGCCTTTTTTAATGCGTTTGATAATGACGGCGTTTTCGCCTGCCATGTCTTTCGTCCCACCAATGACCCGTTCCGTACGGGAAAGCGGTCTAGCGCCGCCCTTGCCTCGTCCGGTTTGATCGGGACAATGCCAGAGACCCTGTTAAGCAAGCGTTGAAACCGGCCAAACCCGCAAAATGAGCTTCGATACCAAGGCTTTCCGCCATGCGCTGGGCTCGTTTCCCACCGGGGTCGCGGTCGTGACCGCGATGGGCGGCGCAGACCCCGTGGGGATGACGGTCAACTCCTTTACCTCGGTCTCGCTCGATCCGCCGCTGGTGCTGTGGTGCCTGAAGAAGGATTCGCACCGCTTTCATGTGTTCGCGGACGCCAAGGCATTCACGATCAACATCCTCGGCACCGAGCATGAGAGTGTGTCATCGCGGCTGGCAAAGCAGGGCGAGCATTCGCTGCACGGCGTGGATCTGCTGGAGACCGATCTGGGTCCGCCCGCGCTTGCCGATGCGCACGCCGTGTTCGAATGCGCGCGTGAGTCTGCACATGAGGCGGGCGATCATCTGATCCTGATCGGGCGTGTCGTGCATTTCGCGCGGCGCGACGATGGCGCGCCGCTGGTCTATTACCGCGGACGTTACGGCGCTTTGTCCGGCGGCTGAGTGCCGGCACGCAGGAGATACGCCCGCACGTCGGTGTCAGGCGGCGCACCTATGCCGGGCTTCTGCATTTGAAGCTGTTGCAGCGTGAAATCCATCTGCGCGTCGTAGGTACGTTCCAACTGATTGCGCAGTGATTGCTCCGCATCATACCAGTCGCGTTTGACATCTCCGTCCGCGCAGGTCGTGGCGGCGCTGTCGCCCCAGCGATGCTCGATGCATTGATAGGGATCGAACGACATTGCGAACAGGCGCTTGCGCGCGTCTTCATACCCCAGGGTCGTGCGGCTGCCATCGCTGTTTGTGTAAGTCACGCGGCAGAACTGTGTCGCATTGTTGTAAGCCTGCAAGAGATCGCCCGCGATATCGCTTCCTGCATAGGACAGATGCGGATCGTGTCGCGCTGCCATCTCGACAAAGCGCTGCGCAGTGTCGCGGATATATTTGAACGATGTCTTGAGGCGCGCGTCGCGGGACGGCGTCGAATACATCTCCCAATCGCCATCCGCACCGTAGATGTTCGGCGGCAGGCGGTCCGGTTCGGGCCGGTTCTCGATTCCTCTGGTCATCGCCAGTGAAACGGCCTGCGCACGATAGTGCAGATCGGTGCAGCTGGATTGTGCCAGATCCGCGATCTCGCTCACCGGCTCGAACAGCAGCATGCCGCCGGCGAGCTGCGCGCGGACATAATCATAGTAGTCGAGCGCTTCGCCTTTCAGCGTGAACGCGCCGTCTTTCCAATTGGCGTCCTTGGGCTTCTTGCCGTTGCCGAAGAACTGTTCGTCCGAGAAATCCACGATCTCGGCGTTGGCCGCCATCTCGATATGGCCGCCCGTAAGCACACCGTCCGCACGTTTTGTGTATCCAACCAGCCGCTGCGGCCGCCAGTTCTTGAAGCCCGCGCCGACAGACGGTTTCATGCGCGTGAAGCGCAGATCGTAGGTCATCTCGGTCAGGGAGAAATCGGTATGTGCATCGAAGAAATGCACGCGACCTTTGCCATCGACATCGAACACGATCCCGACATGCCCGGCCGGGTCATAGACGACGGTGCCAGGGCGGATCGATTGAGGATCTATCTTCGGCGAGTAGAAATCGGATTCGAGCGGCGTCTCCAGATCGGGATGGATGCGATAAGACGCCGATGACACCGCGCCGCGCAGGTGCTCGATGATCGTGTACCCGTTTGCGCCGTTCGGGACGTCGAACCGCTGGGTGACTTCATTGCCGTAGCGGCTGTAACGCAGATCGCGTGCTTCGCCTCCGCGTGCCGAGACCGCGCTTTCGAAGGAGAAAGGCAGGCCACGTTTCCAGGCGAAATAGAAGCGCAGGATATAAGGAAGCTCCGCGCAATCCGATTTGAACACCACGCCGGGTTTGTCCGTATCGCGAAACGGGTTGGCGCTGCTGCGCAGGCAGGCGTCCAGCGTGTTGCAGTCGGATTTTCCGATCGCGGCGATGAAGTCGCGCCAATCGCGTTCATCCGCTTCGCTCCAGCGATCGTGCCGGATCTCGTAGGTATACGTGCGCTCGGCGGCGGCAACGCCACCGGCGCAAAGCGCGAGCGCCACGGCGAAGGCTATCCCGGCACGCACAGAGCCCCTCATTGCACAAGCTTCTCACAAATCCGCGACGCCGCTACGGTAGGTTTTTCAAGCTTTTCCGGATGGACAACTTGTCTCTGTAGCGTATCGGCAACGCTGCACAGGTGAATGTGTCGAATCGGGCGATGTCACATCACTGTCACGGAACCGTCACGGCTCTGTAGCCGCCCCCGACGATTTATCCCGCGGGCAGAAAGACCGGCCACGAGGGGACGAATTGGCGTGCCTCACGCGACGGCTGGTCTCGTCCTTGGAGATCGAGAGAGGGTAGCATGAAGGGGAAAACAGCATTGATGGCCTGCGCCGCAGTCATCGCATTGACAGTGTCGGCCAACGCCCAGGCGGTATCGGCCGCGAAGACCCAGTCGGACGGCACCTCTGCCAGCTCGCAGGCCATCGACACGGGCCCGTCGAACGCCGAGCTCGAAGCGCGCATTGCCGCTCTCGAAGCCGAGGTTCAGCAGTCCGAACAGCGCCAGGCCAAGATCAACGATGACACATCGAAGTGGAACGACAAGCTCGTCGGCTGGTGGAACAACACCACGATCGGCGGCACCGCGTTCATCGACTTCAGCAACATCGAGCACAAAGTCACGGGCACGAAGCAGGCCGACGAAGGCACGAACTTCGACCTGAAGCGCTTCTATATCGCGATCGATCACAAGTTCGATGACGTGTGGTCCGCGAACCTGACCACCGACGTGACCTATGACGGTACGACCAAGGCCAGCCAGATCTTCATCAAGAAGGCGTACCTGCAGGCGAAAGTCTGGGGCGACATGTTCACCGTGCGCGTCGGCTCCGCCGATCTGCCGTGGATTCCCTTCGTCGAAGGTCTCTATGGCTACCGCTACGTTGAAAACACCCTGATCGACCGCACGAAGTTCGGCACCTCCGCCGACTGGGGCGCGCACTTCATGGGCAAGTTCGCCGACGGTCTCGTGAACTATCAGGTCTCGGTCATCAACGGCGCCGGCTACAAGGCCGATCCGATTGGCAGCGGCGCGAATCGCTCCAAGGATCTGGACGTCGAAGGCCGCGTGAACATCAACTGGAACGGCTTCGTTCTGGGCGTTGGCGGCTACGACGGCAAGCTCGGCAAGGATGTGGAAGGCGGCCCGACCGTCTATCACACCGCACAGCGCTTTGACGCCATTGCGGCCTATTCGACCGGCGACATCCATGCCGGCTTCGAATACTTCGATGCGACCGACTGGAACAACGTGACCACCGCGACGGGCGATCGCGCGGAGGGCTTCGGTGGCTTTGCGTCCTACAAGATCATGCCGGAATGGGCGGTGTTCGGCCGTTACGACTATGTGACGCCGAATGACAAGACCAACACCAAGCTCCACGACAACTACTACAACTTCGGCATCACCTACAGCCCGACGAAGATCGTGGACCTCTCGCTCGTCTACAAACACGACAGTGCCTCGAACGGCACGCTGGCCACTTCGAACGGCACGATCGGTTCGACGACACCTGGTTTGAGCGGCGCCTACAACGAAATCGGCCTGTTCACACAGCTGAAATGGTAACTAACTAAAAGTTAATGCAGCCTGCGGGTATCGCCGATATCCGCAGGCTGTGTTGCTTCTGAAAAGTCTGAAATCCGGTCCCTTTGGGGGACGAAAGACCAAGCGAGGAAAATATGAAAACAATGTTCAAGATGGGCGCCGCCGTTATCGCTATCGCGCTTTCGGCCGCCACGACTGCCTCTGCCGCCAATTTGAACGGCGCGGGCGGTACCGCGATCTATCCCGTGCTCAGCGTCTGGGCGCAGAAATACCACGACAAGACCGGCGACCAGATCAACTACCAGCCGATCGGCTCCGGCGGCGGCATCAAGCAGATCGAAGCGAAGACCGTTGATTTCGCGAACTCGGACAAGCCGCTGGTGCACGCGGATCTTGCGAGCAACAATCTCGTCCAGTTCCCGCAGGTCGTGATCTCGATCGTGCCGGTGGTGCATCTTCCGGGCGTTGGCGCCGGCCAGCTCGTCCTCGACGGCCGCACGCTCGCCGACATCTATCTCGGCAAGATCACCAAGTGGAACGATCCCGCGATCAAGAAGCTGAACCCGAAGGCCGCTCTGCCTGCCATGGCGATCCTCACGGTTCACCGTTCGGACGGTTCGGGCACGACCTTCAACTTCACCAACTACCTGACCAAGGTCGCGCCGGAATGGAAGAGCATCGGCTCCGACACGTCGGTCAACTGGCCAAATGGTGTCGGCGGCAAGGGCAATGCCGGTGTTGCCGGCACGGTGGCGCAGACGGTGGGTTCGATCGGTTATGTCGAATACGCCTATGCGAAGCAGAACAACCTCACCTGGACGGACATGATCAACGCATCCGGCGCGCGCGTGAAGCCGACGATGGAAGCGTTCCAGTCGGCCGCTTCGAACGCGGACTTCTCGAAGGTGCAGGACTTCTACGAAATCCTCACCAACCAGCCCGGTGCGCAGAGCTGGCCGATCACGGCAGCGACCTACATGCTGATGCGCAAGGACTATCCGGCCGACAAGAACAAGACGATCCTGAAGTTCCTCGATTGGGCCTTGAAGGACGGCAAGGGCGATGCGGAGAAGCTCGACTACGTTCCGTTCCCCGACAGCGTGGTCAAGCAGATCGAAGCGTCGTGGGCGAGCGAGCTTAAGGTTTCGCCGTAAGCGATCCGCGGCGGGTTTATTCGCCGATGATTTGAGGGCAGGACGGGGCATTCGCTCCGTCCTGTTTTCTTTTGCCCCTGTTGCGCCACTCTTCCCGTATGCCGCGCCTCACGATTCGCATCGATTTCGACAACGGCGACCAGCTCGGCCCCGGAAAAGTGCGTCTGCTGGAGCTCGTCGCCGAAACCGGCTCCATCCGCAAAGCCGCCGCCCAGATGAAAATGAGCTACCGCAAGGCGTGGCTGCTGCTGCAGGCGCTGGAAAATACCTTTCAAGAGTCCCTGATCGTCACGGCAACAGGTGGCCGGGCGGGGGGAGGCGCCAGGCTCACACCCCTGGGCGCGCGCATCGCGGCGCTTTATCGGGGGATCGAGGCCAAGACCCTGAAGGGCTCCTCGACAGATCTCAGGACTCTGGAAAAGCACACGTCCCACAAGCGCTTACGGTAAGACCGCGGGTATTTTCTATTCTATTGATTTTCTTACACAAAAATTAAACTAGTAGTTTGCGATATGATCTTGTGCGTTATCATAAGCCAGCTTATATACGCCGGATGATGGATACCAACCCCGCAACCAACGCCCTCGAACGGGACCTGCTCATCGTTCTCAACGATGTGGCACGTCTGACCCGCACCCGATTCGACCAGGCCGCGCGCGCCTTCGGAATGACGCGCGCGCAGTGGATCATTCTTGCGCGGCTTTCCCGTCAGCCGGGAATTTCGCAGAATGAACTCGCCACGATCTGCGAAGTGGAGCCGATCACGGTGGCGCGCCTCGTCGACCGTCTCGAAGCCCGCGGCATGATGGAGCGCCGTCCCGATCCGAACGATCGCCGCGTGCGCCGCCTGCATCTGTTGCCCGCGTCGACGCCGATCCTCGCGGAGATCGCGCGTCACAAGAATAGCATCTATGCGGATATCACCGATGGCATTGATGAAGCCACGCTGAGCACAATGCTGGATGGTCTTTTGCAAATGAAAACGAAATTGACGGCCGAGCCGGCGGAAGACGCCAAGCTCGCAGCGGCCGGGGAGTAATTGTCGTGGCTGCGTTGAGAACCGAAACTGTCGACTATCAGCCCGTGTCGCGCCGGTACGGCGCGCATGTGAAGGGTGTCCTCGGCGAATTGTGGGCCGACAAGGCGCGCCTGCGGCGGATCGCGATGATCTGGGGTGTCGCGCTGATCGCCGTGATCGCGCTCGTCGTCTATCTGACCGGCGGCCGCTATGTCGGCACCGATGACTCCTACGTGCACTCGGCGAAGCTGATGGTGTCGACCGACGTCTCCGGCCTGGTGCAGGACGTCGATGTCAAGGAAGGCCAGCACGTCAAGAAGGGTCAGGTGCTGTTCCGCCTCGACCCGAAGCCGTTCCAGATCGCGCTTGCGAATGCGAAAGCCGCGCTCGCGCAGACCGTGCAGGACGTCGAATCGACGCGTGCGACCTATAAGAGCCTGATCGGCCAGATGTCCGCGCAGCAGGCGCAGGTCAATCTCGCGCAAATCACCTACAACCGTTACACCGCGCTCGCCAAAGCGAATGCGATCGCGCCGACGCAGCTCGACCAGGCGCGCGGCACGCTGCAAACCGCGCAAGCGACGCTGATCTCGCTCAAGCAGAGCGCCGATGTCCAACTCGCCAAGTTGAACGGCAACCCGGAGCTTCCCGCACAGCAGACACCGGATTATCAGAAGGCGCAGGCCAATGTGGACGAGATGCAGCGGCAGCTCGATCACGCCGTGGTGCGCGCGCCGTTCGACGGCATCGTCAGCGAAGTGGATTCGCTTCAGCCCGGCACGCTCGTGATCTCCGCGATGTCGGCATTCACGACCACCAGTGCGGTCGGCATCGTGTCGGAGAAAGATCTCTGGGTCGAAGCCGACATGAAGGAGACCGATCTCACCTATGTCCGCGAAGGCAATCCGGTCGATGTGACGATCGATACCTATGGCGGCTGCAAGTGGCGCGGTCGTGTAAGCACCGTGTCCGCCGCGAGCGACTCCGCGTTTTCCGCCCTGCCGGCAGAGAATACGAGCGGCAACTGGGTCAAGGTCGTGCAGCGCATTCCCGTGAAGATCGCGCTCGACAAATCCAGTTGCAACGCGCCGCTGCGCGCGGGCATGAGCGCCGTCGTCTCGATCGATACAGGCAAGCGCCGCTGGGATCGTTGGCTGACGGGCGGCTGAGCCCATGAGCGCCCACGCCGCGTCGTCGCACAGCGCCGAGCATTACGACAGTCCCGTCGCCGTCTGGGCCGTGTTGATGGGCTCGATGGCGGGCGTGCTGATGCAGGCGCTCGACACCACCATCGCCAATGTCGCGCTCCCCTATATGCAGGGCAGCCTGTCGGCCTCGCGCGACCAGATCACCTGGGTCCTGACGTCCTACATCGTCGCCGCCGCGATCATGACCGCGCCGGTCGGCTGGATCGCGGCGCGCTTCGGCAAGAAGAACTTCCTGATGATCAGCCTGACCGGCTTCACCGTCACGTCAATGATGTGCGGTCTGGCGCAATCGCTGGAGCAGATGATCCTGTTCCGTCTGCTGCAGGGTGCATTCGGCGCCGCTCTCGGCCCGCTGTCACAAGCCGTGATGCTCGACATGTATCCGCCGCAGAAGCGCGGAAACATCATGGCGATCTGGGGCATGGGCGTGATGCTGGGCCCGATCCTCGGCCCGACGCTTGGCGGCATCCTGACAGACACCTACAATTGGCGCTGGGTGTTCTATGTGAACGTGCCGTTCGGCATCGCAGCCGTCAGCGCGATCTTCATCTTCTTCAAGGATACGGCGCGCGACACGACGCTGAAATTCGACTGGTTCGGGTTCGCGGCACTCGGCGTCTGTCTCGCATCGCTGCAATTGATGCTCGACCGCGGCACGAACAAGGACTGGTTCGACTCGACGGAGATCATTGTCGAGGCGGTGATCGCGGGGACGGCTTTCTACCTGTTCATGGTGCACATGCTGACGGCGCCGCGACCGTTCATTCCGCCCAAAATTTTCCAGGACCGGAACTTCCTTGGCGGACTGGTTCTGATGTTCGTCATCGGCGCGGTGCTGCTCGCGAGCTCCGCGTTGCTGCCGCCCTATCTTCAGGGACTTGGCGGCTACACCGTTACCGACACGGGCCTTTTGATGGTGCCGCGGGGCATCGGGACGATGATCGCGATGATGTTCGCCGGCCGCATGGCGCTGAAGTTCGATCCGCGCATCCTCATGACCTTCGGCACGGCGCTCATGGCATGGTCGCTGTGGAACATGTCGTACTGGACGCCGCAGGTGGGCGTGTCCACGCTGGTGCTGACGACGGGCATCCAGGGTTTCGGCATGGGCTTCGTGTTCGTGCCGATGAACCTTGTCGCGTTTGCGACACTGGCGCCGCAGTTCCGCACCGACGGCACTGGCCTGACCAATCTGATGCGCAATATCGGCAGTGCGATCGGCGTGTCGCTCACCACCACCATCCTCGCCTACAGCGTGCAGATGATCCATTCGCAAAACGTGCGCTTCGGCAGCGTCTTCAATCGTGCGCTCGGGGTGAATGGCGAGTCGCTGATGATGAGCCCGCAAATCCCGTTCGGCGTCGGCAATCTCAACAGCCTGATCGAATACCGCGCCGAAGTGCAGGCTTACGCGAACGATTTCCTGTTCATGTTCTACATCGCGCTTGCGGCGTTCCCGGTGATCTGGCTCATGAAGCGCCCGAACTTCAATCCGGGCGAAAAAGTCGAAATCGAGGTCATGGAATAATGCGGGTCGCTTTTCTGGGGCTCGGCGTGATGGGTTATCCGATGGCGGGTCACCTCAAGCGCGCCGGGCACGACGTCAAAGTCTACAATCGCAGCAAGAGCAAAGCCGAACGCTGGGTCGATGAGTATGGCGGCCGCTTTGCCCCCACGCCGGACGTTGCGGCAGAAGGCTCCGACATTGTCTTCGCCTGTGTCGGCCGTGATGACGATTTGCGGGGTGTGACGCTCGGCTCCACCGGCGCATTCGCGGCGATGAAGAAGGGTTCAGTGTTCGTCGATCACACGACAGCCTCCGCCACAATCGCGCGCGAGCTTTCTGCAGTTGCAGAAAAATCAGGCTTTGGGTTTGTCGATGCACCGGTGTCGGGTGGCGAGCAGGGCGCCAGGAATGGTCAGCTCACCATCATGTGCGGCGGCAGCGAAGCGGACTACGCGAAGGCCGAGCCGGCGATGGCGGCGTATGCGAAGCAGCAACGTCTGCTTGGCCCGTCGGGCTCCGGTCAGCTTGCCAAGATGGTCAACCAGATCTGCATCGCCGGTGTGGTGCAGGGGCTGAGCGAGGCGCTGAGTTTCGCGCGCGCCGCCGGTCTCGATGCCGAAGCGGTGGTCAGCGTGATCTCCAAAGGGGCTGCGCAAAGCTGGCAGATGGACAATCGCCACAAGACGATGCTCGAAGGCCATTTCACGCATGGCTTCGCGGTCGAATGGATGCGCAAGGATCTCGGCATCTGCTTCGACGAGGCGGAACGCATCGGCGTGGGCCTGCCGGTCGCAGAGATGGTCGACAAGTTCTACGCCGAGGTGGAAGACATGGGCGGCAAGCGCTGGGATACCTCCAGCCTGTTCGCGCGGATGGAAAAGCTGCGCGGAGGCAAGGCTTGACCGCCGCCAAAGCCGCCAAGCCCTATCATCACGGCGATCTGCGCAACGCGCTGCTCGATGCGGCGCGCGCTCTGCTCGAGGAAGGACCGCTCGCGGATCTGAGTCTGCGCGCCGTCGCGCGCCGCGCGGGCGTCAGCCATGCGGCGCCCTATCGTCATTTTCCGAACCATGAATCGTTGCTCGTTGAACTCGCGCTGGAAGGGTTTGCCGAGTTGCGCGGCGAAGTCGTCGCTGCGGCAGCCGTGCAAGGCGCGGAATCGGATCGGATCGCCAAGATCGGAGCCGCCTATATGCGCTTCGCCGCGAAGCGGCCGGCGTTGGCGCGGCTGATGTTCGGGCCGCAGCTCCCCAACCGCGAGCAATTCGCGCAATTGGGCGAAGCGGCGGATTCCATAGGTGGCGAAATCGGCGCGGCATTGCATGACCCCGCACTGGGTCTTGCCGTATGGGCTGCTGTGCATGGCCTCGCGATGCTTATTCTGGAGAACGTGATCGATCTCGGTCAGCGCCGCTCGGGGCTGGATGTGCTGCCTTCGCGCGCGGAGATCCTGCTGCGCAGCCTGTTCATGGTGAAGAGAGGCTGAGGGGCAGCACCGCGCTCCCGCCGGTGACGCTGCTAATGCACGCCGGCCTGATAGCCGTGCATCTGCCAGTCGTTGACGTTCTTCTGTTCGCGCAGACGGATGCGGTCCCAGTCGCGCTGCGTCAGGCAGACTTCCTGCGGGAGGACGGTCCCTTCGTGGACCGGATGATGGCAGATCAGTTTCTCGCCATTCGCGGACACCTGTGTCGTCGCCCCGGCCGTCCCCGCTTCGGTGTGCAGGGCATGAGGAACGTCGCTGCTCTGCGCCATCGGCTCGTCGGTTGCGGCCGCGGCGGCGGAGGTGCCGGCCGGGTCGGCCAGTGCGGCGACCGACATCGACAGTGCGAGGCCGGAAACAAATGCGAGCAACGTCTTGCGCATGGAATATCTCCTCCACGATGTTGACGCGCCTCCGGAAGCGGCGCAACCGTCCGGGCGCATGTCACATCAAGTTGATTGTGAGAATGCGAAAAGGAAGAGGCGAGTCCGGATTCACTGCCGAGGGAAAAGCGAAATCCGGACTCGAGCCTCGAGGAACCTATTTCGGTTCCGGCGTGACGTAGCTGTGAACCTGGAAGTCGGAGACGGTTCTCTGCGTCTGCAGACGGATGCGTTCCCAGGTCTGCTTCGTCAGGCAAACCGGCTGGGGCATCATCGTGCCCTGATGGACGAGGTGATGGCAGACGATTTGCTTGGAATCACCGGTTGTCGTCGCGGAGATCGGCTGTGCCATCTGCTCGGGCTGCGGCGTGAGCGCCGAGGTGTCCGCCAACGCGGCGGTTGCAAGCGTGAGAGCCAAACCGGAAGCGAGTGCAAGAACTGTGGTGCGCATGACGTTCCTCCTGAAGGTGTGTTCATGCTGATCCTCGCGCGGTGTGCGTGCAAGTGTTTGCCGCCTCTCTCACGCCGAGTTGATGCGATCACAGCTGTGTGACAGGCGCGATGTCAGCAACTTGTCAGGAGGCGGGCGGCAGCGCGGTGGAAACTGTCGGCGGCGGCGATTCCGGCCCGTCACGCAGAAATCCCTTCGCCAGCGCGTGGTAGAGCGATTCATGCTGGATCAGGCGCGACACGCCGTAGCCGATGAAGGCCGCGATCATCAGCGGGATCACCATGCCGCGCGAATTGGTCATTTCGTCGATGATCACGAAGGCCGTGATCGGCGCCTGCGTCACACCGGCGAAATAAGATGCCATGCCGAGAAGGACAACCGCACCCATCGAATGCACGCCCAGAACCTTGCCGATCACCTCGCCGAAGCCGGCGCCGACAGAGAGCGACGGCGCGAACAATCCTCCGGGAATGCCGGACAGGGTCGACGCCGCGGTCGCGACGAATTTCAATGGTGAGAATATCCACGGTAGCGCGTGGCCCTCGACCGCCAGGCGCGCGGCGCCGTAACCCGTGCCGTATGTCATGCCCGCGCTTGCCAGACCGCACAGCGCAACAATCAATCCGCAGACCCCGGCGACGGTCAGCGCGCGCATCATCGGCGCGGGTGCAACCCAGCTCTTGATGCGTGCCGTCCCGAAAATGACGAGTCGTGCGAACAAGGCGCCCATCGCGCCGCAGAGAACGCCGCAGAAGATCGGTGCCAGCCAGTCGATCGTCACGCGCAGCATCGCCGATGAGCTTCCGAAATAATCGTAATTGCCGACGAGGCCGAGCGAGGCGAGACCGGCGAGGATGACGGAGATCAGCACCAATCCGCTGGTGCGCTGTTCGTATTCGCGGCTCATCTCCTCGATGGCGAAGACGATGCCGGCGAGTGGCGTATTGAAGGCCGCCGCAACGCCGGCAGCCGAGCCGGCGAGAATGAGACCCTTCTCCAGCACTGCGCCGCCGGCGCGTGCGGTCGCCAGCATGATGGCAGCACCGACCTGAACGGTCGGTCCCTCGCGCCCGATCGAAGCACCGGACGCAAGGCCCAGCAATGTGAGGAGAATTTTTCCGAAGGCGAGCTTCAGGGACAATAGTCGTTTGCGGGCCGTCGACTCCTCCAGTTCCCGCGCCGCGATGGCTTGCGGGATGCCGCTGCCCTGCGATCCGGGAAACACGGCACGGGCCATCCAGGCCGAAAGGACGAACCCTGCCGGCGTTAGGACAAGCGCAATCCAGGGATGGACAAGGATCCGTGCAAACAAGTCCTGCACTTCGTTCGCGGCCTTTGCGAAGGCAACGCTGACGAGGCCGACGGCAATCGCGCCGCCCCAGAACACCAGGCGCGTTCGCCAGTAGCGCCGCGACAGGAAGCGGGTGGCGGACGAGGAGGCGGGGAAACGGAATGACGACAACGCTGCGCACTAACCCTTTTGCAGAAGCTTCGCCGCGTCGCGCGCGAAGTAGGTGAGGACGCCGCTCGCGCCCGCGCGCTTGAACGCCATCAGGCTTTCCAGCACCACACGCTCGCGATCGAACCAGCCGCGCTCGATCGCGCCGGTCAGCATCGAATATTCGCCGGACACCTGATACGCGAATGTCGGCACCGCGAATTTTTCTTTCACGCGCGTGAGCACGTCCAGATATGGCATCCCCGGCTTCACCATGACCATGTCGGCGCCCTCCGCGAGATCGAGCGCGACTTCGCGCAGCGCCTCTTCGGCATTGGCCGGATCCATCTGATAGGTGCGCTTGTCACCGGTCAGCGCCTTCGCCGATCCCACCGCATCGCGGAACGGGCCGTAGAATGCGCTCGCATACTTGGCCGCATAGGCCATGATCATCGTGTTGCGGAAACCTTTGGCTTCGAGCGCGGTGCGGATCGCGCCGACACGGCCGTCCATCATGTCGGACGGCGCGATGATATCGCAGCCGGCTTCGGCCTGGACGAGCGCCTGCTTTACAAGGATATCCAGCGTCTCATCATTGGCGACATAGCTCTCGACCAGCACGCCGTCATGGCCGTGCGTGGTGTAGGGATCGAGCGCGACATCGCAGAGCACGCCGATCTCCGGCACCGCTTTCTTGATCGCGCGCACGGCACGGCAGATGAGGTTGTTGTCGTTGGTCGCTTCGCGGCCGTCCTCGGTCTTGAGATCGGGATCGGTGTTTGGGAACAGCGCGATCACCGGGATGCCGAGGTCGTGCGCTTCCTTCGCCGCTTCGACCGCGAGGTCGACGCTGAGGCGATCCACACCAGGCATCGAGACGACCGGCTGGCGCGTGTTCTGACCGTCGATGACGAACAGCGGCCAGATGAAATCCGCCGCCGTCAGCACCGATTCCGCCACCAGACGGCGCGACCAGTCGTGACGCCGGACGCGGCGCATGCGGATCGCGGGAAAGTTCGGATCGGAGGCCATCGGGCAAGGTTCCGGACTGGGGACGTGAGGGTCTACTCGCGTGAGGAAGGGCCCGCAAGGCGGCGAATTCGCGCCTTTGCATCCGGGCCTACAGGGGGTTAATTACGCCCCGATTTCGCGGGAATTTGCGCCATGGATTTCTCCCTGAACGAGGACGAACGGGCCATCGAAGACGCCGCGCGCCGGTTCGCGCGCGAGCGGTTGGCGCCTTTTGCTGCGGAGTGGGACGAGAAGGCTCATTTCCCGGTCGACCGGCTGCGCGAAGCCGCGGCGCTGGGCTTCGCGGGCATCTATGTGAAGAGCGATGTCGGCGGGTCGGAGATGAGCCGCCTCGACGCCGCGATCATCATGGAGGAACTGTCGGCCGGCTGTACGTCCACCGCCGCGTTCATCTCGATCCACAACATGGCGTCGTGGATGATCGATCGTTACGGCAGCGATGCGCAGCGCAAGAAGTTCCTGCCCAAGCTCACGACGATGGAATTGATCGCGTCGTACTGCCTGACCGAGCCGGGTTCGGGCTCGGATGCCGCGGCGCTGAAGACGCGAGCGGTGAAGGACGGCGATCATTATGTGCTGAACGGCTCGAAGGCGTTCATCTCGGGTGCGGGCACGTCGGACATCTATGTCTGCATGGTGCGCACCGGCGAAGATGGGCCGAAGGGGATTTCGTGCCTGGTGATCGAGAAGGGCACGCCGGGACTTTCGTTCGGCAAGGTCGAAAAGAAGATGGGCTGGAATTCGCAGCCGACGGCACAGGTGATCTTCGAGGATTGCCGCGTGCCGGTGGCGAACCGTCTTGGCGCGGAAGGCGAAGGCTTCCGCATCGCGATGAGCGGGCTCGACGGCGGGCGCATCAATATCGGTGCATGTTCGGTCGGCACGGCGCGCGCGGCGCTTGAGGAAGCGAAACAGTACGTCACCGAGCGCAAGCAGTTCGGAAAGCAGATCGCGGAATTCCAGGTGACGCAGTTCAAGCTCGCCGACATGGCGACGGAACTCGAAGCCTCACGGTTGATGATCCGCAACGCGGCGTCGGCGCTCGACAAGCGCGATCCGCGCGCGACGATGCTGTGCGCGATGGCCAAGCGCTTTGCCACCGACACCGGCTCAAAGATTGCGAACGATGCGCTGCAGCTGTTCGGCGGTTACGGTTATCTGAAAGACTTCCCCGCCGAGCGGCACGTGCGCGATCTGCGCGTGCACCAGATCCTCGAAGGGACCAACGAGATCATGCGGGTGATCGTCAGCCGCGAGATGTTCAGACAGTGATGATGTCGTTCTTGTTTAACCTCCCCCTTGTGGGGAGGTCGACGCGCGCACCCCGGACTTGTTCCGGGGGAGCACGTCGGGCGGGGGGCGGGGTATTCGCGGATAGATCGCGACCCCCACCCGGAATGCTTCGCATTCCGACCTCCCCACCCGTCTTCGCCTTCGGCTATGCCGCGGCAGGAGATTCTCCTTGGCGCGCCGTAGCGAAGCGAAGGCGGCAAGGGGGAGGTCATTTTGTCTGAAGAACCTCACGTCCTTTTCGAAAAGCGCGGCGCTGTCGGTCTGATCACCCTGAACCGGCCGAAGGCGCTGAACGCGCTGACGCACGGCATGTGTTTGCAGATGACGATGCAGCTTCGCGCTTGGGCGGCGCAGGACGATGTGAAGGTCGTTGTCGTGCAGGGTTCAGGCGAGCGCGCGTTCTGCGCCGGCGGCGATATCCGCTCGCTCTATGAGAGCGGCATAAACAAGACGCCCTATGCGCTCAGTTTCTACCACGACGAATATGTTCTGAACGCGCTGATCAAGCATTATCCCAAGCCCTACATGGCGCTGATCAGCGGCATCGTGATGGGGGGCGGTGTGGGCGTTTCCATTCATGGCACCTACAGGGTTGCCGATGAAACGACCGTGTTCGCGATGCCAGAGACCGGTATCGGCCTTTTCCCCGATGTGGGAGGAAGCTATTTCCTGCCGCGGTGTCCGGGACAGATCGGCATGTATCTTGCGCTCACGGGCGCGCGTTTGAAGACCGCCGATTTGCGTTATGCCGGACTGGCAACAGATTTCTGCGAACGATCGTCCCGCGATGCTCTTATTCAGACTTTGGCGGCTGGCGACTCACCGGGAAATCTTATGTCCGAAACCACGGGGTATGTTGTCGGTACAGATGTCTGGGAGAAATCTACGCTTAAGATGTATCGCCAGAAGATAGATGCCTTCTTTGCGATGGATTCTGTCGAGGGCATTCTCGCCGCGCTCGATGCCGATCACACCGACTGGTCGCGTGACACGGCGAAGACGATCCGCTCCAAATCGCCGACCGCGACCAAGATTGCATTCCGCCAGGTGCGCGAGGGGGCGAAGCTCGACTTCGACGACTGCATGAAGATGGAATGGCGCATGGTGAACCGCGTCGTCGCCGGCCACGATTTCTACGAAGGCGTCCGCGCCACTATTATCGACAAAGACGGCACCCCGAAATGGAAGCCGTCCGATCTATCCGAAGTATCCAACGCCGACATCGATGCTTATTTCGAACCGCTGGAAAACAAAGAATTGCAACTCTGATATGATCACATCCGTCTTCAAGCAGCTGAATCATGGATGGAACGCAGAGCCCAATGCGCCTTCACCTTCGATCATGCAGCAGAGCAGCGACGTGCTGCTTCGTTTTTTACTGAATCCGTGGAAGTTCAACGCATTTTCAGAAGAAGAGGAAGGTATCCTTCGTTTTTCAACGGTCTCAAAATATCGTCTCGGAGCGACCAACGACGAGGGGTGGTACAAAGGTCAGTGCCGGTATTCGAAACTGGCACCGAGCTGGGGCGAGTTTTACGAGATCGTTGGTGACGATCCCGCGCGCGATGCGCCGAAAGACTGGAAAGTCTTGTCCGCGCCGCTGGAAGACGAAAGGCATTTTCTGTTTTACCTTCGCGACGACACGTTTGAAGCTATAGCGAGAGATTGGGCATTCGCAGACCTGCCTGAGAACGCTTTGCTCCGGCTCAACGAAGATAAGAGGAAGTCATGACCAATATCGCATTCATCGGCGTGGGCAACATGGGTGGGCCGATGGCGCGCAATCTGCTCAAAAGCGGCGACGGCGTGACGGCGTTCGATCTGAGTGCGGCGGCGCTGAAGCCTGTGACCGATGCGGGCGGCAAGAGTGCCGCGACCGCGCTCGATGCGGTGAAGTCCGCCGATGTCGTCATCACGATGCTGCCGGCCGGCGCGCATGTCCGCAGCGTGTATCTGGAGAAGGAAAGCATCCTCACGGCCGCTAAGAAAGATGCGTTGCTGATCGATTGTTCGACCATCGACATCGATTCGGCGCGTGCGGTGCATGACGCAGCGGAGAAAGCCGGTTTCGATTTTCTCGATGCGCCGGTCTCGGGCGGCACGGGCGGTGCGGAAGCGGGCACGCTCGCGTTCATGTGCGGCGGTACGGAGAAAGCGTTCGCGCGCGCCGAACCTATCCTGCAGAAGATGGGCAAGCGCATCGTGCATGCCGGCGGCGCGGGTGCAGGACAGGCGGCAAAGATCTGCAACAACATGCTGCTCGCCATCTCGATGATCGGCACGTGTGAGGCGTTCGCGCTCGGCGAAAAACTCGGTCTCGATCATCAGAAACTCTTCGACATCATGTCGGCGGCGTCGGGCCAGTGCTGGTCATTGACGACATACTGTCCCGTCCCGGGACCGGTGCCGACGTCGCCGTCAAACCGCGATTACACCGGCGGATTCGCGACCGGCCTGATGCTGAAAGACCTCAAACTCTCGCAACAGGCGGCGCAAAACGCAGGCGCGGCCACGCCGATGGGCGCCGAAGCGTTGCAGCTTTACGCGCTGATGGCAGCAAAAGGGCAATCCGGAATGGATTTCTCCGGAATAATCCAAATGCTGCGTGGGGTTATCTGATAATTTTTACGGCCCTTTAATCAATCGCCCCTACTGTGGTCGCATAACAAGGTGGGCCCTGCGCAAAAGTGGGGAAAAGCGATGACAGCATTGGCCAAGCCGCAGGCAGCTGCGGCGCTTGAGGGCACACAAACGCTCGGCAAGCATTATCTTGAAACACTCAATCTGGTTGAGCGTCTGCATCGGCAATTGCTCGATGTGATCAAGGACGAGCTCGACCGTCGCGACGAACGCGAGATCAACAGCGTGCAAGCGCTGCTTCTGTTCAATGTCGGCGATCAGGAATTGACGGCTGGCGAGTTGCGCACGCGCGGGCACTATCTGGGCTCGAACGTGTCGTACAATCTCAAGAAGCTCGTCGAAGCCGGCTACATCCATCACGCCCGTTCCGAAGCCGACCGCCGCTCCGTCTTGGTGCGCCTGACGCCGAAGGGCGAAGTGGTGCGTGAGATGCTGAGCGAGCTGTTCGATCGGCACCTGGGCTCGCTGGAGCCGGTGGGCAACGTCACGGACGGCGACCTCGACGGATTGAACACCAGCCTTCGCCGCCTCGAGCGCTTCTGGATCGATCAGGTGAGATTCCGTCTGTGAAGGACTGACCCTCCCCTTGAGGGAGGGTCGAAAACGCGCGAGCGTTTTCGGGGAGGGGTTCTGCCCCCTTGTCCCCTCCCCGAAATTTGTTCCTCGCTGGGCTCGAAACAAATTTTCGACCCTCCCTCAAGGGGAGGGTGTAAAAGAGCGAGCGTTTTCACTCTTCCAAACTTGTGTCACACAGTGTGCTTCCATCCGGAGGCGCCTTTGCTGTTTGCGCGATCCCATCTCACCCATCATTGGCGGTTCTACGCCTGCTTTCTGCTCGGCGCGGTTGTCTATCTTTTGCTGGGCGCGCTTCCACCGCCTGTGCGCCTGCTCGCCGGCGGCGATGTTTTCTTCCTCTCCTATATCGCAATGCTCTCCTTCATCGCGCTGAACATCACGCCCGGGCAACTCGACAAGAGGGCCGATGTCGAGGACGAGGGCATCGCGCTCGTCATCCTGTTCGCGCTGGTGATGATCGGCTTCTGCATGTTTGCGATCGTCACGTTGCTGCACCAGAAACAGGCTGTGGATCCGTATGCGATCGTCCTCGCCGTCCTCGGCGCGCCGCTTGGCTGGGCGATGCTGCACATGATGATGGCGTTCCACTATGCCTATCTCTTCTATTCGGAACCCGGGAAGAAGAAGGGCAGCGGACTGGCCTTTCCGGGAACCGAGGAACCGGGCGCGGCCGATTTCCTCTACTATGCCTTCGTGGTCGGCATGACGTTCCAGGTGTCCGACGTGCAGGTGACGTCCACCCGGCTGAGGCGGACGACGCTGGCCCATTCCATCGTCTCGTTCTTCTTCAACACCTGCCTGATCGCCATGGCGGTGAACGCGGTCGTGGCCATCGCAGCCTGAGTTTGCGCTGGATCAAGGAAAAGCCCCGGCGCCTCCGGTACTTTTGGCCGGAAAGGCGCGTCGTTTTGTGACAGCCATGCGTCACGAACGGCTAGGTTCCGAAGGGCAGGCTCATGTATTCTTTGGCTGAACGGCGGGTGGCCCGCACCAAGAGCAACGGTATGGCGTTTTCCTATTCGAACCGGTTTCGTGACGCGTTGGCCGGTCTGCGCCGCGAAGGGCGCTACCGCGTCTTCGCCGATATCGTGCGCGCCCAGGGCAATTACCCCAACGCCGATTTCCACACCCAGGGTGCCAGGCGGCCGGTGGTGGTGTGGTGCAGCAACGATTATCTCGGTATGGGCCAGCACCCCAAGGTGCTCGCCGCCATGCACGAAGCCATCGACACGACCGGCGCGGGCTCCGGCGGGACGCGCAACATCTCCGGCACGACGCACTACCATGTGGAGCTGGAGCAGGAGCTTGCCGACCTTCACGGCAAGGACGGCGCGCTGCTGTTCACTTCGGGGTTTGTGTCGAACGACGCGACGCTCGCGACGCTGGCAAAGATTCTCCCCGGCCTCATCGTCTTTTCCGACGTGTTCAACCACGCCTCGATGATCGAGGGCATGCGCAACGGCAATGTCGAGAAGCGCATCTTCAAGCACAACGACATGGCCGACCTCGAGCGCCTTCTGGCCGAAGCCGATCCCGACGCGCCGAAACTGATCGCCTTCGAATCCGTCTATTCGATGGAAGGCGATTTCGGGAAGGTGAAGGAGATCTGCGATCTCGCCGAGAAATACGCAGCACTCACCTATATCGACGAAGTGCATGGCGTCGGCCTCTACGGCCCGCGCGGCGCAGGCGTTGCCGCGCGCGACAACCAGATGCAGCGCATCGACATCGTCGAAGGCACGCTCGCCAAGGCATTCGGCGTCATGGGCGGCTATATCGCGGCGTCGAACGAGTTGATCGACTGCATCCGCTCCTTTGCGCCGGGCTTCATCTTCACCACTTCGCTCGCCCCCGCCATCGCGGCCGGCGTGCTCGCCAGCGTGCGGCATCTGAAGGAAAGCGATGCCGAGCGCGAATTGCTCCAGACGCGCGCGGCACAGCTAAAGGCGCTGATGACCAAAGCCGGTCTGCCGGTGATGGATTCGCCCAGCCACATCGTTCCAGTCTTCGTAGGCGACGCGACCCTGTGCAAGGCGGTGTCGGATTCACTGCTCTACGATCACGGCATCTATGTGCAGCCGGTGAACTACCCGACCGTGCCGCGCGGCGCGGAACGCCTGCGCTTCACGCCATCGCCCGCGCACAGCGAAGCGATGCTGCACGATCTGGTGCGCGCGCTGGATCAGGTGTGGACGGCGCACAACCTTCGTCGCGCGGCCTGATGGCTCCGGCCAAGGGCGAGATTTTCCTGGAAGTCGTCATTCAAGGTGCGTTCGCAAAAGCGACCGCGATCGATTCGGCAACAGGGATCGAAGCCAGCGTCGTCGGCCCCGCGAACGCATCACGCGCAGCGCTGGGTGACGCCGCAAAACGCAAGCTCGAATATCTGATCAGAAAAAAGATCCAACCCTCCCCTTGAGGGAGGGTCGAAAACGCGAAGCGTTTTCGGGGAGGGGTATTAGCTACAAACCCCTCCCCGAAATTTGCTTCTCGCTTCGCTCGAACCAAATTGTCGACCCTCCCTCAAGGGGAGGGTTGAATTATCTAAGGCACGACCACATCGAAATACTCGACGGTGATGTCGATGATCGCGCGCATTTTGGGAAAGTAGGTTTTTCCATACGGCGACGACTGATGCGCTTCCCACGCGGCTTCGTCGCGGTACTGCTCTTCGACGATATAGGCGCGCGGATTGGTGCGGGACTTGAGCAGCGAATAATACACGCAGCCCGGCGCATGCGCGGCTATCTCTGCGCGCAGCGCTGCAAAGAGAGCTTCAAACTCCCGTTCGTGGCCTTCCTTGACGACTACCGTCTTAAGTCCACCGACCATACGTGAGGCGGTCAACGTCTGCTCTTCTTGCGCGGCGGTGTGGAGGATTTGCCGAGGCCGATCTTTTTGGCGAAATCGGAACGCTGTTGCGCATAGTTCGGCGCGACCATCGGGTAATCGGCGGGCAGGCCCCATTTGCTGCGGTATTCTTCCGGCGACATGTTGTAGCGTGAGCGGATGTAGCGCTTCAGCATTTTGAGTTTCTTTCCGTCCTCAAGGCAGACGATGTATTCCGCCGTCACCGATTTCTTGACGGCCACCGCGGGCTTCTGCGTCGTCTGCGGCTCAGAGGACCCTGCGCCCGCGAGGCCGCCCAGCGTCGCATGCACGCTCTTGATCATGGATGGCAGGTCGCCGACCGATACCGTGTTGTTGCTGACGTAAGCCGCGACGATGTCGGTCGCGAGTTTCAGCAGGTCTTCGGGTTTCTGCGCGGGGACGTCGCCGTTGTTCGTCTTCACAATGTTCTCCAAATACTCAGAGACTCAGATCGAAGACTGGAATGTAGCAAACAAAGGCGAATTCAGGGGAAGTCCCGCCCAAGTCCTTCGGGCATGGGCCGAAGTCTTGCCCCTATCCCTGGTTGGATCGCCAGGGCCGCGAAACGGCCGGTTTGCCTGTGGATAGCCGGGCGTCCGGAATCCATCTGGCGCAAGATTTGGTAAAGGGGTAGGGGTAGCGCCCCGATAGGTACGGTGCCCTCCAAGGGGTGGGGTTCCGCTGCGGGTCCAGCGAGGTGAGTGATGTCGGCAGCGGCGAATAGTGCGGAGAATTCGGGTTTTTTCAGCCGTGGCCTGCACCAGGCCGACCCCGATGTCGCCCGCGCCGTCGATGACGAACTCAAGCGCCAGCAGGACAAGATCGAGCTGATCGCGTCCGAGAACATCGTCTCCAGGGCGGTGCTGGAAGCGCAGGGCTCCGTCCTCACCAACAAATATGCCGAGGGCTATCCGGGCCGCCGCTATTACGGCGGCTGCGAATATGTCGATGTGGTGGAGGAACTGGCGATCGAGCGCGCCTGCCGCCTGTTCGATTGCTCCTTCGCGAACGTGCAGCCGCATTCCGGCGCGCAGGCGAACCAGGCCGTGTTCTTCGCGCTGATGCAGCCCGGCGACACGTTCATGGGCCTCGATCTCGCGGCCGGCGGACATCTCACGCATGGCTCGCCCGCGAACCAGTCGGGCAAATGGTTCAAGCCGGTGCCCTACACCGTGCGCCGCCAGGATCACCGCATCGACATGGATGAGGTGCAGGCGATCGCGCGCGCGAACAAGCCGAAAGTCATCATCGCCGGCGGCTCCGCCTATCCGCGCGTAATCGATTTCAAGCGCTTTCGTGAGATCGCAGATGAAGTCGGCGCGTATTTCATGGTCGACATGGCGCATTTCGCGGGCCTCGTCGCCGGTGGCGCGCATCCCAATCCGCTGGAGCACGCGCATGTGGTCACGACGACGACGCACAAGACGCTGCGCGGCCCGCGCGGCGGCATGATCCTCTCGCGTGACGAAGCGCTGGGGAAGAAGATCAACTCGGCGGTGTTCCCGGGTTTGCAGGGCGGCCCGCTGATGCATGTCATCGCGGCGAAGGCCGTTGCGTTCGGTGAGGCGCTGAAGCCGGAGTTCAAGCTCTATGCCAAGCGCGTGATCGAGAATGCGAAGGCGCTGGCCGAGACGCTGCATAGCGAAGGCCTCGACATCGTCTCCGGCGGCACCGACACGCATCTGATGCTGGTCGATCTGCGTCCCAAGGGCGCGACCGGACGGCCGACCGAGAAGGCGCTCGACCGCGCCAACATCACCACCAACAAGAACGCAGTGCCGTTCGATACCGAGAAGCCCGCGATCACCTCGGGCATCCGTCTGGGTTCACCGGCCGGCACGACGCGCGGCTTCGGTCCCGCCGAATTCCGCGAGATCGGCAAACTCATCGTTGAAGTCGTCGATGCTGTCGCCAAGAATGGCGACGCGGGCGATGCGGCGGTCGAAGCCAGTGTCGGCGCGCGCGTCGGCGATCTGTGCAAGCGTTTTCCGATCTACTCGTAAGGACCATATTCGATGCGCTGCCCTTTTTGCGGACATGACGACAGCCAGGTGAAGGACAGCCGTCCGTCCGAGGACAATTCCGCCATCCGTCGCCGCCGTCATTGCCCGGCCTGCGGTGGACGCTTCACGACGTTCGAGCGCGTGCAGTTGCGTGAACTGATCGTGGTGAAGAAGAACAACCGCCGCGAGCCCTTCGACCGCGACAAGCTGGAGCGTTCGCTCTCCCACGCGCTGCGCAAGCGTCCGGTGGAAGCCGAGCGCGTCGACCGCATGGTCACCGGCATCGTGCGCCGTCTCGAAAGCCTCGGCGAGAACGAGATTCAGGCCGCGACCATCGGCGAGCTGGTGATGCAGGCGCTGCAAAGCCTCGACAAGGTCGCCTATGTCCGCTTCGCCTCGGTCTACAAAAACTTCCGCGAGACCAAGGATTTCGAGAATCTCATCGGTGAGCTCGAAGGCGATAAGGAATAGGTTTCACGCGGAGACGCGGAGAACGCGGAGTGAGGGAAGCAGCGCGCTCATTGGACGATGTGACCGGCGAGATCGTTGATGCTGCGTTCAAATTGCATGCTGCGCTCGGTCCCGGTTTGCTCGAGTCTGTTTATGAAGCGATCCTATACCGCGATCTGCAAAGGCGCGGCTTTCAAGTCGAACGTCAGAAGATCGTGGCGTTCGAGTATGACGGCCTTCGCTTTGAAGATGGTTTGCGCATCGACCTTTTGGTCGATGCGCGAGTCATCGTTGAGATCAAATCCGTAGAGAAATCGGCCCCGGTTCACGGCAAGCAAGTGCTTACCTATTTGCGCCTGCTAAATCTTCCCGTTGGGCTTCTGATAAATTTTGGAGCGCCGACTCTAAAAGAAGGGCTGCAGCGAATTGTGAACGGCTTGCCGAACTCCGCGTCTCCGCGTCTCCGCGTGAATCAATCTTCTGACGCGCTGGCGTCAGAACTAAAAGCAAGATTCGGCGATGACTGACCTTACCCACATGCGTCATGCGCTTGCGCTCGCAGAACGGGCGTTGGGCACAACGGCACCCAATCCGGCTGTTGGCTGCGTGATCGTCAAAGACGAGCGCGTTGTCGGGCGCGGATGGACGCAGCCGGGTGGGCGGCCGCATGCGGAAGTCGTGGCGCTCGCGAAAGCCGGTGAGCAGGCGCGCGGGGCGACGGCGTATGTGACGCTGGAGCCATGCGCGCATCAGGGCGAGACGCCGCCTTGTGCGAATGCGTTGTTGCAGGCTGGGGTCGCGCGGGTGGTGAGTGCGGTGGAGGATCCTGATCCGCGTGTCAGTGGCAAAGGTCTTGCGATGCTGCGTGACGGCGGTGTCGAAGTGGCGACCGGTGCTCTCGAAAAAGACGCGGCCGCACTCAACGCCGGGTTCTTTCTGCGGGTGACGAAGTCGCGTCCGCTGGTGACGTTGAAGGTCGCGCAGAGCATCGACGGCAAGACGGCCACCGTCTCGGGCCAGAGCAAATGGATTACCGGACCGGACGCGCGCCGCTACGGCCATCTGCTGCGGGCAAAACACGATGCGATCCTTGTCGGCATCGAGACGGCGCTGGCCGACAATCCCGATCTCACCTGCCGTATCGCAGGGCTCGAAGACCGTTCGCCGATCCGCGTCGTGCTCGATACGCGGTTGCGGCTGGAAGACTCGTCCAAGCTTACGAAGACCGCGAAGCAAATCCCGACGCGCGTCTACACGACCGCGAGTGGCGGCAGTTCGCTGATCGCGCGCGGCGTCGAGGTGGTTCGCGTCAAGAAAGACGTCCGTGGCCGTCCCGACATCGCGGCGGTGCTCAAAGACCTCGCAAAAATTGGGGTTACCCGGCTGCTGGTGGAGGGCGGCGCGAGTGTGCACGCCTCGTTCCTCGACCGCGGTTTCGCCGACCGGCTGGAGATTTTCCGCGCGCCGATTCTGCTGGGCGCTTCCGGGCGTAACGGCATCGACGCGCTGGCCGCGCTCGATCTTGACGAAGCGTCCCGCTTCGTTTCGCTGGGCACGCGAAAACTCGGCCCGGATATGCTGGAAAGCTTCGCCGCCAGGGTCTAGAACGACGCCATGTTCACCGGAATTGTCACCGATGTCGGCAAGGTGCGCCACGTGGAGAAACGCGGCGACACGCATATTGTCATCGCCACGAAATTCGACGTCTCGCAGATCGACATGGGCGCCTCCATCGCCTGCTCCGGCGCGTGCATGACGGTCGTGGATAAAGGCAGCGCAAAGGATCGCTGGTTCGCGTTCACCGCGTCCGGCGAAACGCTGTCGAAGACGACGCTCGGCACCTGGAAGGTCGGCGAGTCCGTAAACCTCGAACGGCCGATGCGTGTCGGTGACGAATTCGGCGGTCACATCGTCACCGGCCATGTCGATGCGGTGGCGGAGATCGTCAGCGTGAAGCCGGAAGGCGAATCCGTGCGCATGATCTTCGAAGTGCCGAAGAAACTCTCGAAGCTCGTCGCCGCCAAAGGCTCCGTCGCGCTCGACGGCGTGTCGCTGACGGTGAACGATGTCGATAGCACGCGCTTCGGCGTGAACATCATCCCGCACACGCAGGCGGTCACGACGTTTGGCCGCGCCAAGCCGGGCGTAAAAGTGAATTTCGAAGCCGATCTGATGGCGCGCTATGTCGCGCGGCTGGTGCAGCCATGAACATGCCGGTCTTCCACGACTACATCGCCGAGATCGAAGAGGTCATCGAAGCCGCGCGCAACGGCAAGATGTTCATCCTCATCGATGCCGAGGATCGCGAAAACGAAGGCGATCTCGTCATCCCCGCACAGATGTGCACGCCGGATGCCGTGAACTTCATGGCACGCTTCGGCCGTGGCCTCATCTGTCTCGCGCTGACGCAGGAACGTGCCGAGCAGCTCAAGATCCCGATGATGACCGCGGTCAACGGCACGCCGAACCAGACCGCGTTCACAATCTCGATCGAAGCCAAGGAGGGCATCTCCACCGGCATCTCCGCGCATGACCGCGCGCATACGATCTCGGTTGCGATCGATTCCACCAAAGGCCCGAACGACATCACGTCGCCCGGCCACGTCTTCCCGCTGGTCGCGCGGCACGGCGGCGCGCTGGTGCGCGCGGGTCATACCGAAGCGTCGGTTGATATCGCGCGTCTCGCCGGGCTCACGCCCGCCGGCGTGATCTGCGAGATCATGAACGACGACGGCACGATGGCGCGTCTTCCGGATCTGGTGAAATTCGCGCAGCTGCACAATCTCAAGATCGGCACCATCGCCGACCTCATCGCCTATCGCCGCAAATACGATCACTTCGTCAAGCGCCGCATCGAGGTCCCGTTCCAGAGCCACAATGGCGGCGACTGGAAGATGATCGTCTATGTGAACGAGCTCGATTACGCCGAGCATATCGCGCTTGTGAAGGGCGATATCTCGACGCCGGAGCCGGTGCTGGTGCGCATGCACGCGATCAACATCTTCACCGACATGCTGGCGTGGAAGAATTACGAGCCCGACACGCTGGGCGAGGCGATGCGCATCGTGGCCGAGAAGGGCCGCGGCGTCGTCGTCGTGCTGCGTCAGACCAAGCCGACCTTCGTCACCGATGTGCTGGCCCGCCGCGCCGAAGACGATGTCGACCGCCGCCGGGTGAAGGAATACGGCGTCGGCGCGCAGATCCTGCTCGATCTCGGGATCAAGGACATGATTCTCCTCACCGATACGCCGGAGAAGAAGGTCGTTGCCCTCGACGGTTACGATCTCGACATCGTCGGCACGCATCCGATCCGCGGACAATCCAAGAGCAAGGCATGATCACACCGAAGATTCTCATCGTCGAGTCGCGTTACTACGAACACATCGCGACCGGATTGCTCGACGGCGCGACCGCGGCGCTCGACCTCGCCGGCGCGAAGTTCGAACGCGTCACCGTTTCCGGTGCGCTGGAGATCCCGCCCGCGATCCTGTTCGCCTCAATGGGCGACAAGGAATTTGACGGCTATGTCGCGCTCGGCTGTGTCATCCGCGGCGAAACCTATCACTTCGAGATCGTCGCGGGCGAAAGCGCGCGCGGGCTGATGGATCTCGGCATGAACCACGGTCTCTGTGTCGGCAACGGCATCCTCACCGTCGAGAACGAAGAGCAGGCGGAGGTGCGCGCACGCCGCGACGGCGGCGACAAGGGTGGCGATGCCGCGCGTGCCGTTCTCTCACTGATCGATGTGCGCAAGCGTTTCGGCACCGGGCAATGAGTTCTCGCGAAGGCCGCAGTGCCGCGCGTCTCGCCGCGGTCCAGGCGCTCTATCAGATGGAATTGACCGGCACCGGCGCGGAAGAAACCGTGTTCGAATTCGTCGAGCATCGCTTCGGCCGCGAGCCGGAGACGGGCACGGCGGGTGAGGTCGACGATGAATTCTTCGGCCGCCTCGTGCGCGGCGTGCCCGAGCATCAGGAAGAAATCGACGCCGGCATTACCAAGGTTCTGAGCGCCGACTGGAAACTCACCCGCATCGACTCGATCCTGCGCGCCACGCTGCGTGCGGGCGCCTATGAGCTGATCGCCTGCAAGGACGTCCCGGCGAAAGTGGTGATCGACGAATATGTCGATGTCAGCCACGCCTTCTTCCAGGGCGATGAGCCATCGTTCGTGAACGCGGCGCTGGATCGTCTCGCCCACCGCAAGCGCGCCGTGGAATTCGGCGAAACACCGCCGGACGACGAATTGCAGTTCTGACAAAATGTCCTGCGGCCGGCCCTTGAAATGGCTACTTTGTTCCCTAAATGTTCTTTCCTGGCGGCACATTGCGCGCCATGAAGGACACCCGAACGCATATTGCGGCGCAGCGAAGGAAAGGGATATTGATGCTTTTACAATGGCTTGGGTACGGCACGCCCGATTTGAATTGCGGTTTTGAGAAAAAGGGATCGCGGTTCTGTACAGAAATCCTGTATCCGGCCCGCCTTGGGCGGTTTTTGGCGGAAAACGGAGGTTGAACCCAAATTTTTGCGCTACCCCCCCGGAAAAGTCTGGTTCGAATGGGCACAAGGCCGAAAAGGGCCCGGGCCTTATAGTCAGGCTATGACCCGCGCTTCGGAATTTGACCTGATCGGGAAACTGTTCGCCCCGCTGGCAACCTCGCCCGGCGCGTTCGGTTTGAAGGACGATGTGGCGGTTGTTGCGCCCCGTGCAGGTCATGACCTGGTCACGACCACGGATGCGATCGTCGAGGGTGTCGACTTTTTCGCGAACGATCCGCCCGACACAATCGCAAAGAAGGCGCTGCGCGTGAATCTCTCCGACCTTGCGGCGAAGGGGGCAGAGCCCGCGGCGTATCTGCTGACCTTGATGCTTCCGGAAAAGGTGGACCGGATTTTTCTCGAACGTTTCGCGGCCGGTCTGGCTGAGGATCAGAAGACATTCGGTGTTGCCTTGCTCGGTGGTGATATGAGTTCGACGCCGGGGCCGCTTGCGATTTCGGTCACCGCCTTCGGTCACGTTCCGGCGGGGCAGATGGTTCGCCGCAGCGGTGCGCGTGTCGGCGATCTTGTGTTCGTCACCGGCACCATCGGCGACAGCGGCGCGGGATTGTCCCTGCTCAGGGACCGAAAGCGCGAACCTTCGCGCTTGATCGAACGCTATCGCGTGCCAGAGCCGCGCGTCTCTTTTGCTGCACCGGTGCGCAGCGCTTCGGCGAGCGTCGATGTTTCCGACGGGCTTCTGGCCGATCTGGGGCATATCGCTGAGGGATCAGGGGTTCGCATTGTTGTCGAGGCCGAAACGGTTCCCCGCTCGGCGGAATTGATCGCGCTTTGGGGAGACGGCGGTGACGCAATCGTTCGCGCCGCGACGGCGGGCGACGACTATGAGATCGCGTTCACGGCAGCGGCATCCGTTCCGGATTCGAGGACATCCGTGACCTGCATCGGACGCGTGGAACTGGGTACGGGGATCGCGCTGCTCGACGCCGATGGCCGCGAAATCGCCGTGCCGCGCAAGGGATACAGCCACTTTTGAGCGGTAACCTTTCGTTAGCCATGATTTGCGAGCCTGCGCGAATGCGCATGCTGGCGATCCCCGTGATCCTCTTCGGCCTGACCGCTTCGGCGATCGCCGCCGAAGACGCGCCCAAGGACTCCAAGAAGAAAGCCGAAGAACCCGGGACGCATGTACAGATGCCGTTCCTGATCGCGCCGATGAGCGACAACGGAAAGCTTCTCGGCTACGCCTACATCTCCAGCAAGCTTGTCGCGTCGACGCCCGGCGCATCGGTCGAGATCCGCGACAAGCTGGCGTTCATTCAGGATGCGTTCGTGCGCGATGTGAACGCGCAGCCGATCAGCAAGGCGGACGATCCCAAGACTGTCGACAACGCGCTTCTCGGTGCGCGTCTCGTCGCCGATGCCAAGCGCGTCGTCGGTGCCGCAAAGGTCGTCACCATCACCTTCACGCAGATTCAGTTCTCACCGCTTCACCCGTCGCAGACGACGCAGGACGCTGTGCCGCCATCCGAAGTCGCGCCGAAAGCGCAGGCAGCATCGACGCAGCAGCCCGCGGCCGCCGAACCGGCGAAACCAAAAATTCCGTAAAACGAAATCGCTATTGCGGGCCGTCGATCATGGTCAGGACGTCCTGCGCGTGATGCGCGAGGTCGGCGAGATCGGCTGGCATCTCCTCGCCGGATTTGCGCGCCCATTCGACGAGGCGGCGCGCGACGCTGGCGAGCTGCGGCGTCGCCGCGATCATCTGTGCCTGACGTTCCACCTTCATGGGATCGAGGTCGTATTCCGCGCCCGGCACGCGCCAGCCGCCCCATTCGGTATCCGTCGTCATCACCACCGGATAGGTTCCGGGAATCGGATGGCGCGAGCAGTCTTCCGTCGCCTGCCACTTGTTGCGGGCGCGCGTCACGCGCCAGCGTTCCGCGCCGTTGTCTTTCTTCTCGGGCGTGGGCTCTTCGGATTGCAGTTCGTCGGCGGTGAACTCGCGGCCAAGACCGGCGTCGTAGTGCACGCGGATCGGCTCATCGAGGCCCTTCGTCCAATGCGGCACGACGTGCTCGATCAGGGCCCAAGTGCCAACCGGCTTCACGAAGACGCGCTGGTTCTTGTGGAATTGCGCTTTGGCCATATTTTCCGATCCTGCTTACTTGGCGGAAGCGTAGACAGCGCCCATTAAGCGGGCGTTAAAATACGGTCTTGGCCTTTAATCGTGGGCGTGTTTTATCGTCCGCAAATAACGATATTTCTGAGGAAGCCCATGAACTTCGACTTCTCTGACGACCAGAAGCAGATCAAGGATCAGGCGCGCAAATTCCTGAGCGAGAAATGCACGACCAAGACCGTGCGCAAGCTCTATGAGGGTTCTGCGACCTATGACGCCGCGCTGTGGAAGCAGATCGCGGAGATGGGCTGGATGGGCACCGCGATCCCCGAAGAATTCGGCGGCCTCGGTCTCGGTTATCTGGAGCTCTGTGTCGTTGCGGAAGAATTGGGCCGCGCACTCGCGCCAGTGCCGTTCTCTTCGACCGTGTATCTGCTTGCAGAATTCCTGCTTGCTGCGGGAACGGATGAGCAGAAGAAGCGTCTGCTGCCGAAGATTGCATCGGGCGAATTGATCGGTTGCTTCGCGCGCGCCGAGGGGCCCGGTGCGGTGACGCCTAAGAATGTCCGCACCACCTTCAAGGGCGGCAAGCTTTCGGGAACGAAGGCCGCCGTGACCGACGGCATGGATGCGCACTACGCTGTCGTGCTCGCGCGCGGTTCTGACGATGCCGGCGAGCGCGGCCTTCAGTTGGCGCTGGTCGATCTCACCGGCACTGGCGTGAAGCGCAAGGCGGTGACATCGCTCGATCCCTCGCGCGGCATCGCGGAGATCACCTTCGACAACGCGAACGCCGAAGCGCTCGGCAAGCTCGGCGAAGGCTGGTCGACGGCGAGCCGCGTCATGGACCGCGCCGCGATTCTGATGGCGTTCGAGCAGGTCGGCGGATCCGATGTCTGTCTCTTCATGGCGAAGGAATACGCGATGACGCGTTATGCCTTCGGCCGCCAGATCGCCTCGTTCCAGGCGATCAAGCACAAGCTCGCCGATATGTATGTGAACAATGAGCTCGCGCGCTCCAACGCCTATTACGGCGCATGGGCGCTCTCGACAGGCGCGCGCGAACTGCCGCTTGCCGCTGCTGCCGCGCGCGTGTCTGCTACGCAGGCGTTCGATTACGCGTCGAAGGAAAATACACAGACGCATGGCGGCATCGGCTTCACCTGGGAAGCGGATTGTCACTTCTATTATAAGCGCTCGAAGCAACTCGGGCTCGCGCTCGGTCCGCAACGCGCATGGAAAGACAAACTCGTCACCGAACTGGAGCAGAGCAACGCCGCATGAAGTTCTTCTTCGACAAATTGCGCGAAGGGAAATACGACCGGCTGCGTGTCGAACGCGGCGCGTCGGTCGAGGAGATCGCTTGTCCCAAGATCGGCGGCATCCCGCATGACATGGTGCATTTCGCCGTCGAGAACGTGATGCAGGGTGAAGGCTTTCTGCGCCGCGTTGCTGGCGGGGAGGCGCTGAGCTTCCGCATGACGTCGAATGTGACCTCCGATCAGATGGAGCGTCTGGTTGAGGTGATGCAGGCGGACGCCATCAGTGGTTATCCGCCGGCAACGGATCTCATCGACATGTATCGCGTCACCTGCGATGCGCGCGGTGTCGAACCGTATCCGGTCACTGAGGCCGATATCGAAGCGCTGCGCGAAGAGATGGCGCGGCTTTCACAGCTTTGGGCGGCGACGCCCGCGGGCAGCACGCTCGCACTCGAATTCAAGCATTAGAACATCAGGGAGAACACCGATGGATTTCGAAGACAGCCCCGAAGAAGCCGCGTTCCGCGCCGAAGTGCGTACATGGCTCGACGCCAACGCCAAGCCACGTCTTCGCAAAGAGAGCGGCGATCCGATGGATGAGCGTTACGATCCAAACGCGATGAAGAACTCCAAGGAATGGCAGAAGACTCGCGCCGAGAAGGGTTACGCCCGCATCACATGGCCGAAGGGCATGGGCGGCATCGGCGGCACGCCGATGCAGAGCATCATCTACGGGCAGGAAGAGTCGAAATATGACGTACCGACCGGTGCGCCGTTCGCGATCGGCCTCGGCATGTGCATTCCCACCGTGATGGCTTACTGCGGCGACGAGGTGAAGCAGCGCTATGTGAAGCCCGCCGTGCAGGGTGATGAGATCTGGTGCCAGCTGTTCTCCGAACCGGCTGGCGGCTCCGACGTTGCGGCGCTTCGCACCAAAGCGGAAAAGAACGGCGACACCTGGACGATCAACGGTTCGAAGATCTGGACCACGGGCGCGCAGTTCTCCGACTACGGCCTGTTACTCACCCGCACCGACCCGAACGTGGCCAAACACAAGGGCCTGACCATGTTCTATCTGTCGATGAAGACGCCGGGCGTGGAAGTGCGTCCCATCAAGCAGGCCAGCGGCGCGTCGGGCTTCAACGAGATATTCTTCACCGATGTGAAGATTCCGGACTCCCAACGCGTTGGCGAAGTGGGGCAGGGCTGGCAGGTCGCGCTCACCACGCTGATGCATGAACGTCTTGCCGTCGGCGGCGGTCAGGGCGGTGGCCTCGACGTGCCGCAGCTCATGCAGCTCGCACGTACGCTCGAACTCGAAGACGGTCCGGCGATCAAGAATGCTGCGGTGCGCGAGAAGATCGCCGACTGGTACGTGCGTTCCGCCGGTTTGAAATACACGACGCTGCGCACAATGACGGCGCTGTCGCGTGGTCAGCAGCCGGGACCGGAAGCGTCCATCGCCAAGATCGTTGTGGCGTCGAAGCTTCAGGATATTTCCGCGTTCGCGATGGAGCTGGAGGGCGAAGCGGGCGTGCTGACCGGCGAAGCGGCGCCGATGCATGGCAGTTTCCAGGGCGGATGGCTCGGCGCGCCAGGCCTGCGCATCGCGGGCGGCACGGACGAAATCCTACGCAACATCATCGCGGAGCGCGTGCTCGGCCTGCCGCAGGATGTGCGCGTTGACAAGGACGTACCGTTCAACAAGGTGCCCACGGGAAGATAGGAAGAAATCATGATCGGCTATGTCACACTGGGAACGAACGATATCGAAAAGTCGAAGGCGTTTTACGATGCGCTGACAGCCGAACTCGGCGGCAAGCGCACCTTCTCGAACGAGCGCATGCAGGGTTACGGCAGCAAGGCGGGCGCGATGCTCGCTGTCTGCACGCCGCATGACGGCAAGCCGGCGACGGTGGGCAACGGCACCATGTTCTCCTTCGCCGCGCCGTCAACGGAACTGGTCGACAAGGTCTATGCCAGGGCGATCGCGCTCGGCGCAAAGGACGAAGGCGCGTCCGGCGCGCGCATCGACACATTCTACGGCGCCTACTTCCGCGACCCGGACGGCAACAAGCTCTGCGTCTTCAAAGCGGGGTGATGGAGTCGCCCTGCATCAAGGTCTGCGTGATCGCACCCGCGTCCGGGCTTTGTTCCGGCTGCGGGCGCACGCTTGAAGAGATCGCGCGCTGGGGTTCGATGACCGACGATCAGCGCGCCGCAATCATGCGGTCGCTGCCGGAACGTCTCGCGAAAACAAACCCCGCGTCGCCAGCGCCACGATGATATACAGCGCAACTGCCGCGATCCCGCACACGGTTTCGATATAGAGCAATCCGCCCGCGCCCCAGCGATCATGGCCCCAGCCATCGATGATCGTCTGATAGGCGATGGGTGCGTTCGAGATTCCCGCGAGAAGATTGTATTTCGTGGCCGCGGCGCCTGCGCCGATGGTCTCGAGCACCACCGCACCGAACGCGGCATAACAAAGACCCATCACGAAAGCGTAGATGCAGGTGAACGTCACGAACATCAATTCGGTGCGCGGCGCCAGCGCCATCGCGACTGTGACGACAGCCAGCACAATGCCGAACAGGCAATAAGCGGTCTTGCGATCCATGCGGTCACAAAGAATGCCGCCGCCTATGCAGCCGAACATGGAGATCACGCCGCCCAAGGCACCGTTCACCAGTGCGACCGCGTCGGCGCTTGCATGCCAGTCATTGGCGACCGCCGACCATAGATTCTGCGCGGCGCCGACGCCGATCGGGATCAGCATGATAAACAACGCCAAGAACCCCATCCGCGTGCTCACCACGTCCCAGCATTCGCGGCCGACATTGACGAGGCTTTTCCAGTAGCTCGTCATGCGGTGCGCCGCTTCCGGCTCTCTCAGCCACAACATCGCGGCGGACGACAGAATGCAGACAAGGCCAAGACTCGCGCCGGATATCCATTGTGCTTCGACGTGCTGCGCGAGCCAGAGTCCGACACCGCCACCCAATCCGCTGCCGCCGAGATTGCCGGCCTGGCTCCATCCACCCGCGCGGCCCTTTTCTTCGGGCGTCGTGGCGTGCGCCATCAAACTGTCTGCCGCCATGGCGTTGAAGCTGGAGGTCAGGCTGAACAAAACGACCAGCGTTTCGATCAGAACGAGATTGTTGCCCGACTGCGGCACGACCGCTGTCGCGATCATGAGGAGACCCGTGACCGTCGCGGAGAGGAGATACCAGCGCTTGATCGTCAGCGTTGTATCGACCAGCGGCGCCCAGAGAACTTTCCACGTCTGCGGAAACAGGCTCCATGCTGCCAGTCCCGCGATCGCCGCAACGCCGACGCCGTTCTGCGCCAGCAGATAGGCCAGCGTCACGACGACATAGCCGTTGGTGATGCCGAGCGGCAGGAAGAGGATGAGATAAAGGACCGGATGGGCTTTGCCCTCCAGCGTCACATGTTCGGGCATCGGGAATCCCCCAGGCAGCCAGCAGACGCTAGCCTATGCCGCCCGCAGCGAACATGAACAATTCGGACGGATCAGCCTGCGTCTTCGAGCGGCTCGCGGCCGAGAGGATAGGGCTCAAGCGCTTTCCCCGACAGCGCGCCGAGCCAGTCGAGGCCTTCGCGCAGCTTGACATTTGCGCCGATCACGATGATCGAGGCGGCATTCGTTGCCGCAGCTGCCTCGCCAAGTTCCGCAAGCGTCGTAACCGTAACCTGTTGCCTATCGAACGTGGCGTCGGCGACGAGCGCCGTTGGCTCGTTTGCATCGCGGCCCGCGGCGATCAGTCTCTCTGATATCTCACCTGCAAAACCACGCGCCATATAGAGCACGATGGTTGGCGAGCTTCTGGCGACTGCATTCCAATCAAGATCGGCAAGCTTTCCGTTCGCGCCGTGACCGGTAATGAACGTCACGGCGTGATTGGTGTCGCGATGCGTGACCGGGATGCCGGCATAGGCGAGGCCACCGATGCCGGCGGTGACCCCCGGTACAATACGGAACGGAATGCCTGCGCGCACCAAAGCCAGTGCTTCTTCCGCACCGCGTCCGAACACGAAAGGATCGCCGCCCTTCAGCCGCAGCACGCGATTGCCCTTGCGGGCGAGCGAAACAAGCGTGCGTGAAATGTCGCTCTGCTTGCAGGATTTCTTCCCACCGCGCTTGCCCGCATAGATGATATCCGCACCCGGTCGCGCCAGTTTGAGGAGTGCATCGTTGATCAATGCGTCGTGCAGCACGACGTCGGCATTCTGCAGCGCATGGATGCCAAGGGCCGTGATCAGCCCCGGATCGCCGGGGCCTGCACCTGCGAGCCAAACGGAGCTTTTCTCGAAAGCCGGAAGGCCCAGCCCGTCGAGTGGATTGCGGTTAAGCCAAACGACACTTTCGCGCATTTCACTCTCTCTTGCTGTGAATAAAATTGTACCACATGTATTACATGTAGGAAGTGCGGGGTGAATTTAAAGATATCAAGCAAACGCCGGGACTTTTGCCGGTTCCAGCGGTTATAGAAGCACCCGCAAACCGAGCCCTCCGAGCCATGCCCGACAAAATTCGCACTGACCTGAAGCCCAACACGTTCGAATACGAAATGCAGCCGCTGATTACGCAGAACGGCTTCCGCGAATACGACGCGCGCTGGCTGTTCGGCAAAGAATTGAACCTGATGGGCGTGCAGTATGTGGGCCTCGGTCTTGGCACGTATCTCCACGAACTCGGGATCAAGCCGAAGGTAGCGACCGGCCACGACTACCGGTCCTATGAGATGTCCATCAAACAGGCGCTGATCATCGGCCTGATGCAGGCCGGCTGCGAGGTCGTCGATATCGGGCTCGGCACGACGCCGATGGGTTACTTCGCGCAATTCGCGCTCGATTGCCCCGGTCTCGCGATCATCACCGCGAGCCATAACGAGAACGGCTGGACAGGCGTGAAGATGGGCGCGCAACGTCCGCTCACCTTCGGTCCCGAAGAGATAAAGCGCCTGAAGGCCATCGTGCTGGGCCAGGAGTTCAAGCCGCGCGCCGGCGGCAGCTACAGCCGCGTCGAAAACTTCCGCGACAAATACCTCGATGAACTGACCAAGGGACACAAGCTCTCGCGACCGATCAAGGTCACGGTGGCATGTGGAAACGGCACCGCCGGCCTGTTCGCGCCGGAAGCGCTACGTCGCATCGGCGCCGACGTGACGGAGTCGCAATGCAATCCCGACTACAATTTTCCGAACTACAATCCCAACACCGAAGACCTTCACATGCTGGATGCCATGGCGAAGGATCTGAAGGCGAACGCCAGCGAGATTGCGCTGGGCTTCGACGCCGACGGAGATCGCTGTGGTGTGGTCGACGACAAGGGCGAAGAAATCTTTGCCGACAAGATCGGCGTGCTGCTGGCACGCGATATGTCCGCGGCACACAAGGACGCGAAATTCGTCGTTGACGTGAAATCGACGGGTATCTTCGAGATCGATCCCGTCCTGAAGAAGAACGGCGCGACCACCGACTACTGGATTACCGGTCACTCCTATATGAAGCGCCGTTGCAAAGAGATCGGGGCGCTCGCGGGCTTTGAGAAGAGCGGCCACTATTACATGTGCGCGCCCTATGGCCGCGGCTACGACGATGGAATCGTCGCCGGCATCGCGGTGCTGGAAATGCTCGATCGCGCCGGTGCGAAGAAGATGTCCGATCTCGTTGCCAGCCTCCCCAAGACGTGGAGCTCTCCGACCATGGCGCCGGAGTGTCCTGACGACAAGAAGTACGGAGTCGTCGACGCGATGGTGAAGGAATACCATGACGCACAGAAGAGCGGTGAGCAGATCCTGGGTCAGAAGATCAAGAAGCTGGTCACCGTCAACGGCGTACGTGTGACATTGGAAGACGGTACGTGGGGCCTCGTGCGTGCGTCGTCGAACAAACCTTCGCTTGTGGTCGTGGTTGAAAGTCCAGTTTCCGATGCGCAGATGCATGCGATGTTCAAGGACCTGGACGCACGCCTGCGCAAGCGCCCGGAAGTGGGCGAATACGATCAGAAGATTTGACGGTCAGGGCGTCATGTCGATCTGAACGTAGAGCTTGGCGGTATCGCCATTGTCCTCAGCGTTGACCTTGTCGATATCGGCATGACCGCCTGCTGTGTCTCCCGAGCGGACGCGCGCAACCCCGCGGCCATAGAGGGCATAGGTGTTGTCCGGGTCGATGCGAATGGCTTCGTTGTAATCGATCAAAGCGCCCGCGCATTGCCCTTTGCGGCATTTTTCCAGCCCGCGATTGGCGTAGGCGTAGCCGAGAAAACTGGGCTTTAGCCGGATGACTTCCGAATAATCCGCAATCGCGAGATCGTATTGCCTGGTGAAGTCATAATTGTTGCCGCGGATGTTCAGCAGCATCGCCCTGATGTTATCGGACAGCCCCGGTGCGTTCAGTTCGGCCGTGCACAGCGCGATGTTCGCAGGACCCGAAGCCGCGAAGCGGCTGTCACAATGTGGCTTGCGGTCGTCGCCCGCGACCGGATCGGCCGCAACGCCGATCGTTCCCGAAAGAGATAGCGACAGCAAGGCAATCGAAGCGAAATTCATTGGCGTCTTCCCACAAACTCAACGGAGCATGGAATTGCGCTCGGGGTTTCGCAAGACCGTGCATGCGACAGTCATTGCGCGTCGTGAAAAATGACACCGAGTGTGTGTCGTTGCCCCGAGTGAAGTGTGCTGACGCCGTGGCGCATGGCGACACGATAGACGCCGCGCGTACCCTGCACCGGGCGCTGGCTCACGGCGAAGACAACTGCATCGCCCTGGCGCAGCGGCACGACGGCCACGCGCGACTGCATACGTGGACGCTGCTCGGTCAGCACGAATTCGCCACCCGTGAAGTCCGTTCCGGGCTCCGACAGAAGGATCGCGACCTGCAGTGGGAAAACCTGCGCACCGTAAAGGTCCTGATGCAGGCAATTGTAATCGCCAGCACCGTAGCGCAAGAGCAGCGGCGTCGGCCGCGTCTGTCCTGCATCATGGCAGCGTTGCAGGAACGCGCGATCCGTAGGAGGAAATCGCGTTTCAATCTTCATCGCTTCGTTCCAGCGATTGACGATCAGCGCGAGATGCGGATACAGCGTCTCGCGCAATTGCGCGACCCGCGGCGGCAAAGGGTAGGCGAAGTATTTGTATTCTCCGCGCCCGAAGCCGTGCCGCGCCATGGTGACCTTGCTGCGGAATATGCTGTCTTCGTCATAGAGCGCAGCAGCTGCACGGCATTCTTTTGGGGGCAGCAATCTCTCGATCACCGCGTAGCCT
The DNA here is from genome assembly GCA_035502175.1 of Rhizomicrobium sp. Classification (GTDB taxonomy): domain Bacteria; phylum Pseudomonadota; class Alphaproteobacteria; order Micropepsales; family Micropepsaceae; genus Rhizomicrobium. Next base: position 42,493 of record DATJUS010000029.1, read on the forward strand.
TCGCGATCGAGCGAAGCTGTGATCGCCTCCCAGTCCGGCATGTCTGTCTTCATCATGCCGCGGATATGGAGTGCGATTGCGCCGGCTTCGACCCGATCCTTGCTACAGGAAGATCGCCACATTCTGGCGCGCGGCGATAACGGCCTTGCCGCTGCTGTTCCATACCGTCATCGTCTGTGGAGAATAACCGTGCATGGCCGCTTCCGCGCGGCTTTGCACCAGCCACCAGCCATCTGTTGTGGCGGGATTATCCGACAGGACGTCGAGCGACCATGTCATGGTGCTGATTGGCGCGGGCTGCGGGAACATCACCATGGAGGCTGGCGGCGGTGCATCGGCAAGTGCGATCAGAGGAACAATGCCGTTGCGCGCGCGCTCATCCCGGTGGCGAAACCAGATCCGGTACTCCGGACTGGCGCCGGGCGAGAAGGGACGCGCGCCTCCGCCTTTGCGACTCTCGAAGTGCTGCTGGAAGCTGATCGTCGGGCGGTCGCCGGGGAAGAACGGCTCGCTATCGGCAGGTGATGAAACCTTCGCCATCGGCACATCCAGATAGGCGAGCTTGGAGTCGCGGGCGATACCAAAGCTCAGGATCGCACGCGTCGCGAGCCCCGCGTCACCGACCAGATCGACGCCCACGAACACCGCAGATTTGCCGCGCCGCAGAACGGAGGTGGAGATCGAAAGCGGTCCCGATGCCGGTCCGATGAACGCAAATTGCGCGGAACGCAGCGGCGGCAGATCGGGGACGGCGCGCAAGGCTGCTTCGGTGCATAACGCGGCGGAAAGCCCGCCATAGGTCGTGCGGCCCTGCAACCAGTTGTTCGAAATCGTGATGCGATATTTGTCACCGTCTTCCGTGAGGGAAGACATCAGCTCGGAGAAACTTGTCATCGAATATCCAATAGCGAAGGCAAAGTGTGACAGCCGCGCCGCGCGCGAACAAGTCAGGCGGCTTCGCGATCCTGACGATGCTGCACCAGCGCCAGCGCATCGCGCAGCGTCTGCAGGTTTGCGCCACGCAGATTGCCATATTCGGCCAGATGCCGGCGAAAAAGGCGCGCGCCCTGCCGTCCGTTGAACAAGCCAAGCATCGGCTTCGTCAAACGGTTCAATGGCACGCGCTGTTCCAGCTGCGCGGCGGCGTATTCGACATAGGCTTCGACGGCAGCATCGAACGAGACAGTCTCGCCGCCGAAGAAGCGCGCATCGACATCGGCCAGCATCGCCGGCGAATGATAGGCCGCACGGCCAAGCATCACGCCGTCAACATGCGCGAGATGCGTCTGTGCTTCGTCGAGCGTATTGATGCCGCCGTTGAGCACGATCCTGAGCTTGGGGTGCTCCTGCTTCACGCGATAGACGAGGGCGTAGTCGAGCGGGGGAATATCGCGATTTTCTTTCGGCGATAGCCCTTCAAGCCACGCCTTGCGCGCATGCACCGCGAACGTCTTCACACCTGCGCGCGCGCAAAGCCCGATCACATCGCGCAACGCTTCTTCCGGGTTCTGATCGTCGACGCCGATGCGACATTTCACGGTCACCGGAATCGAAACCGCATGGCGCATCGCCGCGACGCATTCCGCGACCAGCTCCGGCTCGCGCATCAGGCAGGCGCCGAAGCGGCCCGACTGCACGCGATCCGACGGGCAACCGACATTGAGATTGATCTCGCTGTAGCCGAAGCCTTCGCCGATCTTCGCAGCCTCAGCCAGTTTCATCGGTTCCGATCCGCCGATCTGCAGCGCCACCGGATCTTCGCGGCGATCGAAGCCCAGAAGCTTTTCCTTGTTGCCGCGCAGGATCGCGTCCGCCGTCACCATCTCAGTGTAAAGCAGGGCATGGCGCGTAAGCTGACGATGGAGGAACCGGCAATGCCGGTCCGTCCAGTCCATCATCGGCGCCACGGAAAAGCGGTGGTTCAAGCTGTTCATTCACTTGGGCTTTCGGTCCGGACGTGTATTGGAGCGGTCGGGTTTGTTCAACCCATCGCGCCGATGTGACTTGCAGAAACCAGGGTTAAAGCGGGACTGTTCGCGGTCTGCGGGGGAAATCGCGATGAAAAATTCAGCAATGCAGTGGACGGTGGTCCTTGGCGTCACGCTTGTCGGCGCGTGGGCCGCGCGCGCCGCGGACTATCCCGCGATGGCGCCGGTCGATCAGTATATGATGCAACGCGACACCGAGATCGCGCTGGCGAAGAGCGCGGCGCCGTCTGCAATTTCGGACAAGGCCACGGTGATGGTTCTCACGCGGCACGGCTATGAGACAGCGGTGAAGGGTACCAACGGTTTTGTCTGCGCAGTCGAACGTTCGTGGATGTCGCAATACGAGTTTCCGCAATTCTGGAATCCGCACATGCGCGGGCCTCTCTGCTACAACCCTGCTGCTGTCCGCTCCATTCTGCCTTACACGATCAAACGCACAGCACTGGTGCTTGCCGGAAAATCCAAAGCCGAACTGGATGCTGCGATCAAAGATGGCATCGACAAGCACACGCTGCCGTCCTTCGAAGCGGGCGCTGTGACCTATATGATGTCGAAGCAACAATATCTGAACGACAGTGCGCACAACTGGATGCCGCATCTCATGTTCTATTTCCCCAAAGGGGAGTCTGCGAACTGGGGTGCCGATCTTCCGGGCGCACCGCTGATGCTGAATCCGCAATTCCAGAAATCGGCGGAGCCCGCGAGCGTGGTGATGGTTGCGGTATCGCATTGGTCCGACGGTACGCCGGCGCCAATGCATTCGCACTGAACGGTTACAGCAGCTTCCAGATCAGGCTGCGCAGGCGCGGGCTGAACGCGAACAGGAAGCCCACCACCGCGAGGAGCGCGAGCGTCGACCACGAATTGGTTTCGACAAAGCCGCGCGCTTCCTTGCCAAGCAGGGCGCCGAGCTCGCTCATGTTCAGCGGCGGCTTGGCCGACGCCGGATGCTTTGGAAGCGCGACCTTCACGACGATGCGCGCGATCACGATGACGAGCGCTGAGACGAGCACGGCGAGGCCCGCCGTGCATAGCGCCGCCGCCCAGGGCTGCATCACCGTTTGAAGCAGTTCGTAGATCGCGATGATGACAAAGGTGATCGCCACCATGCCGCCTGCGATGGCGATCATGGCTGCGCCCGCGCCGACGGCGAAGCGCATCAACAGACGGCTGATGGCGTGCCCCATTCTAAGTTCAGCGGCGGCCGAAGATCAGGCCGAGCAGAACGCCCACGCCGAACGCGATGCCGGCGGAGGCGAGAGGCTGTTCCTTGATGCGTTCCGCAACCTGATCGGCGCCCGACTGGGTCTCCGCCCATACGCGGTCGCCCGCGGCGCGTGCGCGCTGTGCGGCTTCGGCACCGGCCGAACGGGCCGTCTGCTCGAGCAAGGATGCAATCCGCGTGAACTCGGCGCGAAGCTGTTTGAACTCGCCAGCCAGTGCGTCGACGTTGGTCTCTGTGTCAGCCATTTTCGGTCCTCCGAGCAGCCTATGATCGGTCAAAACAAGGTAAAAATAGGTTACGGGGGCGCTACCTGCTAACGCCCCCGCCCTTGAGTCAAGCGATAACGCAAAACCTCAGCTTTTGGGCGCAATCCGCCAGACGATATTGCCCACATCGTCGGCCACCAGCAGGGCGCCTTTCGCGTCCACGGCCACGCCGACGGGGCGTCCATACGCGGTGTCGGAATGGGCCTGGTCCGGCATGAACCCGGTCAGGAAGTCCTCCGGCAGGCCGTCCGGCTTGCCGTCTTTGAACGGCACGAACACGACCTTGTAGCCGGACATCTGCGCCCTGTTCCACGATCCGTGCTCGCCTATGAACGCGCCGCCGCGATAGTCCGAGGGGAACGTGTCGCCCATGTAATAGGCAAGGCCGAGGGCGGCGACATGTGCGCCCAGCGCATAGTCGGGCGCGATGGCCTTCGCGACCATGGCCGGGTTCTGCGGCTGCACGCGGCTGTCGACATGCTGGCCCCAGTAGGACCACGGCCAGCCATAGAACGCGCCGTCCTTCACGCTGGTCAGATAGTCGGGCACGAGATCGTCGCCCAACTGGTCACGTTCGTTCACGACCACGAACAGTCTGTGATCGATCCACGCCATGCCGTTCGGATTGCGGATGCCGCTGGCGAAGATGCGCTCATGCGAACCGTCGGGATCAATCTCCAGGATGTTGGCGCGGCGCTTCTCGATCTCCATGCCTTTGTCGGCAATGTTGGAGCCGGAGCCGACGGTGACATAGATCTTCTTGCCGTCCTCGCTGGCGATCAGATTGCGCGTCCAGTGATGACCGACAGGAATGTCGAGGATTTTCTCGCCCTTCGCCGTGATCTCGGTTTCGCCGTCCTTATACGGATAGCGCACGACGCCGTCGGTGTTGGCGACATAGAAATATCCGTTCAGCAGCAGCATGCCGAAATTCTGGTTGAGACCTTTCAGGAAGACGGTGCGGACATCCGGCTTGCCGTCGCCGTTGGTGTCGCGCAGCAACGTGATCTCGTTCGCGCTCGGTGGCGCGGAGCCGTTCTTGGTGTCCAGCCAGTGCTCCACCACGCCCTCGACGGAATTCATCTCCGCAAGTGGCGGTGCGGCCTCCGCCACAAGCACGTCGCCATTCGGCAGAACGTAAATCCAGCGCGGATGTTTCAGGTTCTCGGCATAGCGCGTGACGGTGAACCCCGCGGGCGCGGTGGGCGCTGCGCCAGCCGGCCATGGCGCCGTGGAATTCACGCCCATGGTCGGAATCGTCTGTGGCGCCGGCGCAGGAAGCGATGGGTTCGCGCCGAGATTGGACTTCGGTTGCGGGTGACCCTGATCGCAGGCAGCGAGCGAAAGGGGAAGAAGAACGGCTGCAACAATGCGTTTCATCGAAATCTCCTAGGCGCCTGTACGTTCTTTGAAGAACGCGATCACGCGCTCTTCGGCCTGTTTGGTTCTGCTTCCGGGTTTATCGATCAAATTCACGGTGAGCACGGAGTGGGCGTTCATCGGTCCCGGTGCGGAATCTTCGTCTTCCAGTTCAATCGCCTCAAACTTGTCGCCAAGCTCGTCTTTCAGCAGCGCGAAGCGTTCGTCCGGCACCAGCTTGTCGCTTTTGAAACGCAGACCGATGGCGGAAAGGTTCTCGTCTTTAAATCTTTTCTTGGCGCAGGCGAATTCTTCCGGCGAGACATCGATGCTGCGTTTCCCGGCCCGCATCGTAATGGGCATCGATGGTTGCGACAGCACCGGCGCCACGACGGACGGCTCCGTCATCATCGCCAGCGCAAAGCCGCCGGTGAAGCACATGCCCACCGCGCCCACGCCTCTGCCGCCGCATTCGCCATGCGCCTTGCGTGCCAGCGCGCGCAGCCAGTCGACCATCGGGCTCGATTTGCCCCCGGACCACGCGTTGAACTCGCGGCGAATGCACATGCCCATGAACATCTGCCCGAGCGCATAGCCGGTCGAGACGGGACGTCCCGGCTCGCCGAACAGGCTCGGCAGATACACGGTCATGCCCGCCGCCGCGACGCGATCGGCAAAGCGGATCACCAGCGGATGCAGCCCCGGCATCTCATGGATGACAATCACCGCCGGCCCGGCGCCGCGACGAAAGACTTTTCTGTTCCAGCGCCCGTCGTCGAAATCGAACGCCGTGTAGTCCTTCAATGCCGCCGAATAATCCATTCCCCTTGCCCCACATCCATAGCTGCGCTTGGATCAGCTTAAGTCAGAATGGGCCTGAAATGCGATGACCGCCGATCCCGAACTCCTGCGTTTGCGAGACAGCATCGACAACATCGATGCAGCTCTGATCCACCTTCTGGCGGAGCGGTTCAAATGCACGCAGGCGGTCGGGCGCTACAAGGCCGAGCATGGCCTTCCACCCGCCGATCCGGGGCGTGAGGCGCAGCAGATCGCGCGGCTTCGGGCACTGGCGCAGGCCGCAAAACTCGATCCCGACTTCGCCGAGAAATTCCTGAACTTTATCGTTACGGAAGTTATTCGCCATCACGAGGCGATCCGCGTCGCCCGGGGCTGAGATGTGCGCCTTGCGGCAGGGGCCTGCCCCTGTATCATCGTGGCCAGAACGCTGGAGCCACGCGCATGGATATTTCTTTCTCGCCTGAAGAAGAGGCCTTCCGCGCCGAAGTGCGCGCCTTTATCGCCGAGGCAAAAACGCAGCTGCCGAAGGCGAGTGTCGGCGAGCCGGAGTCGGCCACGCGGTCGAAGGAGGATTACCTCGCCTGGCACAAGCTCCTTTACAAGAAGGGCTGGGTCGCGCCGCTGTGGCCGAAGGAATATGGCGGCCCGGGATGGAGTGTGACGCAGCGCTACATCTTCAACGAGGAATGCGCCAAGGCCGAGACGCCGGTGACGCTGCCCTTCGGTCTGTCGATGGTCGGCCCGGTGATCTTCACCTTCGGCAGCGACGAGCAAAAGAAGAAGTATCTGCCGCGCATCATGTCGGGCGAAGACTGGTGGTGTCAGGGCTATTCGGAACCCGGCTCCGGTTCCGATCTCGCCAGCCTGCGCACGCGCGCAGTGCGCGACGGCGACTACTACATCGTCAACGGTCAGAAGACATGGACCACGCTCGCGCAGTACGCTGACTGGATCTTCTGTCTTGTCCGTACCAATCCGGATGCGAAGCAGCAGGAGGGTATCTCGTTCCTGCTGATCGACATGAAGACGCCGGGCATCACCGTGAAGCCGATCATCGTTCTCGACGGCGCCCACGAAGTGAACGAAGTCTTCTTCGACAATGTGAAGGTGCCCGTCGCCAATCGCGTCGGTGAAGAGAACAAGGGCTGGACCTACGCCAAGTTCCTGCTCGTGCATGAGCGCTCCGGCATTGCGCGCGTCGCAGGCTCGAAGCGCGCGGTCGAAAAGCTCAAAGAGATTGCGCGCACCGAACTCGATGACGGCAAGCCGCTGATCCAGACCGAAGCGTTCTCCAACAAGATCGCCGAACTTGAGATCGAACTTTCGGCGCTCGAATACACGGAGCTGCGCACGCTCGCCGCCGAGTCCAAAGGCAAGATGGCCGGACCGGAAAGCTCGATCCTGAAAATCCGCGGCACCGAAATCCAGCAGCGCATCACGGAGCTGACGGAAGAGGCGGTCGGTTACTACGCGTTCCCGAACGAGCGCCGCCTCGGCAGTAACGAATATCCGGTCGGGCCGGACTACGCGCTGGGTGTCGCGGGCCGTTACTTCAACATGCGCAAGGCGTCGATCTATGGCGGATCGAACGAGATTCAACGCAACATCATCGCAAAAGCGGTGTTGGGTTTATAAGAACAGACAGGGACAACGTTCATGGATTTCTCCTTCACCGAGGAACAGACGCTGCTGCGCAATTCGGTCGAGAAATATCTCGCCGATAACTACAAGTTCGAGGACTGGCGCAAATTCACGCGTGGCGATGTCGGCCGCGATCCCAAGCACTGGTCGCAGTTTGCCGAGCTTGGCCTTCTCGCAGCGCCGCTGCCGGAAGCCTATGGTGGCCTCGGTGGCGATGCCGTTTCGTCCATGATCATCATGCAGGAGTTCGGCCGTTCGCTTGTGGTCGAACCCTATGTGCCCACGGTCGTCGTCGGCGGCAGCGTGCTGACGCATGGCGGCTCCGAAACACAGAAAGAAGAGTGGCTGGCGAAGATCGCTGCCGGTGAAACCATCATGGCGTTTGCCTTTGCCGAAAGCGGCGGACGCTTCAATCTCGCCGATCTCACCACGACGGCGAAAAAGCAGGGCAGCGGCTATGTCCTCAACGGTCAGAAGTCCGTCGTCATCGCGGGGCCGTGGGCCGATCAGTTGATCGTCACTGCGCGCACCAGCGGCGGACGTCGCGACGCGAAGGGCGTCAGCGTCTTCCTCGTCGACAAGAAGGCGAAGGGCGTATCCGTACGCGACTTCCCGACGGTGGACAGTTCGCGCGCCTCTGAAGTCACGTTCGAAAACGTCGAAGTTCCGGCAGATCGCCTGATCGGAGAACTCGACAACGGCTTGCCGCTGATCGAGCGCGCGGTCGATGAAGCCATCGCCGCGACCTGCGCGGAAGCGACGGGTGCGATGAAGGTTCTCGTCGATGCGACGGTCGAATACTCCAAGCAGCGCAAGCAGTTCGGCGTTCCGATCGGCAAGTTCCAGGCGCTGCAGCACCGCATGGTCGACATGTTCGTGAATTCCGAGCAGTCCACGTCGATCACCCTGATGGTGACGCTGAATCTCGGCAGCAGCGATGTTGAGCGCAAGAAAGCGGCGTCCGCGGCGAAGGTTCAGATCGGCAATTCCGGCCGCTTCGTCGGGCAGGGCGCGGTGCAGATCCATGGCGGCATGGGCATGACCGACGAACTCAATGTCGGTCACTACTTCAAGCGCCTCACGACGATCGACACGCTTTACGGCAATGTCGATTACCACCTGCGGCGCTTTGCGGCGCTGGACGCGGACAAGGCGGCGTGAGCGCGCTTCTCTTCGAGAAAAACGGTCCGGTCGTCACCCTGACGATCAACCGCCCGGAAAGCCGTAATCCGCTGGGCGAAGAGGGCGACGGCGAGCTGTTCGCCGAAGCCGCCGCCCGGATCAACACCGACCGCGAGGTGCGCTGCGCGATCCTGACCGGTGCTGGTCAATCGTTCTCCGCCGGCGGCAACGTCAAGGCGATGCGCGAACGTTCTGGTGCGTTCGCCGGCGCCGGCGTGCATATTCGCGAGCGTTATCGGCACGGCATTCACAAGATCGTTCGTTCGATCTGGGGCATCGAGGTGCCGCTGATTGCGGCGGTGAATGGCCACGCCATCGGTCTCGGCAATGATGTCGCCTGTCTCGCCGATATTCGCGTCGCTGCCGACAACGCGATCTTCGGTGCGACATTCCTCAAGATCGGTCTCGTGCCCGGCGACGGCGGCTCGTGGATTCTGCCGCGCGTGATCGGCTATCAGCGCGCCGCCGAATTGGTGTTCACGGCCGACACGATCGATTCCGCGACCGCGCTGAACTGGGGTCTCGTTTCGAAAGTCGTACCGGCCGCCACGCTGATGGACGAAGCGCGCGCGCTCGCCGGACGCATCTGCCGCCAGCCGCCGGATGTGCTGCGCATGACCAAGAAACTCATGCGCGAAGGCCAGAACGTGAGCTTCGACACGATCATGGAGATGTCGGCCGCCTATCAGGCACTCGCCCATCTCACCGAGGATCACAAAGAGGCCGTGTCCGCTTTCTTTGAAAAGCGCGCGCCCGACTACAAGGGTCAGTAGTTACGCCGACAGGCGCTGCTGCTGCGCTTTCGTGCGGCTTGCGGGGAAATGCACGGTCACGGTCGTGCCGACGCCGATGTCACTGACCAATCCCATATGCCCGCCATGCGCCTCGATGAGGCCCTTGGCGATGGGCAGGCCGAGGCCCGTGCCCTTGTCCATGATCGCGACGTCATGGCGGCCCTGTCCGAATTTCTGGAACACGCGGGCCTGGTCTTCTTTCGCGATGCCGATACCGGTGTCGACGACGCCGAAGCTCAAACCGCCATCGGCGTCGACATGCGCGAACGCGGTCACTGTGCCACCGGCCGGCGTGAACTTCACGGCATTGGAAAGCAGGTTGAGCAGCATCTGCCGCACGGCGCGTTCATCGGCGACGAGAACAGGAAGGTCGTCGGCGAATTCGCCATGCACGCTGCAATCGTTCGCAATGGCGCGCGGTGCCACCATGCTCATCGACTCCTCGATCATCCGGCCGAGATCGATGTCCGTGTCGTACAACGCCATGCCGCCGGCTTCGATCTTGGCAAGATCGAGCACGTCGTTGATCAGCGAGAGCAGATGATGCCCGGAGCCGTTGATCAGCGATGCATATTCATAATGCTTTTCCACCTTCATCTCGAAGGTGCGCGATGAGATGAGCTCCGAGAATCCGAGAATGGCGTTCAGCGGTGTACGCAACTCGTGGCTCATATTGGCGAGAAATTCGGATTTTGCGCGACTGGCGGCTTCAGCGCGCTCGCGCGCTTCGTCGGAGTCCATCTTGGCGCTCGCCAGCGCGGCGATGAGATCGGTCTTGTCATTGCGCAGGCGAAGCATGTCTCGTGCCGTGATGTAGATCTGATGCGACATGTAGCCGAGATACAGATCGAAGAAGAACGCGAGCGCCGCGATGCTGTTGAACATCAGCCCACCGCCGCGCAGCGGCGCGATGATGCAGGCCGATCCATAGATCGCGAACACGACGACGGCGAGCGGACGACTTGCGCCGACCAGCGCGCCGTTGCCTGCGACGGTGCAGGCCAGAAGCATCACGATGATCATCTCGGCGATCTGGTTGCCGGGTACCCAGAGAAAGACGATCATCGATGCCCAGGTGCAGGCGAACGTCAGATAGGCGAGTGTGGCGCGAACGATCCAGATCCGTGCTTCCGAAGCGAGCGGCTGCGCGCGGCGAAAATAATGCGAGACCACGCCGAGCGGAACGACGCTGAGCGTCAACAGCGCGAACCATGCGGCAAGCCGCGGCACGGCCACCCAGCGCGAGAACATCACGCAGATGATCGCGGCGAACACGGGCATGAACCAGTGATTGGGCCCGAGATTGCGCAGCGCGAGCGCAAGCTGATCCAGGGTCAGCTTTGCGCGGCGTTCGCTCTCAGTCGCCTGCGCGACTTCGTCCATGCCAGTGCTTGCTCCCCCGTGAACGGGCGAGCTTGCGCCACGTCACGTTAAAAGGGGGTTGCCTGCATGGCTGTGCCGCGTTCAACTCGGGAACCGCTCTTAACCCATCGTTTACGGAGAAACCCATGGCCATCGGCGTGATCGCGACCTTGAAAGTGCAACCCGGCAAAGGCGCCGACCTCGAAGCTGTGTTCCAGGATCTCGCCGCGAAAGTGCGCGCCAACGAGCCGGGCAATCAGTTCTACACGCTCTGCAAATCGCGCACGGCCGAGGACACCTACATCGTCATGGAGATGTACAACGACCAGGCCGCAATCGAAGCGCACGGCAAGTCGGATCACTTCCGCGCCGCTGGCCCCGGCATCGGTGCGTGCCTCGCGGGCCGTCCCGACATCCAGTATCTCGACAGCGTCTAGACCGGCGAGAACGGCACCAGCATCGGTGTGCGGGCCCTATAGGCGTCGTAATCCGCGGGCCCAAGTTCTTCACGCAGGAAGCGCTCTTCAAGCTTGCCCTTCATCCAGTAGCCGATGACGAGCAGCACGAAGCCGGCGATCGATGTGTTGGTGCCTTTGAGCAGCATCGTCGCCAGCGCTGCGAGCAGGATGCCGGTGTAAATCGGGTGACGCACCAGCCTGTATGGCCCGGTGTCGACGACGCGATGACCTTCCTTGCGCGTGATCCGTCCCGACCACAGAGCGCCGAGATGGATGCGCGCCCACCAGCAGAACAGAAAGCCGAGCGTCGCCAGACCGACCATCGCCCATTGCACGTCGATGGAGAATTCCCAGTGACGCTGAAACAGCAAAAGCATCCACTCCGGCGGCTGTTTCGCGCCGATGAATCCAATCAGCAGGAACACAAAGCCGAACGTGGTGAAGAACCTGTAGGGCGCCTGCCGTCCGACGCCGGGGGAGCCAACGGTGCGATTGGCCCATAGCGCGGCGATGGTCCATGTCACCGCCCACACCGTCCACGGGATATAGATCGCGTTCTCGGGCCAAGCCCACATCGCCAACATCGCCGGTCCCTCCCACTGCGCATTGGAGATGGGGCAGGCGCGGCGCGATTACAAGGCCGGGGTCAGAACCTGAGCGCGGACGCCTGCTTCACATGGGGCAGCTTGCGCAGCGCGGCCAGGGTCTTGTCATCCACGCCACCATCGACTTCCAGAAGCGCGATGGCATCGCTGCCCGGCGCCGAGCGGCCGAGCGCGAAGGACGCGATGTTCACCTTCGCATCGCCGAGCAATGTGCCGAGGCGACCGATCATGCCGGGCTTGTCCTCGTTGATCACGTACAGCATGTCCGGCGCGAATTCGGCATCGAGGTTGATGTCGCGCACCTGAATCAGGCGCGGCCGTCCATCCGAGAACACGGTACCTGCGATCCGTCGCGAGCTATCGTCCGCGAGCGTTGCCGTGATCTTGATATAGCCTTCATACGCGCCCTGCTGATCGCGGCGAATTTCGCTGACTTTTATGCCGCGTTCTTTTGCCACGATCGGTGCGTTGACCATGTTCACGTCATTCAGCGACGGACGCAGTAAGCCTGCGAGGGCCGCCTGCGTCAGCGCGCGTGTGTTCAGTGCGCCAGCCGAGCCTTCATAGATGATCTCGACACCGGAAATGCTGGTGTCGGTGAGTTGGCCTGCGAACGCGCCAAGCTTTTCCGCGAGTGAAATCCACGGACGAACTTTCGCGGCTTCTTCCGCGCTGATCGAGGGCATGTTGAGCGCGTTGGTGATTGCGCCGGTGAGCAGGTAATCGGAAATCTGCTCGGCGACCTGCAGCGCGACGTTCTCCTGAGCTTCGGAGGTCGAAGCGCCGAGATGCGGCGTGGCGACGACCTTGTCGTTCCCGAACAGGATGTTCGTCGTTGCGGGTTCTTCCTCGAACACGTCGAGGGCTGCGCCCGCGACGTGACCGGAGTCGAGAGCGACCTTCAGTGCTTTCTCATCAATGAGTCCGCCGCGTGCGCAATTGACGATGCGCACGCCTTTCTTCATACGGTTGATCGCATCGGCGGAGATGATGTTGCGCGTGTCGTTGGTCAGCGGCGTGTGCAGGGTGATGAAATCCGCGCGCGCGAGAAGATCGTTGAGCTCGACCTTCTCGATGCCGAGCGTCTGTGCGCGTTCCGGCGACAGGTAGGGATCGAACGCGATCACGCGCATGCGCAGGCCCTTGGCGCGGTCGGCGACGATGCTGCCGATATTGCCGGCACCGACGAGGCCCAGAACTTTTCCGGTCAGCTCCACGCCCATGAAGCGGTTCTTCTCCCACTTGCCGGCCTGCGTCGACGCATTGGCGGCGGGGAGTTCGCGGGCGAGCGCCATCATGAGCGCAATGGCATGTTCTGCCGTGGTGATCGAATTGCCGTGCGGCGTGTTCATCACGATCACGCCGGCGGCGGTGGCGGCCGGAATGTCGACATTGTCGACGCCGATGCCGGCGCGGCCGACGACCTTCAGATTCTTCGCGGCCTTGATGACATCGGCTGTGATCTTGGTCGCGGAGCGGATGGCGATGCCGTCATAGTGATCGACGATCTTGAGCAGTTCTTCCTTGGCTAATCCTGTCTTCACATCGGCATCGACGCCGCGTTCCTTGAAGATGGCGACCGCGGCGGGCGACAGCTTGTCGGCGATAAGGACCTTCGGCATCGCGTCAGCCCTTCACCTGTGCCCAGGCCCAGTCGAGCCAGGGGCATAACGCTTCGATCTCTGCGGTCTCGACGGTCGCGCCGCACCAGATACGTAGACCAGCGGGCGCGTTGCGGTGCCCGGCAATGTCGAAGGCGACACCTTCGGCTTCGAGAACGTTCGCGATCTTGCCCACCATGGCGTAGCGCGAATCTTCATCGAGTTTCGTGAACGCGGGATCCGTGATCTTCAGGCACACGCTGGTGTTGGAACGATACGACGCATCGCCCGCGAGGAAATCCACCCAGTTGCTCTTCGTCACCCACGCCGACAGCGCCGCGAAGTTCGCATCGGCACGCGCCTGCAAAGCTTTCAATCCGCCGATGCCTTCGGCCCAGGTCAGCGCATCGAGATAATCTTCAACCACCAGCATCGACGGCGTGTTGATCGTTTCGCCCTTGAAGATCGCGTCGTTGAGCTTGTTGCCTTTGGTCAGGCGGAAAATCTTCGGCAGCGGCCAGGGCGGCGTGTAGCTTTCAAGCCGCGCCACAGCACGCGGCGACAGGATCATCATGCCGTGCGCGGCCTCGCCGCCCAGAACTTTCTGCCACGAGAAGGTTGTGACATCGAGCTTCGACCAGTCGAGGTCCATCGCGAACGCGGCGCTGGTCGCGTCGCAGATCGTGATGCCTTCGCGGTTGGCGCTGATCCAGTCCGCGTTCGGCACGCGGACACCGGACGTCGTGCCGTTCCAGAGGAAGACAATGTCACGCGATGGATCGGCCTGTGAGAGATCGGGAAGCGCGCCGTAATCGGCTTTGAACACGCGGCCATCCTTGATCTTCAGCTGCTTGATCGTGTCGGTGACCCAATCCTCGCCGAAGCTTTCCCACGCAAAGCAATCGAGCGGGCGCGGGCCCAACATCGACCACATCGCGATCTCCATCGCGCCGGTGTCCGACGCGGGCACGATGCCGACGCGATAATCATCCGGCACGCCAAGCAGTTTCTTGGTGCGGTCAATCGCGTCTTTGAGTTTCGCTTTGCCGGGGCCCGAGCGATGCGAGCGCCCGAGCAGCGCCGTATCGAGGGCTTCGGTGGTCCATCCCGGCCGTTTGGCGCAGGGTCCGGACGAAAAAAAAGGCCGTGCGGGACGCACGACCGGTTGGACTTGAACGGTCATCAGACATTCCTTCCAGAATGTTCGCGCCGCGTTGGGGCGGCGTGGCCCGCAAACTTTGTACGGGATTCGTCACGCGGCGGTCAAATGCAGCGCGCAGAATTTTCGTCGCAGGGAACGCAATCTCCGCTCAGACCGTTTTCACTTGCGCTCACTGTGAAAGGACGGGCTATGCCGGTTATCGAAGAAGACGATGATGAAGATGTGATCGAGCTGGGAATCTCGGCAGAGAAAGTACGTTTCATCATTGTGAAAGCCCGTCAGTTTGACGCGAAGGAAAGCGACGCCGATCCCGATGAAGGCTCGAATGCTGCCGATGACGGCATGGCGGATGTCCTTGAAGACAAGCCCGAGGACGATGCGGTTCGGCAGGAACTGACGCAGTACATCAATGGCCTCAACGAAGAAGAGCAGATCAATCTCGTGGCGCTCGCCTGGGTCGGGCGCGGCACCTACGACATCGAAGACTGGGACGAGGCGATCGAGACCGCGCAGACGGACCACAACAAGCGCACTGCGCAATATCTCCTCGGCCTTCCGCTGCTTGGCGATTATCTCGCCGAGGGGCTTGAAGCCTTCGATGAGGATTTCGACGACGAGACCGACGAAGAACTCGAAGACGAAGAGCCCAGCGAAGAAGAGGACGAATAGAGCTCCATTGTCATCCCGGCCAAGCGCTGCGTGAGCAGCGCGCCGAGCCGGGACCCAGGGTGCAAGCTGCTCGCTGGGTCCCGGCTCTCCCCCGGATCAAGTCCGGGGTCGGCCGGGATGACAATCTTGATTGAGGGCTAAACTTCTATCTCACCGGTCATGTAGAGCGCGCACGATCCGGAGAGGATCGTGCGGCCGTTGTCGTCGGTGCAGAGAAGGTCGCCGCCACGCGGACTAGCTTGCCGCGCCTTCAATGTCTTCTTGCCGAGACGCTTCGCCCAGAACGGCACCACGGCGCAATGCGCGGAGCCCGTCACCGGATCTTCCGGTACGCCTTTGTCCGGCGCGAAGAAGCGCGAGACGATGTCGTAGCCTTCATCGCCCGGCGCCGTCGCGATCAGGCCCCACATGTCGAGCGGGCGCAGAACGCGCGCGATATCGCCGGCATCCTTGATGGCGCGAACCTGTTTTGGATCGTTCCACACGGCGAGGATGTAGCGGCCCTTGTGCAGCTCATCGGGCGGCGCGACACCGAGCGCTTCGCCGATCTGTTTCGCAAGTCCATCTTTCACGTCATAGGGCGTCACCGGATCGGAGGGCAGCGACATCACATGATTACCGTCCGCGCCGCGATCCACGACCAGTGTGCCTGAGCGTGTGTCGAAGGCGATGGACTTCAATCCGGTGTCGAGGAATTTGAAGATCGTCCATGCGCTCGCCAGCGTCGCATGACCGCAGAGATCGACCTCGGCCTCCGGCGTGAACCAGCGCAGATCGTATTTGCCCGGCGCGGTCTTCACGAAGAACGCGGTCTCGGCGAGGTTGTTCTCGTTCGCGATCTTCTGCATCAGCGCGGTGTCGAGCCACGCGTCGAGCGGCACGATCGCCGCCGGATTGCCCTCGAACGGCCGGCTCGCGAAGGCGTCGACCTGCCACATCTTCAATGTCATTGCCGTGCTCCTGTTGTGACGACGCTAGCGCGAGGTTGCGCGGGCGCGAACATGCCGAATTGCATAGTGGCAAAGATGTGGGGGCATGACTGCCGATACAGAGCTTCTGTACGCAAATCATACAGAAGTGAGCGCCCGATTCAGGCATGGCTCCGCCGTTCTTTGAATCGTGCCTTTCAATATTCCATTCGTCATGGCCGCCCTTGTGGCGGCCATCCATTTTCCAGAAGCCGCAGGCCCGAGTTAATGGATGGCCGGGACGAGCCCGGCCATGACGGTGTTGGGATGAAGGTGTTCGATAAGCCGGCGAAATTTATTTTTCCGGGACGAAATTCGCCGCCGCCGCCCGCGCAAAAGCACAGGCTTTCCGCCGCTTTTCGCGGCGTCCTTGGGTCCGTCTACTCCCGTGGGGATATGGGTCAAATGGCGTTTGGAGCGCCACGCTTCAAGGGGGTGAGGAGATTTTTTTTTGCCTTGAACAAGCTGCCCACCATCCAGACTACCATCTCGGCAATCCAGAGAATGAATTGCCCGGTCCATCCGATCACTTCCAGCAGCACGAGCACTTAAGTCACCCGGAGATACTAGTCTCTCGCCTGATTAAGCCGGACTCAGCGCCTGCATCTGGCTCCGCTTTTCGGTCAGCGCGCGCTTCATCTGCGTCTGCAGCTTCTCGAACGCACGCACTTCGATCTGGCGGACGCGTTCGCGGGAGACGCCGTATTTCTGCGACAGCTCTTCGAGCGTGGCCGGATCGTCCTGAAGACGCCGCGCCTGAATGATCTCGCGTTCGCGCTCGGTCAGCTCGCCCAGCGCGCCGGTGAGCAGATTGTGGCGTTCGCCCATCTCCTCGCGCTCTGCCATGCGGGTTTCCTGATCCGCCGTGTCGTCGGCGAGCCAATCCTGCCATTCGCTTTCGGATTCCGATTTCAGCGGCGCGTTCAGCGACGCGTCGGGGCCTGAGAGGCGGCGGTTCATGTCCACCACTTCGCGCTCCGTTACGCCGAGCTGATCGGCGATCGTCGCCACATGCTCCGGCGTCATGTCGCCTTCCTCGATCGCTTCGATCTTGGTCTTGGCCTTGCGCAGGTTGAAGAACAGCTTCTTCTGCGCCGCGGTCGTGCCCATCTTCACGAGGCTCCACGAGCGCAGGATGTATTCCTGGATCGACGCGCGAATCCACCACATCGCGTAGGTGGCGAGACGGAAGCCCTTGTCGGGCTCGAACCGCTTCACCGCCTGCATCAATCCGACATTGCCTTCGGCCACGATCTCGGAGACGGGCAGGCCATAGCCGCGATAGCCCATCGCGATCTTGGCGACGAGGCGCAGGTGTGACGTCACCAGCTTGCGCGCGGCTTCGGGGTCTTCATGCTCCTTCCAGCGCTTGGCGAGCATGTACTCTTCTTCCGGCTGGAGAAGCGGAAACTTGCGAATTTCGGTCAGGTAGCGGGAAAGTCCGCCTTCGCCGGCGAGGCTCGGCAATCCACGGCTGCTCATATCGTCCATCCTTGCACGGGACGTACGCCCACGGTCCATGCGTCTCCATTAGACAACGCACCCGCCTGCCAAACGACAGTTAATTCGAGAAAAGATCGCCCCATCAGGTAGCGGATTTGGGGATGGCTCAAGCCTTTTTCAAGCCCCTCAGAGCCTCTACAAGGGCGGAAAAATCCACAGGCCAGGGCGATTCAAAGTGCATATCCTTATGCGTTGTAGGGTGTTCGAACCCGAGCAGCCAGGCGTGCAATGCCTGGCGCGGGAATTCCCGCGCTGCCGTGAAGGCTATTTCCTCGGCTTCGGTTTTCGGGCGCGGCGGCTGGCGAGCACGGCCGTAATCCGGATCGCCGATCAGCGGATGGCCCAGATGGGTCATGTGCACGCGGATCTGGTGCGTGCGCCCGGTCTCCAGCCGGCACTCTATTAGAGATGCGAACGGGCGGATGGTGTCGCCGAAGGTTTCGATGACGCGATAGCGCGTGCGCGCGACTTTGCCGCCGCCGCGCACCACCGCCATGCGCTTGCGGTCGAACGGATTGCGCGCGATCTCGCCTTCGATCAGGCCTTCGTGCTTGCGCGGCGCGCCCCAGACAACGGCATTGTAGGCGCGCTCCACCGTATGCGTCGCGAATTGCTTGGAGAGACCGTTCATCGCGCGTTCGTTCTTCGCGGCGACCAGCAATCCACTCGTGTCCTTGTCGAGACGATGCACGATGCCGGGCCGCATCTCGCCGCCGATGCCGGAGAGACCGGTTCCGCAATGCGCGATCAGCGCATTGACCAGCGTGCCGTCGGGATTGCCGGCCGCCGGATGCACGACGAGGCCGGGCGGCTTCTCGATGACGATGACGTCCTTGTCTTCGTAGACGACGTCCAGTGGAATATCCTGCGCCTGCGGCAGCGCGGGCTTCGCTGCCGGGAGAATAACGCAATACGCTTCACCCGGTTTGACCCTGTGATTGGTGTCTTTTATCGTTTCGCTTCCGCGCGCAACCGCGCCCGCCTCGATCAATCCCGACAGGCGCGAGCGGCTGTGCTCGGGGAACGCTTCCGCCAGGAAGCGGTCGAGGCGCATGCTTTCCTGCTCGTCCGCGACCGTGGCGCGCAATTCGTTTTCGGAGATTTTGGTGTCAGACATTCAAACGCCGCTGGAGCCCGCGAAGACCACCAGCCACCGGCTGATGCTCGCGGTCGTCATAGTCCTTGGCGCGCTGATTGTCATCGCTCTCATTCTTCTGGTCGTGGGCATGATGCGGAAGTTCTCCGATCATCCCGCGCCGCCGCAGGCCGCCGGCATCGCGGCGCCCGGCGCCTTCGTGCTGCCCGCCGGCGCGAAGGTGATCGAGATGCAGTCGGAATCCGGCCGCCTGATCCTGCATGTGCGCGCCGGCGACAGCGATGAAATCGACATCATCGACACCGAGGATGGCCACCTGATCTCGCAGATCAAAGCCGCGAAATGACGCTCACGACGCTTGTCATGCCCGACGCGCTCGGCGCGCGGATCTCCACCGAAGCGCGCGCCGCGTTCCCGCGTGAATGCTGCGGCCTGATCGAAGGCGTGCGGACCGGCGATGCGATTCACGCCGTCGCGATCCATCCGGTGCACAATGTCTCGCCGCATGCCGATAGCTTCGAGATCGATCCCGCCGCACACCTGCGCTTCCGCCGCATCGCGCGCGAAGCGGGCAGGGCGATCGTCGGCTGCTATCACTCGCACCCGAACGGCCGCCCGTCTCCGAGCCCGCGCGATCTGGCGGGCGAGGCGGATTTCGTCTGGCTGATCGCCGCGCTCGATGCGCATGGCGCGCAATCCCTCGCCGCCTTCGTGCCGGATACCAGCCGCTGGCACCGGATCGCGCTCGAGATTTCCGCGCGCGCCGCCTGATTTTTCCTTGCGCTCAAGGCCCTTGGCCGCCCGCTTGATCCGGGCCACAGGGGGCCGCTATAAGCCGCGCTTCCCGCGCGATGCTCCCATCGTCTAGCGGTTAGGACGCGGCCCTCTCAAGGCTGAAACCGGGGTTCGATTCCCCGTGGGAGCGCCATCCCCAAATGCTCGCATCGGAGTTGCTGGATAAATTGCCGCGTGAGGCCGTTCGTGGACAAACGTGGGCAATCGGAAACTGCGCGAACCTTGAATCAATGGATTGAAGATTCAACACGCGTTCGCGGGACCGGGATTCAGATCGGGCCGCCTGCCGGTTTTGCGGCCGCCAGGGCCGTGCGGACGAGGTCGGACAGACTTCTGGCGTGCATCTTGTCCATGATGCGCGCACGGTGAATTTCGATGGTGCGCGGCGAAATTCCGAGTTCGTAGGCGGCAACCTTGTTTGATCGTCCGGCAACCAGCTGATCGAGGACATGGCGTTCCCGGGGTGTCAGCAGCGACAGCAGGTCCTGCGCGGCGCGCGCTTCCGCCAGTTGGTCGTGTTTTTGTCGCCCGGCTTCCAGAGCGCGCCGGACGCTGCCGAGCATGGTTTCATCGTCAAAAGGCTTTTCGAGGAAATCGATCGCGCCCGCCTTCATCGCGCGAACGGCCAAAGGCACGTCGCCGTGGCCTGTCATGATGATGACGGGAATGCCAAGCCCGCGACGGGCGATTTCCTCCTGCAACTCCAGCCCGTCCATTTCGGGCATGCGGATGTCCGAGATTGCGCAGCCGTCGTGAGTCGGATGGTCGGCGAGGAACGCGTGGGCCGATCCGTAGTCTTTCACCCTGTGGCCCACGGATTCGAGAAGCGCGCGAAGCGATTCACGAACGCTGGGTTCGTCGTCGATGATGAAGATGGTCGGTTCGGTGCTCATGTCGAACTCTCGATGTGGGAGAAGAGTGGAAGCCGAATGCGGAACGCCGTTCCTTTGGTTACGTCGGGCAGCAGCCAGATGAGCCCGCCATGATCCTCAACGATGGAATGGCAGATGCTCAGGCCAATACCCATGCCCTGCTCCTTGGTTGTGGAGAACGGCTTGAACAGTCGTTCCGCAACTTGCTCCGGCAGTCCGGGCCCGGTGTCGGCCACCGTTACGGAGATAAAGCCGGGCTCGTCCGGCGCCGTGCTGAGCGCAAGTTCGCGCTCGCGTGTGGCCGCCATCGCCTCGACGCTGTTTCGGATGAGGTTGAGCAGCACCTGCTGGATCTGAATTTTGTCGATCAGAACTGGCGCGAGTGATGCGTTCAGATCGAGACGGATTTTCACGTCGGTATGTGCCGCGCCTGCCATCCCGAGCGCGACGGCCTCGGTGATCACCTTGTTGATGTCATGCGGCTCGCGATGGCTTTCACGTTTTTCGACGAAATCGCGCAGGTTGCGGATGATCGCGCCCGCGCGCAGGGCCTGCTCCGCGGCCTTGCTCATGAGCTCCTTGGCCTTTAGCGCGGAGGCATCGTCGCCCAGCGCGGAAATCGTCCGGCGGGCCGCGCTGACATAGTTCGCGATGGCGGTGAGAGGCTGGTTGACCTCATGCGCGATTGCCGCGGTCATCTGACCCATCGCCGTAAGTCTCGTCGTATGAAACAGCTCGAACTGAAGCTCGGCCGCCTTGCCCTCAGCCTTTCGCTGCTCCGTCACATCGCGCGCGATCTTGGATGCGCCCACAATCGTTCCGTCGGCGTCGCGCAGCGGCGAGACACTGAGGGACACAATGATCTCGCGCCCGCTCTTGTGCCTGCGCACGGTTTCGAAATGCGAAATGCTTTCTCCGGCGCGCACGCGACTGAGGATGTCCGCTTCCTCGGAGAGGCGGTCCTCAGGAATTATGGCGGTTATCGGTTGGCCGATCATTTCCGCGGCGCTGAAGCCAAAGATGCGCTCGGCCGCTGCGTTCCAGCTCAGGACGATTCCATCGAGCGTCTTGCTGAGGATGACATCGTCGGAAGACTCGACGATGTTTGCGAGAAGGCGGTCTGATATTTCACGGTCACGTTCCGCGCCGTGTAACGCGGACAGATCATGGATGATGCCGACAAAGATCGGTTGTCCACCGATCCGACCCTCGCCAACGGAGAGATACATGGGAAACGTCGTTCCGTTTTTCCGTT